>CAZCFA010000047.1:0-21866 GCA_964497825.1 uncultured Conexibacter sp.
TGCGCGGTCGGGTCGTGACGCAGCTCGCGCTCGTTGGCGCCCTCGGCGATCACCTCGCCGTCGCGGGCGAGGACGGCGCCGATCGGCACGTCGTCGTGCTCGGCGGCAGCGGCGGCGATGTCGAGCGCGAGCCGCATCAGCCGCTCGTCACCGGCCCGCGCCGCGGTTCGCTCGCCGCCGGCCGGGGCGGTGCGCTCGTTCCTCGCCGAGCCGCGCCTGCCGCCGGCCGAGGTGGCGCGCTCGCCACCGGCCACGCCGCGATCGCTACCGGCGGGGGCGGGCTCCCGGCCGATCGGGCCGCGCTCGCCGCCGGCCGGGGCGCGTTCGCTGCCGGCTGCGACGCCTTCGCCGCCAGCCGACGCCGATTGCGGCTCGCCCGGCATCAGCGGCCGTCCCCCGGATGTTCGCGGCATCGGCGCGCCATCGGACGCCTACAGCTTCACGGCGGCGATCACCATCGACGCCAGCAGGCAGACGATCAGGATCGCCATCGCCACGGTCCAGGAAGTCGGCACGCCCCAAAGCCTAGGGATACGCTGGATGCTGATGGAGAACCCGCTAAAGCCGGTCACCGAGCAGGTCGCGGACGGCGTCTGGCGCCACGCCGGCGACCTCAGGCAGGCGATGAACATCTACCTGCTCGCCGAGCAGGACGGGACGGTGACCCTGTTCGACGGCGGCACCGCCTCGATGACCGCGGGCGTTCGCGCCGCCGCCGAGGCGATCGGACCGATCAAGCGGATCGTGCTCGGCCACGGTCACGCCGACCACCGCGGCGTCGCCGCCGCACTCGCCGTCCCGGTGCTCTGCCACGAGGACGAACGCGCCGACGTCGAGGGCGACGGCGGCTACCACTACTTCCAGCTCGATCGGATCCCCTTCCGCTTCCCCCGCGCGATCTATCCGAAGCTGCTCGCGCGCTGGGACGGCGGCCCCGCCCCGGTGGCCGAGACGCTGGTCGAGGGCGACGAGGTCTGCGGCTTCACGGTCAAGCACTTCCCCGGCCACGCCCCGGGGCTGATCGGCCTCTGGCGCGAGCGCGACCGGCTGGCGATCGTCAGCGACACCGTCTACTTCGTCGACTCGATGAGGTTCAAGCCGGTCGACTGGGCGAACGTCCCCAACCGCGCCTTCAACCAGGACCACAGGGCCGCGGCCACGAGCCTGCGCAAGCTCGCCGCGCTCGAGCCGGCGATCGTCGCCGCCGGCCACGCCGAGCCACTGCGGGGCGAGCCGGGGCGCAACCGGATGCTGCTCGAGCAGGCCGCCGACCGCGGCTGAGGCCGCCGGACCGATGCGGATCGCTTCGCCCCTGGCAATGCGATCCGCAACAGTCCGCCGAACTGACGCGAGCAGGCCGCCGACCGCGGCTGAGGCCGCCGGACCGATGCGGATCGCTTCGCTCCTGGCAATGCGATCCGCAACAGTCCGGGCGGGTCGCAGCGAGCCCGGCGGGGCGCCGCAGCCCGGGTGATCCGCAGCCCGCCGGGCGGTCGCCGCAACTCGCCGGCGGGCGGCGTCAGTGCCGCCGCTTCACTCAGCGCCGCCGCTTCACCTTCTCGCAGTTGCCGGCGACGCGATCGCGGCGGTCGGCGGTCACTCGGTCGCGGCCGCCGCCGCAGTTGATGCGGTCGCGGCCGCCGCCGCGGGCCTTGATCCGGTCGCGGCCGCCGCCGCCGAAGAGCCGGTCGCCGCCGCCGCCGCCCTTGATCCGGTCTTCACCGCCGCCGCCCTTGATGCGATCGCGGCCGCCGCCGCCCTCGAGCTTGTCGTCGCCGCCGCCGCCGCTGACCCGGTCGCGGCCGCCGTCGCCGGCGGCGCAGTCGTCGCCGCCGCGAGCCTTGATCCGATCGTTGCCGCCGCGGCCGCGAATGCGATCGCCGCGGCTGGTGCCCCGCAGGCGATCTCCGCGCCTGCTCCCCCGCAGCCGCAGCTTGCACGCCTTGCCGCTGCTCTTCGGGTTCGGCTTCACCCGGATCGAGACCGTGCGGCCGACGTTGCCCTGCTCGTCGACGGCGCGGATCGCGAGGAACCGCTTCGCTCCCACGGGGACCTTGAAGCGCTGGAGCTCGCCCGGCGCCGCCGGCGCCGGCACGCCCTTCGGCTTGACCGCCTTGGCGGCCTCGAAGCCGACCGAGTCGACCGGCCCGTTCGCCGTCGCCAGCTCGTAGTGGTCGGCGCGGCCGCAGAGCAGATCGTCGCCGGGAGCCTTGAGATGGACGCGGGTGCGGTCGTCGTTGGTGCCGACCCCGGTCGCGACCCCGGGCAGGACCGCGTCGCGCGCGTAGTCGCCGGAGTTGGCGTTGTCGTGGTGAAAGCGCGGCGAGGAGGAGGGCGAGCAGGCCGGGGCGCCCGTGCCGTAGGCGTGGACGTAGCCCGAGCGGGTCACACCGACGACGACCTTGCGGGCGTCGCCGTCGCTGTCGATCGTGCCGAAGCTGCCGATCAACGGCGTCGCCACCGTCCAGTCGGTCGAGAGCTTCGGCCAGCCGGGCAGCGGCGCCCCGGCGGCGTCGTAGGCGGCGAGGTCGGCGCTCGAGCTGCCGGCCAGCGTCTCCTCGCCGCCGGCGCCGTCGACGTCGGCAACCGCCGGCCCGGTCAGGAACTGCAGGTCGTTCATCGTCACCGGGTAGCCGCCACGCAGCTGCCCCGTCGACGGATCCCAGGCGCCGACGACGTCCTGGCCGCCCTGGTACTCGGGCAGGTCCAGGTCGAGCGCCCGGTACAGGCCGATCGCCGAGAGCACCAACGACGGATGCTCGGCGTCGGCGCCCGTCCCGGCCGCGCCGAAAGCCGGGTTGCCCACCGCCGGGAAGATCGGTGAGTCGGTCACCGTCAGGCCGCCGGGGACGTCGCTGCCGAGCGCGTTGTCGCGGCCGGCGGTCTGCCCGAGGCAGGAGCTGCCGTCACCGTTGACCACGTAGCCGGGTCCGGCCGCCGACGCGACGCCGACCTTGCTGCCGGGGCCGCCGCTGGGGCAGCTCACCGGCGCGATCACGGGCGGGCCGGCGACGCCCTCGCCGACGATCGGCAGCAGCTCGGTCAGCAGCATGCCCGGCCTGAACGGCCAGCCGGGAACGATCGCGTCGCTGGGAAGCGGGTTGCCGTCGCGGTCGCCGTCGGCGCTGAGCGCGTAGACGCGCGTGTTGCCGGGATCGACGAACCCGCTCGCGATCAGCAGCCCGAGCCCACCGGGGTTGCCGAGGTTGGCCGGCTCGTCGTACTCCTCGTTGGTCCCGACGACGATCTCGGGACGGCCGTCGCCGCTGATGTCGCCGACGGCGGGGGTGTCGATGATCGCCCCCTGCTGGAACGAGCCGGCGTCGCCGCGGAAGCTGATCGCGTGCGTCTGCGGCGCCACCGACTGCACCTTGGCCGGATCGACGACGAGGACCGGGAAGCCGGGCTGCGCGGCGGCGCCGCCGACCGCATCGGGATCGGCGTCGTCGCCGTCCCAGGCGTAGACGTGCCGGTCCATCGCCGCCGCGACGATCTCCTCGTCGCCGTCGCCGTCGAGGTCGGCAAGCACCGGCGCCCCGAAGAAGCCGTGCTGGGTCCGGTTGGTGTCGCCGTCGCGGACGTTCTCGAACGGCGCCAGCGGCTTGCCCGAGAAGGCCGGCCGCGAGCTCTCGGTGAAGACCCGCTCGCCGCTCGGGCTCCAGCCGTAGACCTTGCCCTCGGCATCGGCCGCGTAGACCTCGGGGACGCCGTCGCCGTCGGCATCGCCGACCGCGACCGCGCCGAGGATCGCGCCGCCGAGATCGGTTCCGACCTCGCCGCCGGCGTAGGCGCGGCCGCCGAGGTGGGAGGCGACGAAGCCCGGCCGGTCACCCCGCACCGGCCAGCCCGGCAGCTCCGACCCGTCGCGGCGGATCGCGTGCACGAAGCCGTCGGCGGTGGCGAGGATCAGCTCGTTGCGGTTGTCGCCGTCGAGGTCGGCGAACGCCGGCGAGGAGTCGCCGTCGGCGCTCGGCGCGCCGCCGCCGAGCCGGCCGCCGGGCTGGATCGAGCGCGGGAAGCCGTCGAGCAGGTCGCGGTCGTGGTGCAGGTAGGCGCTGCGCCGGTCCTCGCCGCTGCGCGCCGGGCCGGTCGTCGGCGTGACCACGACCTTGAGGGTGAACGCGTGCGGGGCGAAGAACGGGCGGCCGTTGCCGGTTGCCGCGCGCGGCTGCGGGATCGGCCCGGCGAAGTCGGTGCCGGCGGGGAACCGCGCCTTGAGCGCGGCGACGTCGATCGTCCCCAGGGTGCCGCGGTGCAGCGCCGCCGCGGCGGCGCCGGAGTGGACGGTCGAGCCGTCGCAGTAGCCGCCGCCGACGGGCTCGAAATCACCGGGCGGGGTGTCGGTCACCAGGCCGTTGTTGGGGTACTGGCCGGGGGCGACGAGCAGCTCGCAGCGGTAGGGGGCGCCGCGGGCGAAGACCTCGCCCTCGACCGGGACTCGCGCCTGCCGGGGATCGACCTCGGCGAACCACTCGGGCGCGAGGATCTCCGCCTCGGGCGGCAGCGACGTCGACGAGGGCGAAGCCGGATCGTCGACGACGGCGTCGACGGCGCGGTTGATGTTCGCGCGGCCGTAGCCGTAGAACTGGTCGAAGCCCCTGCGCGCCGGGTAGCTCGAGCCCGCGAACGGCGGGCTGCCGAGCGCCGGGCGGTTGGCGTCGACCTGGTCGCGGAGCGACCCGGAGGGACCGTAAGGGCTGGTGCAGCCGGCGAGCGGCGCCGGCGAGCAGGAGGGCTCGTTGGCCGAGCCCGGCGGCGAGCCGGCGAAGTCGACGTCGTCGACCTGGCCGCTGCCACCGTAGCTTCCCGAGGCCATCACCTGGCGGATCTCGTTCGGCGTGATCGGGCAGAGGTCGCCGTCGGTCAGCCGGCAGGCGGAGCCGTCGGGATAGGCGCCGAGGGCGCCGGCATCGCGGGCGTTGAGCGCGGCGCTGTAGATCAGACCGGCGTAGCCGGCGGCGAGGCCGACCGCGTTCGAGGAGCAGCTCGTGCTCGGGATCGCGATCGTGATCTTGGCGCTGAAGTTCGTGCAGCCGTTGAAGGCGAGGTAGGAGCGGTTCGGCGCCGGCTCGTCGCTCCGGGTGACCGAGTTGGCAACGATCACGTGCGGCAGCGTCGAGGGCCAGTTGTTGTGCTGGGCGGCCTCGTCGGCGGCCGACGCCATGACGACGACGCCGTGCCGGTAGGCGTAGTCGACCGCCTGCCGCGCGAGGCTCGAGTTGTTCAGCGTCCCGAGCGCCTCCTGGACGACGTTGGCGCCGTTGTCGGTGGCGTAGGTGACCGCGGCCCCGAACCGGCTGACGTCGGCGACGAAGCTGTCGCCGACCCGCAGGTAGGTGGCCATGCAGTTCGGGCAGGCGCCGACGTCGCCGCCGTTGTCGGCCTCGGCGATCGAGTCGCGGGCCTCGCCGGTGCCGTGGCCGTAGCGGACGTCGTCGTAGGGGTCGTTGTCGTCGTCGAGGAAGTCCCAGCCGACGATGTCGTCGACGTAGCCGTTGCCGTCGTCGTCGCTGCCGTCGCTGAACGCGATCAGCACGTCCTGCGGCTCGAACACGCCCGGCGGCCCGACGCCCTTGGCGGTGTCGCGCTCGACCCGCCCGTCGCAGCCGTAATCGATCAGGTTGAAGACGCCGTCGCCGTTCAGGTCCCAGGCGCCGGCGTTCGTGTAGGGGCCGGCGCCGGAGCAGTCGGCGCCGGGCTCGTTCGCCGTCGCGAGGCCGTCGTTGCGCGGCTTCGGCAGCTCGCCCCGGTTCAGCCGCGTCTTCTTGCGCAGGTCGGCCATCGCGCCCGCGTCGTTCCACTTGATCCCCGAGTCGAGGATCGCGATCGTCACGTCGGGACGGCCGGTCGTCGTCTCGAACGCGGTCGAGACACCGGCGTCGTCATCGACGACATGGGCGCCGCGGACGCCGCCGAGCTCGACCGGCAGCGCGTTGTTGGTCGTGTTCGCGGGGTCCGGCGTCGCCGCGAACTTGAACTCGTTGCCGCCGAGGTCGGTCGGGACCGCGCCCGCGTTCAGGTAGAGGTCGGTCGGATCGGTGGGGTCGCCGCCGGCGCGCGTGTAGGGGAAGGTCGCCGCGGCCGGGGCGGCGCCGATCAGCGCCACGGTCGCAGCGGCGAGCGCCGCCGCCCAGGCGACTCGCCGGCTCCTCCCTCTCCCGCGATCCGCTCCCAAGTCGGTGGCAGCCTAGTACGGATCGGCACAGGGCGCGCCGGTCGCCGTGGCCGGCGCCGCGACGGGTCGGTCGCCGTTGGCGGGCGCCGCGACGGGTCGGTCGCCGTTGGCGGGCGCCGGCTGCGTGAGGCTCAGGCCGCGCCCCGGCGTCAGCCGCAGTAGTGGCCGCTGGCCGGCTCGGGGTCGCGGCCGCTGATCCCGGCGCAGTCGGTGATCTCGCCCTCGAGCGTCTTCAGCCGATCGATCCAGCCCGCCGTCGGGCTGCCCGGCGCGGCCGGGAAGCCGTTGTCGAGCTGCCACGGATCGGCCCGCAGGTCGTAGTACTCGGTGTCGATGTCGACGCAGTTCCCGTACGGGTTGAGCGCCGAGTACTCGATGTAGATCTTCTGGTCGTAGCGGACGCCGCGGTAGTCGCAGTCGTAGAGCTCGATGCCGATCGGCCGCGGGCTCGGGAAGCCGCCCTCGCCGTCGAGGATCGGCAGCAGCGAGCGCCCGTCCATCGTCCGGCAGATCCGCTTCGTCCGGCAGGCATCGGTCTTGGCGAGGTCGAGGATCGTCGGCGCGAGGTCGATGTTGGCGACCGGCGCGTCCGAGGTCGGGACGACCGGGGCGCGATCGCGGAACCGCGGCGGGACCACGATCGTCAGCGGCATGTTGATGTTCTCCTCGTAGGGGTCCGGCTTGCCCTTCGGGATCCGGTGCTCGCCGTAGAAGTAGCCGTTGTCGGAGGTGAAGATGAAGACGGTGCGGGCGAGCTCCTTCTTGCGCTTGACCGCGTCGATCATCCGGCCGATGCCGCGGTCGATCCCGTAGACGGCCTCCAGGGTGCAGCGATAGCGGCGCGTGATCGCGGCCGTATCGTCGGTCGTGAGCAAGCCGCGACTACGGATGTTGGAGGGCTTGTCGGAGACGTCGACCTCGTTGAAGTTGGGCGGGATCGGCAGCGGGTAGTTGTCGAAGCGGTGCTCGTCGATCGGCTCCGGCACCGGGCTCGAGGCGCAGCGGCTGTCGCGGCCGGTCGAGGTGTGCGGCGCGTAGTAGTCGACCTGCATGTAGAACGGCGCCTTCTTCTTCGCCAGGCGCTTGGTCCAGCGCACGGCGAAGTCGCTGGTCACCTTCGTCAACTGGTCGTTGTCGTCGGTCCCGTAGTGGCGGACCTTGCCGTTCTTGGACGCCTTCCAGTTGTAGTAGCGGCGCTTCTCGAGCACCGTGAACCAGCGGTCGAAGCCGGGGGCGACCGCCGCCGGGCCGAGCTTGCCCTGCTCGTAGCCGTTCAGGAACTTGCCGACGTGGGCGGTCTTGTAGCCCGCGTACTTGAGCCAGTTCGGCAGCACGTTGCGCTTCTGGTGCAGGTCGTTGTAGGCGTTGCGCAGGACCCCGTTGTTGTGGCCGTACTGACCGGTCATGTAGGCGGCGCGCGCGGGGCAGCACAGCGGCGTCGTGACGATGTAGTCGCTGAACGTCGTGCCGCGCGGCATCAGCCGCGTGAACAGGTTCGGCATCGCCTCCGGCAGCACCGCCGACGGTGCCTGGTCGTCGGTCATCACCATGACGATGTTCGGCAGCTTCGACCGCTTGTGCTTCTTGCCGCCCTTGCCGTTCTTGCCGCCCTTGCCGTCCCTGCCTCCCTTGCCGTTCTTGCCCCCCTTGCTGTTCTTGCCTCCCTTGCCGTCCTTGCCGCCGTGGCTGCCCGCTTTGGCGCGCTGGGCGGCGCCGGGCTCGGCCCGGGTGCTGAGCGCGACGCCGGCGGCGATCAGCGCGCAGGCGCTGATCGCGACCGCGAGGCGGCGCCTGCGCATCGTGGCTGGCGTGGCTTTGCCCATTCGCTCGTGCAACAGTCGGGCCCGGAAGAAGTCGCGGTGGCGCCGCGTCGGCGGCGGGCCGCCGCACCGCGGCGGCGGATGGTAGCTGGGCGCCGCGACGGCCCGCGGCCGCCGCGACCCCGTAGCCGCTGTAACCCGCGGCCGCTGCGACCGCGGGCGCTGATCTACGCTGGATCCATGTCAACAGCCACGATGCACACCAGCCAGGGACCGATCGAGCTCGAGCTCCACGATGAGCAGGCGCCGAAGACGGTCCAGAACTTCAAGGACCTCGCCGGCCAGGGCTTCTACGACGGCCTCATCTTCCACCGCGTGATCGCCGACTTCATGATCCAGGGCGGCTGCCCGGAGGGGACCGGCACCGGCGGGCCCGGCTACACGTTCGAGGACGAGATCAACGAGCACAAGGTCGTCCGCGGCGCGCTGGCGATGGCGAACGCGGGCCCGGACACGAACGGCTCCCAGTTCTTCATCGTCACCGTCGACGAGGCTCCCTGGCTCGACGGCAAGCACACCGTCTTCGGCCGCGTCAGCGGCGGCATGGAGGCCGTCGACGCGATCGAGGGCGTCGAGAAGGGCCCCGGCGACCGCCCGGTCGAGCCGCAGCGGATCGAGCGGGTGGAGATCTCGGAGTAGCTCGCGGCCCGCGTCGCCGCCCGGTCGAGCTGCGGCCAGATCTCGCAGTAGCTCGCGGCCTGCGTCGCCGCCCAGTCGAGGTGCGGCCAGATCTCGCAGTAGCTCGCGGCCTGCGTCTGGAATCGGTGGTCTCAGGGAGCACCGATTCCAGACGGAGAGCGCTGGTCAGCCGCCGGCGCTCTCGCCGGGAACGGCCGAGGCGACGGCTCCCGCTCCGGCCGGGGCGGCCGCGAGCTGGCCGCAGGCCGCGGCGATGTCGCGGCCGCGGGTCAGCCGCACGGTCGTCGGCAGGCCGCTGCGCTGCAGGACCGAGCGAAAGGCGGCGATCCGGGCCTCGGAGCTGCCGCCGTAGTCGCCGGGGGTCGGGTTGAACGGGATCAGGTTGACCTTGAACGCCTCGTGCGGGCGCAGCGCCTCGGCGAGCACCAGCGCCTGCTCGGGATCGTCGTTGGTCCCGTCGAGCATCAGGTACTCGATGTAAACGCGCTTGCGCTGGTGCCGGCGCCAGCGCAGGCAGGCCTGGAGGACGTCGTCGAGCGGGTAGCGGTCGTTGACCGGCATCAGCTCGCTGCGGAGGCCCGGCTCGGCGGCGTGCAGCGACAGCGCCAGCCGCACCCGCGGCCCCTCGGTCGCGAGCCGCTCGATCCCCGGCAGCCAGCCGACGGTCGAGATCGTCGTGTGCGAGGTCGCGATCCCGACGTCGGGCAGCCGCTCGCAGGCCGCGATCACCGCGTCGAGGTTCATCAGCGGCTCGCCCATCCCCATGAACACGCAGTGGTTCACCTCGCCGCGGCGCCGGAAGTGCAGCGCCTGGTCGACGATCTCCGAGGCGGTCAGGTTGCGGCCGAACGCCATCCGCCCGGTCGCGCAGAAGCTGCATGTGAGCGGGCAGCCGGACTGGCTCGAGAGGCAGACCGAACGGCGGCCGTCGCGGTAGCTCATCAGCACCGTTTCCAGCGGCCGCCCGTCGGCGGCGGCGAACAGCGCCTTGCGGGTGCCGTCGCGGGAGACCGCCTCGCGCTCGAGCGCTAGCGTCGAGATCGGCAGCTCGGCGGCGAGCGTCGCGCGCAGCGCCGCCGGCAGGTTGGTCATCCGCTCGTAGCCGCTCGCGCCGCGCGCCAGCCACTCCCAGACCTGGCGCGAGCGGAACGTGGGCTCGCCGCGCTCGGCGAGCAGCGAGTCGAGCGCCTGCAGGTCCATCGCGCCCGAGGTTAGAGCCCGTCGCCGCGCTTCTCCCACATCTCGGTGTTGCCGACGTCGCGGAAGCCGAGCCGTTCGTAGACGGGGGCGCCGGCGCGACTCGCCTGCAGCGTCGCGGTGCCGAGGCCGCGCTCGGCGGCGGCGCTGAGCTGGCCGGCGACCAGCAGCGAGGCGAGGCCGCGATGCTGACGATCGGGATCGGTCGCGACCCCGGTCACGCAGGCGTCGTCGCCGAAGTCGATCTCGCCGGCGCAGGCGACCGCGCGGTCGCCCTCGGCGGCGACCAGCCAGCGCACCGGGACGCTGGGCTCGCCCGAGAGCGCCGTCGCCCAGACGCGGTCGAGGCCGTAGGCGGCGTCGTTGACGGCGCCGACCTCGGCGAGGTCGCGGGCGGGACGGATCTCGACGCCGGCCGCAGGCTCACGCTCCGGCGGCCGGAGGTCGGCGAGCGCCAGGCCCATCGAGCGCGGCGCCGCGTCGAGCTCGTGGCCGCGTGCCGACAGCAGCTCGGAGCCGACCGGATCGCCGGCCGGCAGCCAGACCGTCCAGGCGCGCACGCCGGCGGCCGCGTAGTTCGCCTCGAGCTCGTCGAGCAGGCCCGGCAGCTCGGCGGAATCGTCGGCGTAGACCGAGTTGAACAGCGAGCGCTCCGGAGTCGCCGGCGAGACCGAGGCGATCACGCCGCCGCGGCGGAGGACCGACGCCGTGGGCGAGCTCGAGCCGAACAGCTCGATCTCCGCCCGCAGGCCGGCGCGCACACGGCGCTCGAGCTCCGCGTCGGAGTACCGCATGCGGGCGACGCTAGCGCGATCGGGCCGGCGCCGGACGGCCCGCGGACTCGACCGGGCCGTCAGGCGTAGCGCGCCGCCACCCGTTCGGCGGCGGCGCCGTAGGAGCCGCCGAACAGGATCGCGTGGACGAGCAGCGGCTGCAGCTGCCAGAGCGGGACCCGCTCGTCGCGGCCGGCGGCCAGCGGCCAGACCTCCTCGTAGGCGGCGAGCGTGCGGGCCGGGACCGAGCCGAACAGGTCGAGCATCGCCAGGTCCATCTCGCGATGGGCGCCGTGCGCCTTCGGGTCGATCAGCCAGGGGCGGCCGTCGCTGCCGGCGAGCACGTTGCCGCTCCACAGGTCGCCGTGGATGCGGGCCGGGCGCTCGTCGGGGCCGGCGAGCTCGGCGAGCCGGGCGCGCACCCGTTCGAGCAGCGCCGCGCAGCGCTCCGAGATCGCGCCGCGGCCGGCGGCGGCGCGGGCCAGCCGCTCGATCCGGCCGGCGTAGACCTCGGCCCAGGTCTCGCCCCCGAACGACTCGACCTCGCCGCCGCCGAACCGGAGCTCGGTCCGCGGCGAGCCGGGGGGCAGCGCGTCGAAGCCGCCGGCCCCGACCCCGGCCGCGTGGATCGTCGCCAGGCCGCGGCCGAGCTCCTCCTCGGCGCCGCCGCCGAGCGCTCCCGGCTCGACCCAGGCGAGGACGAGGCCGCGGGCGGCGCCGTCCTCGTCGAGCACCGCCAGGACCTCGGGCACCGGCAGGCCGCCCGGCTCGCCGAGCCAGCGCAGGCCCGCGGCCTCGGCCCCGAACTCGTCCGCGGGCGCGCCGGCCCGCGATTTCATGAAGGCGCGGCCGCCGTCCTCGAGCTCGAGCCGCCAGGCGTCGTTGATGTCGCCGCCGCCGACCCGGTCCGAGCGCGCGATCGGACGCCCGAGCGCGCGGGCCGCGGCGTCGAGCAGCGCCCGCTCGTCCACGGGCTAGCCGCTCCCCGCCGGCCGATCCATCCGGGCGGCGCGGATCTCGGCGACGAGGCCGTCGGCGGCGCGCTCGACGATGTCGAGGACGTCCTCGAACCCGTCCTCGCCGCCGTAGTAGGGGTCGGGGACCTCGAGGTCGCCGGCCGCGACCGCCTCGGGATCGAACTCGCGGAACAGCCGCAGCTTGTCCTCGGCGCCGGGGCCGGGCGCGAGCGCGCGCATCGCGGCGAGGTTCTGCCGGTCCATCGCCAGGATCAGGTCGAATTCGTCGAAGTGGTCGGGCTCGAACCGCTGCGCCCGGCCCTCGAGCGCGATCCCCCGCGCCCGCGCCGCCGCGCTCGCCCGCTCGTCCGGCGGATCGCCGACGTGCCAGCCGCCGGTGCCGGCGCTCTCGACGTCGACGTCGTCGCCGAGCCCGGCCGACCGCAGCCGCTGCCGGACGACGCCCTCGGCGGTCGGCGAGCGGCAGATGTTGCCGAGGCAGACGAACAGGATCCGCATTGCGCCCAGGCTAGGTGGCGAGCCGGTCCGGCGGCGAGCAGCCGATCGCGCGCCGGACCAGCGAGCGGCGCACGATCGCTCTCAGCCACCGTCGAGCAGCCGCGCGATCGCGGCCTTGCTCAGCTTCCGGTAGCCGCCCTTCTTCGGGTCCCAGTACCAGGCCGGCCTCGCCCGGGTGCCGACCTTGAGGCCCTCGTCGCGCAGCGGCTTCGTCAGCGGCCGGTACCAGGTCGTCAGCGGGATCCGGGCGACGACGCGGACGACCCAGGGGATGCCGCCGTCGCCGAGATCGGTCATCGCCAGCTCGAGGTCGGCGGCGGTCAGCTCGCGCCCCTCGCGCAGGGTCACCGCGGCGCACGGGATCTGCGCCGGGCCGTCGCCGACCGGCACCCCGTAGGCGACCGCGAGCGCGACCGCGTCGATCGAGCCCAGCGCGTCCTGGATCGGGCCCGAGGGAACGACGCCGCTCGCGCCCCGGATCAGCGACGACGTGAAGTCGATCAGCCAGTAGTCGTCGTCGGCGTCGCGGCGGAACAGGTCGCCGGTCTCGAGCCAGGCGTCGCCGGGCTCGAAGACGCCGCGCAGGACGCCCTCGCCGGTCCCGATCTGGTCGGGGCGGACGCGGGCGAGCAGCATCCCGGCCTCGTGCTTGGCGCAGGTGACGGCGAAGCCGTCGGGGCCCTCGTCGAGGCGGCGGTCGGCCGGATCCCAGCGCGCGATCCGGACCTCGGCGCTGCCCGGCAGCGGCTGGCCCTTGCAGCCGGGCTTGCTGCCGCTGACGTTGACGAGCACCGCGTCGCCCTCGGTCGAGGCGTAGAACTCGAGCACGCGGGCGGGCGCGAAGCGCTCGCTGACCCGGCGCCAGAGCCCGGCCGGCATCCCCGAGCCGATGAACAGCCGCACCGGGTGGTGGCGCTCGCCGGGGTGCGGCGGCGCCTCGGCGATCTCGTCGAGCATCGCCCAGGTGTAGGAGACGATCGTCGCCCCGTAGCGCCGGACCTCGTCCCAGAAGATCTCCGGCTCCCACTCGGAGGCGACCGCAAGCCGCGAGCCGCCGGCGATCGCGCCGCCGACGCTCATCAGCAGCGCCGAGGGGTGATAGACGGGCTGGGCGCTGTAGATCGTGTCGTCGTCGTCGAGCGCGGCCGAGGAGGCGGTGCCGAACGCCGACAGCGCCCAGCGGCGGTTGGTGATCCGGTTGGCGAGGGTGCGGTCGCCGCTGCCGCTGAAGAGGATGAAGGCGAGGTCGCCCGCCAGGCCGGGGTTCGGCTCGAACCAGGCCGGGACGGCGACCGCATCGGGATCGATCCGCTCCATGTCGATCAGCCCGCGGGCCAGCTCTCGCTGCTCGCCGCCGCCGCCGAGCACGTAGACCTGAAGGTCGGTCGCCGCCTGCGCCGCCTCGGCGTTCTGGGGGTCGGCGATGATCCGGCTCGCCCGGCCGAGCTCGGCCTCACGCTCGGAATCGCCGTCGGGCCGCATCAGCACGGCCACCGCGCCGAGCCGGTTCAGCGCCGAGACCACCGTCAGCGCGCTCGGCCGGGTCGCCATCAGGACGGCGACGTGCTCGCCCTGGCGGACCCCGATCTCGAGCAGGCCGCGAACGACGTTGTCGACCCGCTCCTTGACCTCGCGCTGGGTGTGGGCGCGGTCGGCGAACAGCAGCACGACGTCGTCGGGGGCGCGCTCGGCCTGCTCGTCCATCAGCAGGCCCATCGAGATCCGCGTCCGCGCGCCGACCCGGCCGAGCCGGTTGAGCTGCTCGAGCTGGCTCGCGGTCTCGCCGACGATCTGGCGCACGGTGCGGGTCGCGCCGATCGCCGCGCCGGCGAGCCCGCGGGCCGCGCCGAGCCCGGCCCCGAGCGCCAGCTGGGTGCCGGCGCCGAGCCGGTCGAGCGCCCCCGGGCCGCCCTCGGGCCGCTCGATCTCGTCCTCGATCCGGACGACGTTGGCGGGCAGCTCGCCGTCGCCATCGCGCCAGGCGAGCCAGGCGGCGACGGTCGGCCAGGTCGTCTCGACCGCATTCGAGCCGACGACGAGCCCGAAGTGGCCGGCTCGCAGCGCGACCTCGTAGACGTCGGAGCGGGGCGCCGCCCAGCGCGCCGCCCGGACCGAGCGGGCGGGCGCGATCTCGTCGCTCTCGCCGACGAAGGCAAGGATCGGGCAGGTCATGTCGGCGAGCGTGACCAGGCGGTCCTCGATCACGAAGCCGCCGGAGACGAGCCGGTTGTGGACGCCGAACTGGCGGATCACGTCGGCCAGCGCCGGGCCCGGCCAGGCGACCCAGCCGTCGGCCTCGAGGAAGCGGCGCTGGCGCTCGCGCGGCAGCAGCGCCTCGCGGTCGTGCAGCTGGCGGACGAAGGCGAGCCGCTGGCGCAGCGACTTCGCCGGGTCCATCAGCCGGAAGCCGGTGCGGCTGAGCCAGGCGGGGACGCCGCTGGTCGCGAAGACGTGCTCGGCGAGGAACGCGGCGGCGGCGATCGCCGCCTCCTCGGGCAGTCCGAAGGAGAGCGTGCCGCGGGTGTCGACCGGGCTGCCGAAGACGACGATCGAGTCGATTCCCTCGGAGCGGCGGAAGGCGGCGACCTGGTAGCAGAACATGCCGCCCTGGCTGTAGCCGCCGATGTGCACGCGCTCGCGCCCGGTCTCGGCCCGGACCCGCTCGATCGCCTCGTCGATCGCGAGCACGTGGTCGTTGAGCGAGCGCTCGAGCCCGCCCTCCTCGCGCTCGGGCGCGCCGAAGTCGACGACCCAGGGGGCGACGCCGCCCTCGTGCAGGATCGCGACGGCGCTGGTCGAGGGCGCGACGTCGTAGATGTCGGCGTCGAGCATCATCGGCGGGATCAGGATCAGCGGCGGTCGCCGCGAGCGCGCCCCGGCGCTCGTCCCCGAGCCGTTGCCGGCGTCCGCGAAGTAGCGGCGCAGCCGGTAGACCGGCCGCGTCGAGACGACCTCGAACGGCGACGGCTGCTCGTCGGTCTCGAGCCCGCCGAAGCGCGCCACCTCGAGCGCGTTCTGCGCGGCGGCGCCGAGCCGGGCGGCCGGGCCCGCGATCAGGTCGTCGACGAGTGCCATCGTTGCTGCTCCCTCGGGGTGGCCACTGCGGGGTCGCCGATGCTACCCGCCGGCTTCGGGGAGACTCCGCCGATGTCCACGCCCGAGGAGCACCTCGAGCCGCGGCCGGGCGAGCTGCCCGGCGACGACCCCTCGTCGCGGCTGATGCTGCTGGCGTCGCTTCTGACCGCCGCGATCGTCGTCGCGATCGTGCTGCTGGTCGAGCCGCTGCGCAGCGCGATCGGCGACGCGCTCAGCGGCGACACCGGGTCGCTGCGCGAGGATCTCAACGACCTCGGCGCCAGCGGCTACGTCGTCGTGATCATCCTCGCCCTCGCCCACGCGGTGATCTTCTACCCGGCCGAGATCCTCAACGCCGCCGCCGGCTACGTCTACGGGTTCTGGGTCGGCCTGCCGCTGATGATGCTGGCGTGGATCCTCAACGGCGTCCTCTGCCACCAGATCGGCAACTACGGCGGCCGGCCGCTGCTCTTGAAGCTGCTGCGCGAGGACCGCTTCCTGCGCTGGGAGCGCGCCGTCGAGCGCGGCGGGCCGGTGCTGCTGATCGCGCTGCGCCTGGTGCCGGTGATCCCGTTCAGCATCAGCTCCTACGTGCTCGGCTCGGCCGGGGTGCCGCTGCGCACCTTCGTCTGGACGACCGCGGTCGGCTACCTGCCGCTGACCGCGATCTTCGTCCTGCTCGGCAGCCGGCTCGAGGACATCTCCCCGACCGACCCGCTGATCTGGGCCGGGGCGCTGGCGATGGTCGTGCTGCTGCTGCTGACCCGCTGGGTGCTGCCGCGGATCGAGCACCACGAAGAGGCCGCGGAGCGTGACCGGGATCACTTGACAGAGCGACGCTACATGTAAAGCTCGTTGACAACGTAAGTCGTTCTGTCAAGAGTCAGCCGAGGAGGGATGCCGAACATGGAAGCCGCCACCGCCGAGCCGCGGCCCGAGCTCAGGGCCGCCTGGCACGATCCGAAGCGCTACCTGTGGCTGCTCGGACTGGTCGTGCCGCTGATCCCGTTCATCGCCTGGGGGCTGGTCGCGGTCACCGGCCTCGGCGTCTTCTGGTGGTTCGGGCCGTTCCTCGTCTTCGCGGTGATCCCGGCCTTCGACCTGGTGATCGGCAAGGACTCGGCGAACCCGCCCGACTCGGCGATCAGGTGGCTCGAGCAGGACCGCTACTACCGCTGGTGCATCTACCTGTTCCTGCCGCTGCAGCTCGCCTCGCTGGTCTTCGCCTGCGCCTGGTGGGTGAGCGGCGAGCTCGGCTTCGTCGAGAGCCTCGGGCTCGCGTTCTCGGTCGCGATGGTCTCGGGCATCGCGATCAACACCGCTCACGAGCTCGGCCACAAGACGAAGGCGGGCGAGCGCCGGCTGTCGAAGCTGGCGCTCGCCCAGAGCGGCTACGGCCACTTCTTCATCGAGCACAACCGCGGCCACCACGTCCGCGTCGCGACCCCCGAGGACCCGGCGAGTTCGCGGCTCGGCGAGAGCTTCTGGGCGTTCCTGCCGCGCACCGTCTGGGGCTCGCTGCGCTCCGCCCTGCGGCTCGAGCGCGTCCGCCTCGACCGTGCCGGTAGGCGTTTCTGGACGGTCCACAACGACGTCCTCAACGCCTGGGCGATGACGGTGGCGCTGTTCGCGGCGCTCTGCCTCGGCTTCGGAATCGAGGTACTGCCGTGGCTCGTCGTGCAGGCGGCGATCGGCTTCTCGCTGCTCGAGGTCGTCAACTACCTCGAGCACTACGGCCTGCGCCGGCAGTGGGACGAGGGCAGGGGCCGCTACGAGCTCTGCCGCCCCGAGCACTCGTGGAACTCGAACAACATCGCCTCCAACGTCTTCCTCTACCACCTGCAGCGGCACTCCGACCACCACGCCAACCCGGTCCGCCGCTACCAGGCGCTGCGCCACTACGACGACCTGCCCGAGCTGCCGTCGGGCTACGCGACGATGATCGTGCTCGCTTACGCGACGCCGCTGTGGCGGCGAATCATGGACCCGAAGGTGATCGCTCACTACGGCGGTGACGTCACGCTCGCCAACCTGCAGCCGAGCAAACGCGAGAAGCTGATCGCGAGGTGGGGAGCGCACGCGTCGCTCGCGGCTGCACCCTCCGCCTCCGCCTCTGCCTCCGCCTCCGCCCCCGTCTCTCCCTCCGCCTCCGCCTCCGCCGAGGTCGATGCCGGTCAACCGTTGGTTGACGAAGATCGATCTCAGCCGGCGGCCGGCGGCGGCGCCCCGGCCCACCGCTGCCCCGGCTGCGGCTACACCTACGTCGTCGCCGAGGGCGCCCCGCGCGAGGGCTTCGCGGCGGGAACGCCGTGGAGCGCGGTGCCCGGAGAGTGGAGCTGCCCCGACTGCGGCGTCCGCGAGGCCCGCGACTTCGAGCCGCTCGCGAGCGCGGCCGCGGGGTCGGGGTGAGCGCGACCGAGACGGCCGGCACCGGCCTGCGGGCCGCGAGCCGGATGCTGGTGCGCGACTCGATCCTCGACGCCGTCGGCACCGCGCTCGCCGAGGACAGCTGGCGCGACGTGACGATGGCCGCGATCGCCGGCCGCGCCGGCGTCAGCCGCCAGACCCTCTACAACGCGTTCGGCGGCCGCGACGAGCTCGCCCAGGCCTACCTGCTGCGCGAGGCCGGGCGGTTCATCGCCGCGATCGAGGACGCGGTCGCCGCCGGCGCCCCCGATCCGCGGCTGGCGCTGCGCTCCGCCGCCGAGCTGTTCCTCTCGCTCGCCTCGAGCCACCCGATGGTGCGGGCGCTCTCGACCCAGGAGGGCGAAGAGCTGGTCGCGCTGGCCACGGTCCGCGGCGGCGCGCTGCTGATCGGGATGACCGAGCGGCTCAGCGAGCTGATCGGCTCCAACTGGCCCGAGGCCGACCGCGACGGCGTCCGGCTGCTGGCGGCGACGCTGGTACGGCTCGCGATCTCGCACGTCGTGCTCCCGACCGGCGACCCCGAGGCGACCGCCGCCGACATCGTCCGCACGCTCGGCCCCTACATCGACGAGCTGCTGGCGTAGGGCAGGGAACGGGCGGGCTCCGCGCGCGGTGGCCGGCGCCGCCCTGCGCGCCTCGGCCGCCGCCCCAGTCCGGGATCACTGGTCCCAGGGACCACCTATTCCAGACGGAGATGGCTCGCCGCGCCGTTCGCAGGCGGCCCGGCAGCCGGTGGCGCCGCTCGCGCGGGCTCGCCGCGCCGTTCGCAGGCGGCCTACGGTGCCCGGCGGTGCCGTTCAAGCGACGTCGCCGCCGCGCTCGGCGCTCTACGGTGCCGTCAGCCCCTCCGCCTGCGCGGCGCGGCCGCCGGCCGGGGCCGCTCCCCCCTCCTCGCGGGTCAGCCGGTGGGCGAGGTAGACGGGGACGATCGAGAGCAGGATGACCAGCACCGCGACGACGTTGACGATCGGCAGCTGGTTCGGCCGCGAGAAGTTCTGGAAGATCCACAGCGGCAGCGTCTGCTGGCCGGTGCCGGCGGTGAACGTGGTGACGATGATCTCGTCGAAGGAGAGGCCGAAGGCGAGCAGGCCGCCGGCGACCAGCGCCGTCTGCAGGTTCGGCAGCGTGACCCGGCGGAAGGTCGTCCAGGGCGTCGCCCCGAGATCGGCGGAGGCCTCCTCGAGGCTGCCCGACAATCGCCGGAAGCGGGCGACGACGTTGTTGTAGACGACGACGATGCAGAAGGTCGCGTGGGCGACGACGACCGTGAACAGGCTCAGCCCGATGCCGAGGAACTCGGTGAAGGTCGCGTTCAGCGCGACGCCGGTGACGATCCCCGGCAGCGCGATCGGCAGGATCACCAGGAACGAGATCGTCTCACGGCCGAAGAACGAGTAGCGGGCCACCGCCATCGAGGCGAGCGTGCCGAGGATCAGCGCGACGATCGTCGCCAGCGCCGCGATCCGCAGCGACAGCAGGAACGCGTCGCGGGCGCCGGCGTTGGTGAGCGCGTCGCCGAACCACTCCAGGGTCAGCCCCGGCGGCGGCCACTCCAGCACCCGCGAGGTGTTGAACGCGTAGATGAAGATGATCAGCAGCGGGATGTAGATGAACGCGAGCGTCAGCCCCGAGAGGCCCCGCAGGATCAGGTCGGCGCGACGCGAGAGCCTCATACGTGCTCGAACGCTCCCAGCCTCCGGGCGATCAGCAGGTAGGCGATCATGATCAGGATCGGGACGACCGCGAACGCCGCCGCGAACGGCGGGTTACTGGTGAAGTTGGCGTAGACGACGGTGCCGATGAACTGGTTCTTGCTGACCAGCGAGACGGCGATGAAGTCGCCGAGCGTGAGCGAGAAGGTGAAGATCGAGCCGGCGATGATCGCCGGGAAGACGAGTGGCCAGATCACCCGGCGGACGGTCGTCCACGGGTGCGCGCCGAGGTCCTCCGACGCGCTCAGCAGCGAGTTCGGGATCCGCTCGAGCCCGGCGTAGATCGGGATGATCATGTACGGGAGCCAGATGTAGGCCATGACCAGCCAGACGGCGGCGTTGCCCGACGGCGGCGACAGGCCGATCGGGCTCAGCACCCAGTTCAGCGGCCCGTCCTCGCTGAGGATCGTGCGCCATGCGTAGGCCTTGACCAGGTAGGAGGACCACAGCGGCATCAGCACGGCGACGACGAGCAGCCCCTTCGAGCGCCCGCGCGCGACCTTCGCCATGAAGAACGCCAGCGGCAGCGCAAGGAGCGCGTCGGTGACCGTGACCAGGGCCGCGATCCCGACCGTCCGCAGCGTGATCGTCCGGTAGACGTCCTCGCTGACCAGCTCCTTGAAGTTGTCGAAGGTGAACGTGTGCTCGACGGCCTGGGTGAGCTCGCCGAGCGTCCAGAACGAGGCGACCAGCAGGACCGCGAGCGACCCCAGGTAGCCGATGACCAGCCAGCCGATCGGGCCGGCCAGCAGGGCGCCGACCTGCAGGCGGGGGCGGCCGTGGAAGAGGCCGGCGAGCGCTCGGCCCACCGACCTCCTCGGCCCCGGCGCCGCTACGCCGGATGCTTCCACGGAGCCGCCCCTCCTCCTGCCGGCGGGCGGTTAGCCCTTGACCTCCGTCCAGCCCTGGACCCAGTCGTCGTACGTCTTGCAGACGTCACCACGATCGTCGCCGCAGTCCGACAGCGGCGTCGTCCAGTAGTAGAGGTCGTCCAGGTACTGCGAGCCGTCGGCGTCGTAGATCTGGCAGTGCTTCGGGTCGGCGGTGAAGTCGCACGCCTTCGCGTTGGCGGGCGCCTCGCCGAACCACTCGGCGACCTCGGCGTTGGCCTTCGGCGAGATGATCCAGTTCATCCACTCGTACATGCAGTTCGGATGCTGCGACTGCGAGCTGATCATCCAGGTGTCAGACCAACCGGTCGACCCCTCCTGTGGCAGCACCGCGTCGACGGGCTGGTCGTCGCCCTGCAGGAGCTGGTTGATCACCTGCCAGGTCGTGCCGACGACGCTGTCGCCGTTGGTGAAGGCGCTGATCTCCTTCGTGTAGTCGGACCAGTACTGGCCGACGTACTCGTTCTGCGTCTTCAGCAGGTCGATCGCGGCGTTGAACTGCTCGTCGTCGAGCTCGTAGGGGTTGGTGATCCCGAGATCGGGCTGGGTCGACATCAGGTACAGCGCCGCATCGGCGATGTAGATCGGGCTGTCGTAGGCGGTGACCTTGCCCTTGTACTTGGCGAGCTCGGACTTGTCGAAGACCGACTTCAGCGACTCCGCCTGCGGCTTGACGACGTCGAGGTTCGACATCAGCAGGTTGGCGCCGCGGCCGTGCGGGATCCCGTACATCTGCCCGTCGACGCTGTTGTAGGGCTGATCCTTGAGGCCCGGGAAAACGTCCTTGTAGTTCGGCACCAGGTCGGTGTTGACCGGGTCGACGTCGCCGTTCTCGATCAGCCGCAGCGTCGCGTCGCCCGATGCGGAGACGCCGTCGTACTCGCCGGTCCGCATCAGCTGGACCATCTCGTCCGAGGTGTTTCCGATCTTGACGTTGACCTCGCAGCCGGTCTTCTTCTCGAACGGCGTCACCCAGTCGACGCTCTTCTCGGTCGAGCCGTCCTCGCAGTAGCCGGCCCAGCAGATCAGGTTGAGCTGACCCTCGCCCTTGCCGACCGTGGTCAGCTCGGCACTGGTCGAATCCGTGTCATCGCCGCCGCCGCAGCCGGCGCCGATCGCCGCGATGAGCGCGCAGACGCCGAACACGGCGAGCCACGCCCATCGGGATGAGCTGTCGTTGCCCCTCATCGGTCCTCCTCTTCGGTTGTCGGTTTGCCTGATTGTTCGCCGACCGCCACCGCGTGCTCGCGGTGCCAGCCGACCCGCACCTGCCTCCCCGGCAGGCCCTCTTCCTCTCGCTGTGAAGTCGTCTCGGTGTTCTGCCGCGCGACCTGGATCTCGCCGCCCGCGTCGAGGGCGACGACCAGCCGCGTGACCATGCCCGCGTAGGTGACCCGGGCGATCGTGCCGGTCTCGACCACGAGCCCCTCGCCGCCGTCGCCGTCGGTCAGCATCCTGACCTTCTCGGGGCGGATCGTGAACCGTCCCGACGGCCGCTCGAGCACGTTCGAGATCCCGACGAAGCCGGCGACGAACGCGTTGCCGGGCTGCTCGTAGACCGCCTCGGGGTCGCCGACCTGCTCGATCCGGCCCTCGTTGACGACCGCGATCCGGTCCGACATCGTCAACGCCTCCTCCTGGTCGTGGGTGACGTAGACGAAGGTGATGCCGACCTCGCGCTGG
>CAZCFA010000048.1:0-21345 GCA_964497825.1 uncultured Conexibacter sp.
CGCCGCCTCCAGCGCCGCCGGGTGCCGCTGCCGGAGCTGCCGACGACGACGATCGGCTCGTTCCCGCAGACGGCCGAGATCCGCTCGGCCCGCCGCGAGCTGCGCGAGGGCGATCTCGACGAGGACGCCTACGAGCGCTTCCTCGAGCAGCAGATCGCCGACGTCGTCGCGACCCAGGAGCGGCTCGACATCGACGTCCTCGTCCACGGCGAGCCCGAGCGCAACGACATGGTCGAGTACTTCGGCCAGCAGCTCGACGGCTTCGCGTTCTCGGCCGCGGGCTGGGTCCAGTCCTACGGCTCGCGCTGCGTGAAGCCGCCGATCATCTACGGCGACGTCTCCCGCCCGGGGCCGATGACGGTGCGCTGGTGGCGCTACGCGCAGTCGCTCACCGACAAGCCGATGAAGGGGATGCTGACCGGGCCGGTGACGATCCTGCAGTGGTCGTTCGTCCGCGACGATCAGCCGCAGCCCGAGACCTGCACCCAGATCGCGCTCGCGATCGGCGACGAGGTCCGCGACCTCGAGGCGGCCGGGGCGTTCGCGATCCAGGTCGACGAGGCGGCGCTGCGCGAGGGCCTGCCGTTGCGGCGCGCCGAGCAGGACGACTACCTGCGCTGGGCGATCGACTGCTTCCGGCTCGCCGTCGCCCCGGCCGGCCCCGAGACCCAGATCCACACCCACATGTGCTACTCGGAGTTCAACGAGATGATCGAGCACATCGCCCGGCTCGACGCCGACGTGCTCTCGATCGAGGCCTCGCGCTCGGGCATGGAGGTGCTCGACGCCTTCTCCGGCGAGGTCGGCTACCCGAACGACATCGGCCCCGGCGTCTACGACATCCACTCGCCGCGCGTCCCCGGCGCCGAGGAGATCGAGCGGCTGCTGGCGGCCGCGGAGGCGCGGATCGGCCGCGCGCAGCTGTGGGTCAACCCCGACTGCGGCCTGAAGACGCGGAGCTGGGAGCAGGCGCTGCCGGCGCTCGAGCACATGGTCGCCGCCGCGCACCGGCGGCGGGCCGCCGAGGTGGAGCCCGTCGCCGGCCCGGAGTAGGATCGCGACATGGCAGAGATCGCGGTCGAGCCGAGCGGCGGTCCGCGCGGGGCCGCGCCCGGGGCGCCGCCCTTCGAGCGGCCCCAGTTCTCGGTCGTCCCGGTCGGCGGGCTGCCGATCGTCGCCGTCGTCCTGGTCCTGCTCGTCGTCGCGATCGCGGTCGACGAGCTCTGGCCGCTGGTCTTCCTGCACGTCGCCTTCGGCGCCGCCTGGACGATCATCGACCTGTTCCTCGGCTTCGTCCTCGGGCCGATCATGGGCAGGATGCCGGTCCCGGCGCGGATCGAGCTCGTCACCAGGCTGATGCCGAAGATGGTCCTGATCATGCCGACCCTGGTCACCGCGACGCTGGTCGCGGGGTGGCAGCTCGGCGTCCACATGGGCACCGTCGACAGCTCCTACTACCTGCACGGCTGGATCGTCGCCAGCTACATCGTGGTCGGCGTGATGGCCGTGATCGCGCTCGGCCTGCTCGAGCCCGCCAACATCGCCGTGCTGACCGAGCTGAAGAAGCCGCGGCCGCAGCCGGCGGTGATCGAGAAGCTGATGCGGCGGTTCATCTACACGGCCGGCGTGACCGGCGCGATGCAGGTCGCGATCCTCGTGATCATGACCAAGCTGGCGTCGGGATGAGCGCCACGGCCGGCCCCCAGAGCGCCGGCGACGGCGCCGCACCGCCGGCCGGCGACGGAGCCGGCCAGGGCCTGCCTCCGGTCACGGCGATCGCGATGAGCTCGCTGGCGCTGATCGTGGCCGGCGGGATCTACCTCGCCTCGCACCTGCCGAACGAGGTGCCGCTCGCGCCCGCCGTGATCCTGCTCGTGCTCTCGGCGGGGCTGCTGCTCGCCAACATGCTGGCGCTGGCCCGGGCGGACGGCTTCGACTGGGGGCGCTTCATCGACGTCGGCAGGTGGGCGTTGCTGGCCTACGCGATCAGCGCCGGGCTGATCGAGTACGCCTTCCTCCGCAACGGGCTCAGCGGCGGCCCGCTGGTCGTGCTGACGCTCTCGATCGTGATCTACGCGGTCCACGTGCCGGTCCTGATCGCCTTCACGGTCGCCCGCAACGCCTGAGCGCCGCTCGCCGGCGAAGCAGGCCCGCGCCGGCGGGCCGGTCAGCCCGCGGCCCGCATCGCCGCCGCCAGCGTCTCGTTGAGGATCGGCATGATCCGCGCCGGCGGCGTCGCGCTCGCGCGCGCCTCGTCGAGCGCGGCGCCGAAGAACGCGAGGTAGCCCTTGAGCGCGGCGCGGGCGGGCGCCGGCGGCGATTCGGTGCCGAGGTGGTTGAGCGCGATCGCCGCGATCACGATCTCGACGTAGCGGTCGGTCGTCGCCCGCAGCTCGGGATCGGCGGCGTGCTGGGCGTGGCGATACAGCGTCCAGGCCACGGTCGGCGCCATCGCGTGCTCGATCATCCTGCCGTTGTTGACGATCAGCCGCTCGGCCAGCGGGATCGACTCGTCGGTCAGCCAGTCGTCGGTGAGCTGGTGGCCGGCGGCGTCGGCGACCGCGAGCGCGATCGCGGCCCGCCCGCCCGGAAAGTAGTGGTAGAGCAGGTTGCGGGTGACGTCGGCCCGCGCGGCGACGTCGTCGAGCGAGAACTCGGTGAACCCCTGCTCGGCGACGACCGCCATCGCCGTCTCGAGCAGCTGCTCGCGGCGGACCTCGGGCGCGAGCCGCCGCGGGCCGCGGCCGGCGGCGACCGCGGTCGCTGAGTTGTCCTCGGCCATCGACCCTGATCCTAACTTATTTACTTTGCACCCAACTTGACAGACCGACAATAACCGCGATAGCCTGCTGCGCGCCGATGCCCGAGCCGACCCGAGGAGTTCATTCGATGGCCGCCGACCCCCGACCCCGGCGGCGCCGCCGCCTGCTCGCCCTGCTCGTCGCGGCCGCGGCGACGCTCACGATCGTCACCCCGGCCGGCGCCAGCCTCAACTACCTCCCCCACCACGTCGCCGTCGAGACCAACCAGCGCTACGGCCACGACTGCTTCTGGGCGCCGCCGAAGGGGATGGACTACGCGAAGCTGCCGGGCGCGATACCGATCCAGAAGCCGAACCTCTACCCGGACGTGGGCTCGACCTACTTCGTCGCCCAGTACAAGCTGCCGGCCGGCGCCAGCCTCACCTTCCACGGCAAGTTCGGGCACCTCCGCTACATGTCGTGGACGATGTTCGGCCGCCCCGGAACGCTCGGCCAGATCGCCTCCGCCGATCACCTCCGCGACTTCCGGATCCGGCCCGACAAGGGCTCGGTCAACCCGTTCCGTCCCCGCGGCAGCCGCCGCGGCGGCCCCCGCCGCTACACCTTCCACGTCGTCTCCGGCCCGATCCCGGCCGATCGCGCGCCGAACACGATCTACACGCAGACGACCGATCCCGACACCCGGCTCGGGATGAGCATCCGCAACTACCTGCCCGACCGGGGCCGCGACGGCACCGGCGACGCCGGGCTGCCGAAGCTCGTGCTCAACCTCGCCGACGGGACCGAGGTGCGCGGCGACGCCGCCTGCGCGATGCTCGATCCGATCGAGAGCGCGAGCACCTCGACCTACCCGCCGGTGGTGTGGAAACAGCTCGTCGCCGCCGCCCCCGACCCGGTCAACGCGCCGGCCGTCGACCCGCCCCGCTGGGAGAAGTTCTGGAACGCCTCCTACAACGTCACCGGCGTCTTCATCGCCGACCAGAAGCTGCGTGCCGCCACCTACCCGCCGACCGAGACCGGCGGCTTCCAGGCCAACCCCGACACCAGCTACCTGCTGACGCCGACCAGCCTCAAGTACGGCCGGATCCTGACCGTCTCGGGCAAGATGCCGACCTTCCCGAAGACGCTGCCGGACGCCGACCGCTGGCGCCCGCGCGACTACCAGGTCCGCTACTGGTCGCTGTGCAGCGGCTCCTCCCCGGTGACCGGGCTCGGCTACGACTGCGTCTACGACCAGCAGGTCCCGCTCGGCAAGCACCGCCGCTACACGCTC
This sequence comes from uncultured Conexibacter sp., assembly GCA_964497825.1. Classification (GTDB taxonomy): domain Bacteria; phylum Actinomycetota; class Thermoleophilia; order Solirubrobacterales; family 70-9; genus RHKX01. Next base: position 4,036 of record CAZCFA010000048.1, read on the forward strand.
GTGGTCGGCCGCCACGGCGACCGGCCGGCGAACGCCCGGCGCCGCTGCGGCTACCGCTGGATCAACTTCGGCAAGGGCGAGAACTACGACGATCCGGCGTCGCGCAACTACATCGGCACGATGTACATGCGGTTCATGGCCGTCGACCCGGGCTGGAAGCGCTCGCCGCAGCAGGTCGATGAGGCGGGGACCGAGCGGCGGGTGATGGGCCCCTACTTCCCGCGCTCGCGGTACTGGACCAAGTCCGAGTTCAGGCACCTCGGCTGCCCCGGCAAGTGAGCGGCGGGGCGAAGGCGCGGGCGGCGATCGCCGCCGCGATCGCGGCGCTGGCGCTGCTGCCGGCGAGCGCCGCGGCGGCGCGCGGCGACATGATCGGCGGCCGCTTCAGCGACTGCTTCTGGAACTACGGCGCGTTCGGCGTCGACGACTTCAACATCGCCTACCCCGACGCCGGCGCGACCTACTGGGCCGCCGGCTTCCGGCGGCCGCCCGGGTCGAAGCTGACGCTGCGCGGCACCTATCCCCACGCCCGCTACATGGCGCTGCAGACCTACGACACCCTCGGTCGCGGCGTCGATGCGCTCGCCGACTACCAGATCGATCCGCTGCCGGGCTCGACCAACCCGTTCCGCCGCGGCGCCGACCGTGACGCCCGCAAGCGCCGCTTCCGCGTCAACGTGGTCGACGCGAAGAACCCCGGCTTCCCGCTCGAGGCCTACGCCGGCGAGCCCGCCCGCAATGACATCTACGTCGTCCCCGACGCCGGGCCGCTGACCGAGGCCGCGGACGGCCAGACCTACGAGCTGAACCTGGTGATGCTGCGCGTCTACGTGCCCGACCGCGGCGCCGACCTGACCGGCGGCGTCGGCCTGCCGAAGCCGACCCTGAGGCTCGCCGACGGCACCGTGCTCAGGGGCCAGGCGCTCTGCGACGCGCTCGACTCGCAGTCGAAGGCGCTCGGGCACCAGCGCGTCCCCGACCCCGGGGCGCTGCTGATCAGCGCCGACTCCTACCGGGCGATGCGCTACCCGAACCAGCTCACGGCGCCCGTCGACGTGTTCGGCGGGCTGTTCTCGGTCCCGCGCCAGGTGCCGCCGTGGTTCCCGGCCGTGCGCGCGGGCCAGTGGCGCGCCCAGTACGACCGCCGCTACCTGCTGCAGCTCTGGACCGGCGACGACGCTCCCGGGGCCGACCCCACCCCGCCGCCGCGCAGCGCCTCCGGCGGCTTCTTCCCGAACGTCCACAACTCCTACGTCCGCACGGCGATCAACCGCCACTTCGGCCGGGTCGCGGTCTTCCGCGGCAAGCTGCCGTCGGCGCCGCGGACGGTGCGCGGCAACGCGCGGATGGGCGGCGGCCAGGTCCGCTACACGAGCTTCTGCATGAACCAGGCGCCGGTCACCACCAAGGTCACCGACTGCGCCTTCGACGAGCAGATCCCGACCAACCGCAAGCGGATGTACACGATCGTCGTCAGCCGCAGGGCCGACCGCCCGGCGACCGCCCGCCGCGCCTGCGGCAAGGCCTGGATCCGCTGGGACAAGGCGGGCGACGGCTACATGGACCGCGACTTCGGCTGGTTCCAGGTCCGCAACATGCTGCCCTCGCGCCACTTCAAGCACGCGATCCAGCGAACCGCGACGCCCGGCGACGAGCGCGCCGTCGTCGGCCGCTACCTGCCGAAGCTGACCTACTACGACGACCCGGCCGCGTTCCGCCACTCGCCGCGGGGCAGCTGCCGTCGGGGGCTGAGCTAGCCGCAAGAGCCGAGCTCCGGTGTCAGCTCGGCGGGCCGAGCCGCGGGCCGGGCTCAACGCCAGGCGGGCCGAGCCGCGGGCTCAGCGCCAGGCGAACACCGGCTCCTCGACGCCGTCGACCCGCTCGCCGGCGTGGCCGAGCAGCGCGACCTGGCGGAACTGCAGCAGCACGGCGCCGGTCGGTGCGTGGATCAGGTCGTTGCCGAGCGGCAGCTGCAGCACCGGCCGAGGGCTCTCGGCGATCTCGATCAGGCGCGGTTCGCTGTCGCGCAGCGCGTGCAGGCCGATCCGGTAGACCGCGAACACCTCCTCGGGGTCGGGCGCGAGCGCCGGGTCGCCGGCGCCCCAGAGCACGACGGGCGAGATCACGAACCCCGAGCGGGTCACGTAGTCGTCGAGCCAACCGAGGGCCGCGCCCGGACCGAGCCGCAGGCCGAGCTCCTCCTCGAGCTCGCGCCGGGCGGCGTCCAGGGGCTCCTCGCCGGCTTCCAGCCGCCCGCCCGGGAGCGCCCACTGGCCGGCGTGGCGCCGCATCCGCAGCGGCCGCCGGCAGAGTAGGAACGAGGCGCCGCCGGCGACCCCGACCATGCGCCCGTCGAGGTCGCGGCGCTCGCCGTCGCCGATCCCGGGGACGCCCGACATGTCGAGCAGGTCCGGCGGCACCGGCTCGCGGTCATCGCGCGCGGCATCGCTGTCGACCACGACCAGCGCCACCGCCGCGTGGCGCCGTCCCTCGAGCGGCGCCCGGCGGCGCCGGTGGGCATCGAGGTTGGCGCTGAGCGTCTTGCGCAGGCCGTCCTCGAACGGGATCAGGCGATCGGGATCCACGCCCTGATCCTGACGGACGCGGCGGCCCCGGGCGCTAGCCTCACGGTTGCGATGGCTAACTTCCCCGGCACCGACCGGCTCTGGCCGCTGCTCAACCAGGTGGTCAAGGGCCACGTCGCGATCTACAGGGCGACCGGCGGCCGGATCGGCCACCGCCCGCCCGGCGGCCCGCCGATGCTGCTGCTCGACCACGTCGGCGCGCGCAGCGGCAGCAAGCGCACGACGCCGCTGATCTACCTCACCGACGGCGACGACGTCGTGATCGTCGCCTCCAAGGGCGGCCACCCCAAGCACCCGGCCTGGTTCCACAACCTGCGCGCGAACCCGGATACGACGGTGCAGATCGGCTCCGAGCGGCGCCGCGTCCGGGCACGGGTCGCGACCGCTGCCGAGCGCGAGCGACTGTGGCCACTGGCGGTCGCGACCTATTCGAGCTACGCCGACTACCAGCGCCGGGCCGAGCGCGAGATCCCGCTCGTCATCCTCGAGCCGCGCTGAGGCAACGCGCGCGGGCCGGCGGCGCGAGCGCTGCGAGCCTGAACCAGCGATTGGGCCGCGCGACCGCTCGCGCGGCGCGACCGCGCGGGCGATCGCGCCGTCGCCGAGCGCTGGCCGGGGCATTCCGCTACGGATCGCTTCGCGGCTGGCGATGCGATCCGCAGCAGTCGGGCCGTGCGGGAGCGATCGCTCCGCCGTTCACGGCGGTCGCCGCCGGCCGCAATCCGCCGCTCGCGGGTCACGGCGCTCAGCTCGGCCGCCCGCCGCTCAGTCGGCCGGTGCGGTCAGTGGTTGCGGAGCGCGTCGATCAGCTCACCCTTGTCCATCTCCGAGCGGCCCTCGATGTCGAGCTCGCGGGCGCGCTGCTGGAGCTCGTCGACCGACCAGTCCTCGTAGGAGCCGGACTCGCCGCCCTTCTTCGCGACGTCCTCGCCGGCCGCCTTCGCATTCGCGATCCGCGCCGCCTTCTGCTTGCTCTCGCCCTCGTCGCGGAGCCTCTCGTAGAGCTCGTCGTCCTTGACCGACGGGCCCGGATCTCGCTCTGGCATCGCTTCCTCCTCGGCTTCGCTGTCCAGCCGCGGCTACCCGGACGCCGCCGCCGCAAACTCAGAGCACGAGCTGGGCGATCGCCGCGAGGCCGACGGCGACGATCACCGCGCGCAGCGCCGGATCGGGCAGGCGGCGGCCGATGCCGGCGCCGAGCAGGCCGCCGGCGATCGAGCTGACGGCGATCAGCAGCACCGCGAGCCAGTCGAGGTCGGCGGCGAAGATGAAGATCACCGCGGCGGTCGCGTTGGCGATCCCGGCCAGCACCGCGCGGACGGCGTTGATCGAGAGCAGCGCGCCCGGCAGCGCGCTGGCCAGCAGCGCGAACAGGATGATTCCCTGGCCGCCGCCGAAGTAGCCGCCGTAGATGCCGACGCCGAAGATGCCGAGTCGGACCAGCGGCCCGCCGTGGGGCCGCTGCCGCGTCCGCCGCGCCGCCAGGCGGGCGGCTATTCGCGGCTGCAGGACGACCAGCACCAGCGCGATCGCGATCAGCACCGGGACGACCAGCTCGAAGGCGGCGGCGGGCAGCAGCAGCAGCAGCGCCGCGCCGGCGGCGGAGCCGGCGATCGTCGCCGGCGCCAGCAGCCGCACCCGAGGGCGCTCGCCGCGCAGCTCGCGCCGGTAGCCGTACAGCGAGCTCGCGGCGCCGGGGATCAGGCCGAGGTTGTTGGAGACGTTGGCGGTGACCGGCGGCAGCCCGACCGCGAGCAGGACCGGGAAGGTGATCAGCGTCCCCGACCCGATCACGGCGTTGATCGTGCCGGCGCCGAACCCGGCGACGAGCACGATGATGACCTCGGGCAGGCTCATGGGCGCCCGATCGTGACGGAGGCGGCCGTCGCGCGGTCGGCGGCGACCACGGCCGGGCCCATCGCGTTCAGCCGGAGCCGCGGCCCGGATAGCTGACGCGGGCGCCGCTGACGACGGCGTGCGGGCTGAGCTCGTGCTCGACCGGCTGCGGGCGGTCGCTCAGCAGGTGCAACACGCGCCAGCCCCGCGCCAGCATCGCGTCGGCGATCAGCCGCCGGTGACAGCGCGACGGATGCGCCTCAGCGCACATGATCGCAGTCCTCCGCTCGGTCGCGACCGCCTCGAGGCGCTCGATCCCGCGCGCGAACGCGGGGGTGTCCATGTAGTCGGCGTAGGCGCGGAACGACGGGTGCTCCCAGGCGGAGTTGTCGATGCCGGCGCCGGCGCCCTCGGCGGCGCGGCGGCGGCCGCCGAGCTCGTCGCCGAGGGCGACGTAGTCGATGCCGGCGCCCGCCAGCGACTCGCGCAGCGCCGGCGCCCCGAACTGCGGGTTGCGGCGCGAGCCCGGGTGGCGGCGCACGTCGGCGACGACCCGCACGAGCCCGCGGCGCAGCAGCGCCACAAAGCGCGGCGCCGGCAGGGTCGAGTGGCCGACGGTCAGCAGGACCCTCGAGCCCGCCGCCGCGGGGCCTTCGTCAGGGGACAGCGGTGGTCGTGCCGCGTCGCTCGGTCTCGGCCGGCACGCCCTCGATGATCGCGTGACGGGCGCCGGGGACGCCGTACTCGTAGGGGCCGCCGACGACGCGCGGCACGCTCGGGAAGTTGAACTTCGGCGGCGGCGAGGAGACCAGCCACTCGATCGTCTTCGCGCGCCACGGGTTGGCGGGAGCGCGGGGCCCGAAGCGCCAGGAGACGATCATGTTGTAGAGGAAGATCAATTGCGCGGCGCCGAGGATGAAGGCGCAGATGCTGATGAACAGGTTCCAGTGCCCGAACTGGGCCGCGTAGTCGGCGACGCGGCGCGGCATCCCCTCCATCCCGATCCAGTGCATCGGCACGAACGTGCCCCAGGTGCCGAGCAGGGTCAGCCAGAAGTGCCAGTGGCCGAGCCGCTCGTCATACATCCGCCCGGTGATCTTCGGGAACCAGTGATAGATCCCGGCGAAGATCGTGAACACCGAGCCCGCGAACAGCACGAAGTGGATGTGGGCGACGATGAAGTAGGTGTCGGTGACGTGGATATCGAGCGGGATCACGGCGACCATGACGCCACTGATGCCGCCGAGGATGAAGCTGCAGATGAACCCGAGCGCGAACAGCATCCCGGTGCTGTTGAGGTGGATCTTGGCGTCGAACAGGGTCCCGACCCAGCTGAAGATCTTGATCCCGGTCGGGACCGCGATCAGGACCGAGGTGATCATCATCGGCACCCGCAGCCAGCCGAACATGCCGGAAACGAACATGTGGTGGGCCCAGACGCTGTAGGAGAGGACGACGATCCCGATCAGCGACAGCGCCATCAGCCGGTAGCCGAACAGCGTCTTGCGGGCGTGAACCGGGATCACCTCGCTGACGATCCCGAACCCCGGCAGCATCATGATGTAGACGGCGGGGTGCGAGTAGAACCAGAAGATGTGCTGGTAGGAGATCACGTCGCCGCCGGCCGCCGCCTGGAAGAAGTTGGTGCCGACCGCGCGGTCGAGCAGCACCATCAGCTGGACGCCGGCGATGAACGGCGTCGCGCCGACGATCAGGATCGAGGTCGCCATGTTCGCCCAGGCGAGCAGCGGCATCCGCCAGAAGCTCATCCCCGGCGCCCGCATCGTCACGATCGTGACCAGGAAGTTGAGCGCGGTCGCGACCGACGAGGCGCCGGCGAACTGGACGCCGAGGTTGAAGAACGACTGCCCCAGCGGCGCCCCGGTCGACAGCGGCGCGTAGCCGGTCCAGCCGGCGTCGAAGGCGCCGCCCGGCGCCAGGAAGCTGAGCACGAACAGGATCCCGGCGAACGGCAGCATCCAGAACGAGAGCGCGTTGAGCCGCGGGAACGCCATGTCGGGCGCGCCGATCATCAGCGGCAGCACGTAGTTGGCGATCCCGGCGAAGACCGGGATCACGAACAGGAAGATCATGATCGCCGCGTGGGTCGAGAACAGCGCGTTGTAGGTGTTGGGATCGACGATCTGGGTGCCGGGGTTGGCGAGCTCGGCCCGGATCCCCATCGCCAGCGCGCCGCCGATGAAGAAGAAGACGAAGGTGGTGCAGATGTACTGGATCCCGATCACCTTGTGATCGGTGTTGAAGTGGAAGTAGTCGCGCCAGCTGTCGGCGCCGTGCTGGGAGTGGTCCTCGGGCACCGTCGGCGCGCCCGCCGCCCAGCGCATCCAGTAGTCGAGGCAGCCGATCCCGTAGATGAAGCCGATCGGCGCGGTGATCGCGGGGACGATGATGTGCGGGTAGCCGGTCGCCTCGGTCTGGAAGATCTCGAGGCCCGCGATCGCCCGCAGCGCGACGACGAGGCCGAACCCGAACAGGCCCGCGAGGACCATGCAGATCAGCGCCCGCGGCCAGCCCGCCTCGCGCAGCGCGGTCCGCGGAGACCGCGGCGGCTCGATCGGGGTGACGCGTTCGCTGGCCGGGGTCTGGCTGGTGATGACGCTGCTCATCGAGGCATCGGGCGCCGACGGTAGTTAGAAACAGCCATTCTGTCCAATATCTTGTTGGTTGCCAATTGATACCGATCGCTTATGAGTCCCACGCCTGAGCTACGTCATCTTCGCTACTTCGTCGCCGTCGCCGAGGAGCTGCACTTCGGGCGCGCGGCGGCGCGCGCGGGGGTCGCCCAGCCGGCGCTGAGCCAGCAGGTGCGCCGGCTCGAGGCGGCCGTCGGCGCCGAGCTGCTGGTCCGCAGCACGAGGTCGGTGGCGCTGACCCCGGCCGGGGCGGCGCTGCTGCCGCACGCGCGCCGGGCGCTGTCCGAGGCCCGCCAGGGGGTGGCGGCCGCGGGCCGCGCCGCCCGCGGCGAGATCGGCCACCTCACCGTCGGCTTCATCGAGACCGCCGCCGTCGCGCTCGTTCCGGCCGCGGTGCGGAGCTTCCGCGCCCGCCACCCGAACGTCTCGCTGACCCTGCGCGAGCTTCCGGTCGACGCCCAGCTCGCCGGCGTCCGCGCGCGCACGCTCGACCTCGGCGTCGTCCGCGCCCCGGTTGAGGCCGACGACCTCGAGATCGTGCCGCTCAGCGACGACCACCTGCTGATCGCCACGCCGCAGTCGCACCCGCTCGCCGAGCGCGGGTCGGCGACGGCGCAGGATCTGCTCGGCGAGTCGCTGGTCGCGCTCTCGCGCGAGGTCGTCCCCGGCCTGCACGACCAGGTGATCGCGCTGTTCGCGGCCCACGGGCGGCCGGCGCAGATCGCGCAGGAGGCGAACAGCATCCAGGCCGTGATGGGCCTGGTCGCGGCGGGCCTCGGCATCGCCGTGCTGCCGAGCTCGCTGCGCAGCGTCAGCCGCGAGGGCATCGTCTTCGTCGAGCTCGAGCCGGTCGCGGTCTCGGCGCTCGAGGCCGTCAGCCGGCGCGACGAGACCTCGCCGCTGGTCCCCGCCTTCCTCGAGGCCGCGGCGGGCGGCTGAGCGATTTAGGCGGAGCCGCCGCCGACGACCTCGAACCGGCAGCCGGCCTCGTCGGGATCGGCGGGTTCGAACGAGGTCAGCGTCGAGCTCGGGTCGAGGCGCTCGATCAGGCCCTCGGTCATCCCCCGGTGGAGCCGGCAGACGACGTCGGCGTTCTCGCGGGCGCTGGCCCGGTAGGGGCAGTTGCCGAGCTCGCAGCGCAGCGCGCCGTCGGCGCCGGCCCGGACCAGCGGCTGGAAGCCGAGCGCCGAGAACGCCCGCGCGATGCCGGCCGGCAGCGAGCGATCATCCTCGTCGGCGAGCTCGCGGCCGACCTCCCTGCCCGTCTCCTCGACCAGCCGCAGCGCCGCCGGGGCGGCGGGGAACGAGCGGGCGAGCCAGCGGGCGACGTCGGCGTAGTTCTCGTCCGGCCGGTCGGCGCCGTCGGCCGCGGCGGCGATCGACCAGACGTCGCGGGGCCGCCCGCGCCCGTGCTTGCGGCGCGCCCGCGCGAGCAGGCCGCCGGCGCGCATCAGGTCGAGATGGCGGCGGACGCCGTTGACGTGCAGGTCGAGCTCGCGCGCGAGCTGCTCGGTCGTCGCCTCGCCGCCGAGATCGCGGATCGCGGCGAAGAGCTGCGCTCTCGTGGGCTGGGCCAGCAGCCCGGGCTGTTGCCCGACCATGACGCTTACAAGTTTTGCACACACGACTTGTGCAAAGCAAGCGGGCGCTGCTATATAGTTTTTGCACACATGCGGTGTGCGAATAGAAGAGAGGAGCGCCAATGACCTACGTGATCGCTGAGCCCTGCATCGGCGAGAAGGACAACTCCTGCGTCGAGGTCTGTCCCGTCGACTGCATCCACCCGACCCCCGACGAGCCCGGCTACGAGGCCCAGGAGCAACTCTTCATCGACCCCGACGAGTGCATCGACTGCGATGCCTGCGTCGAGGCCTGCCCGGTCGACGCGATCTTCGCCCAGGACCAGCTTCCCGAGAAGTGGCTCCAGTTCACCGAGATCAACGCCGACTACTACAAGAACGCGTAGCGGTGGCCGGCGCCTCCCCCGCCGCCCGCGCCTCCAGCCTCGACCCGCCGCAGCCGCTCGCGCTCGTCGCCGCCGCCGGCGGTGCCGCCGGGCTCGGCGCGGTGGTGGCGCGCCTCGCCGCCGACTTCGAGCACGGGGTCTGGCTGATCGCCTACCTGCTGCTCGTCGGTGCGCTCGCACCGGCCCTGCTCGCGGCGGGCGAGCGCCGGCTCCTGGCGGCGCCGCCCGCCGATCGCGGAGCCCGGCGCCTCGCGGGCCTGTGGCTGGCCGGCGTCGTCGCCGTGCCGGCCGGCGTGCTCGGCGATGCCCGGCTGCTCGTCTGCGCCGGCGCCGCCTGCCTGATCGCGGCGCTGGCGCTGCTCGCCGCCCGCGCCTTCGCCGGCCGCGCCCCGGCGGCAGCGGGCCGCCGCCGGCTCGAGCTCGGCGCCCACGCCGCGCTGCTCGTCGCGATCGCCCTCAGCACCGGGATCGGCGTCGCGCTCGCCTGGGGCCAGCCCTGGCTGTAGCGCCTCGGCGGCGGGTCCCGCGAGCTGACCGGTAGCGCCGGGCACCGTCCGGGGGTCGGCCCGCCGCGGCCGGGTCGATCCGGACGGGCGGTTACAACGGCGCGCCGTCGCCGTCCCGCCGGGATCGACCGTCGTCAACCACGGACTCGTCTTGAGCTCCGCGGAGCCGATCTGCTTGGCTGCGAGCCACCGGCGCCCGGCGGCCTAGATTCGCGGCCGGGCGCGGACGGCGGCGCGGCCCGCGAGCAGCACGATCCGGGCGCCGAGGCCGGCGTAGAGGGCGATCACGGCCAGCGCCGCGATGGCGGCGGCGGCGCCGGTGTCGAGCAGGTGCGCGAGCGCGAGCGCGGCGACGGCCAGCGCCGCCAGCGCGGCGAGCGCGGCATCGCGGGCCCGGTGCGGCTCCGACAGCCCGTGGCGCTGCTCGCGGACGCGGTTGAGCAACGCCAGCAGGTGCAGCAGCGAGCCGCTGACCGTGAGCCCGATCCAGCCCGCGACGAGCAGCGTCGCCACCGCCGCCCGGGTCGAGCCGACGAGCGCCTGATCGGGGCCGGAGCCGATCGCCACGGCCGCGGCGACGAGTAGGCCGGCAAGCAGGAAGACCTGGCCGGCGGCAACCAGCCGCGGCGGCAGCGACAGCGGCGTGCGAGCGCCGGCCGCGGTGCCGACGATGTTGGCGAGCAGCAGCGCCGCGGCGGCGGTGAGCGCCACCAAGCCGGCGACCGCGAGCCCGTCGACGGCGAACCCGTAGCCGAACGCGAGCGCGGCGACCGCCGCCGCCCAGGCAGCGAACGCCGGCCCCTGCAGCCGCGGCAGCCGCAGCTGGGTCCGGGCCAGCGACGGGAAGAACGTGTGCAGCGTGCCGACGATCGCCGCCCCGAACCAGCCCGCCAGGTTGAGCGCCATGTGCGCGTCGAGCAGCCGACCGTGGGTCCAGGCGTAGCCGTTCGCCATCGCCACGCCGGCGGCGATCCCCGGCGCCAGGAACGCCGCCGCCAGCAGGTACCAGCGCGATGCCCAGGGGGCGCGGTTGAGCGCCCGGCGGCTCATCGCCCGCAGGCCGGCGGCGTAGAGGCCGAGCCCGCACACCAGCAGCGCCGCGCCGATGAACGTCAGCGCCGGCAGCCGCTCGGGGACGGCGATCGCGAGGCAGACCGTGCCCAGGTTCCAGCAGCCGAGCTGGGCGCGGACGAGCGTCCGCGGCGGCGGATCGGTGGCGAGGAACGCGCCGGCGAAGAACTGGCTGGCGCCGAGGATCAGCTGCGAGATCCCGCCGATGAACAGCAGGTGCAGCGCCAGCCACCGCCCCCACGCCCAGCCGTCGATCGCGTTGGCGATCGCCAGCGCCGCCCCGGCCACCATGAACGCGATCGCGCAGAGGAAGAAGGCGCCGAGCAGGTCGGTCGGCCGCAGCGGCGCCGGCAGCCCGCCCGGAGCGGACGAGGGCACGGGGGGACCGGCGCCGGCGCCGGTCCGCTCCCGCCCCCTGCCAGCGTCACCGGAGCCCTCGCGTCGTCGGGCTCCGGCCGCCATCGCGACGATTTTACACAGGCCGGTGTGAAAAAGCCCGGCGGCCGGGTCGCGGATCAGCTACGTGGGCCGAGGCAGGGGTCCGTCGCCCGCCCTCGCCTCGGATCTCGGACCCACCGTTACGGCAGTTGGGTGGCGCGGCGTCCCGACCCTGCGTGGCGTAGCTGCTAATCGGCTTGCGACGCCGCGGGCTTTCTGGCGCTCACGTTCCAGACGGACCCCCGGCCGATTATCGAGCCGTCCGCTTGCTGCCAGGAGCCGTAGTGCTCTGCGAGCGCCTCGGCGATCTCCGGCCGGCGGCTCTCCCCGTGGTCTCCGTTCAGCCGGATCAGCTCGGCGCCGGGCCCGATGGCGAGCATGGCGTCGATCGCCTCCTCCATGTCCCGGCCCATGTAGTAATCGAAGTCACAGCGAAGCAGCTCAATCTGCTCGAATCCCGCCGCCGCGAGGATGCCGCTGGTGACTTCGGGATTGCCGAGCGAGAAGGGCCCGGGGCCGCAGGTGTCGGCCTCGTATTCGTCCGGGCGAGACAGGAAGCGCTGGACCACCGCTTCCGTCTCTGCCCAGAGCCGGCTCTCCTGCTTGCGACGCCAGCAGATCTTGTTCAGCACCGCACCGGGCTCGAGCGCACCGCAGATCGCGCGCATAGCCGGGACGGGCGCGGCGAAGAACTGCGTCCCCATGCGCGAGAACGCGTAGTCGTGCCGCGGCTCCCAGTCCGCCGTCTGCACGTCCGCGATCTCGAAGGCCACGTTGGCCGCGCCGGCCTCGGCGGCTTCGCGGCGTGCATCTTCGATGAACTCGGGGGAGGAGTCGACGCCGAGCGCATAGCCTCCCGGCCCGACCAGCTCAGCGAGTCGCTGCGTCGTGTCGCCGAACCCGCAGCCGATGTCGATGCAGCTGCCGCCCTCGGGCGGAGGCGCGCGATCAAGGGCCTGCTCGGTGACCTCATCCAGCGCGCCCACGAACACATCGCGGTTCGCCTTCCAGCGCTCGTAGAGGACCGTATCCCAGGCGCGCACGGCCTCCTCGTTCGCAGGTGCCGTCGTCCCCGCCGGTTGCGGTCGGGTCATCGCCCTCAGCCCTTTCCTCGCCACGGAGTGTTGCAGACGCCCGACATCGTTGAGCCGGATTGCGTCCGTGGCTCTTGCCAGCCATCGATCCCCTGCCGATGGGCGTGACACAGGACTTGTGAGAGCACTCCTACTCTGGACGGGCGTGCAAACCGGAGCACCTTCAATCAGCATCGCTGGCCGATCGCTACCGGGCAGGCGCGCGGGTGCCGAGATCCGGGGCCGGCGGCGATGAGCGGCGGGGTCGGCAAGACGCTGATCGCCGCCAGGACGGCGCAGGGGCTCGAGCTCGAGGACGTCGAGCAGCGGCTGAAGATTCGCCGCCGCTATCTCGTCGCGCTCGAGGAGGAGCGGTGGGAGCGGTTGCCCGCACCGGCCTATGCCCGCGCGTTCCTGCGCAGCTACGCGGCGCTGCTCGGGCTCGACGGCGACGCGCTCGTTCGCCGCTGCCCGGAGCTCTCCGAGCCGGCGACGGGCCAGGCCGAGGAGCCCCGGCCCGCGGTCTCCGAGCCAGCGCGCCGTGACCGTGGCCCGACGTCCGACACCGGTCCGCGGCAGCGGCCACGGATGGGGCCGCGGCTGTGGTGGATCGTGGCGATGCTCGGGCTCGCGGTCGCGGTCGGCGTCCTCGTCCACGTCGTCGGCGGCGAGGGCGGCCCGACGCCCGCGGACCGCAGCGATCGGCCATCGTCCTCTGCGCCGCAGCGAAGTGCGGGCCAGCCGCCCGGAGGCGAGCCCGAGCGCCGGCAGGCCCGGGTCCGGCTGGTGGCGACCGGGGCGGTATGGATCTGCGTCACCGACCAGAACGGTGAGCCGCTGATCGACGGCGTCACCTTCGCGGCCGGCGATCGATCGGAGAAGCTGCGGGCACGGCAGCTCGAGATCGGCCTCGGCAACGGCCAGGTCGAGCTGAAGGCGAACGGCGAGCAGGTCCCGATCGCCTCCCCCGGTGAGCCGACCGGCTTTCGGGTCACCGGCGAGAAGGTCCGCGAGCTACCGGCCGGAGAGCGCCCGACCTGCAGCTGAGCGCCCCGCGGCGGCCCGGTCGTCACCGGCTGCTCGGGAGCCCTGGTGGGCTGTGCGGGCCCCGGGCAGCAGCGAACGGACGTCAGAACGCCCAAGCGACGGCCGACCAACCGGCCGGTGGGTCCTGCGGCGACGGTCATCAAGCACTGGCGGGCGGGGCGGCACTACGGGTACCCGGCCTGCTGTATCGCCCACTTCTGCTGGGACTGCGCCATCGGATGGCCAGCGGGCTGCGTCCGTTCGAGCCAGATCGGCTACGTCAACGCTGACCGTTGCGTCCCCTGCGGCATCTTCCATCGGGCGGATAGCCCCCATCCGGCGGGGCGGCGACTGTGGCGGATCATCGAGTACGACGCCCGCCATCTTTGGCGAACGCGCTTCGGACTTCGCCCCCTGGCCGGTAACGCGCTGGCGCGCCCGCGGCCGTCCGCCGGCTTTGTGAGATGGGCAAGGGAGCAGGACGCGCTCGAGCGCCTCTACCGCCCGGATGACGGCCTCGACCCGGAGTTGGAATGGCGCTGATCCGCAGCCGCAGCCTGGGGGCGCCCCCTACTTGATCTTGTCGTAGATGCTGAAGATCGGCAGGTACATCGAGATCACGATGAAGCCGACGGCGATGCCGACGAAGATGATCAGGATCGGCTCGATCAGGGAGGTCAGGGCCTTGACCTTGGCGTCGACCTCGGCCTCGTAGAAGTCGGCGATCTTGCTCAGCATGTGCTCGAGCTGGCCGGTCTCCTCGCCGACCGCGACCATGTGGGTGACCATCGTCGGGAACACCGGCGAGCGGTCGAGCGGGGTCGCGATCGTGCCGCCGCGGCGGACCGAGGCGTAGACGTCCTCCATCGCCTCGGCGACGACCGCGTTGCCCGAGGTCTCGCCGGCGATCTTGACCGCCTGGAGGATCGGGACGCCGGCGGCGATCGTGCCCGAGAAGACGCGCGACCAGCGGGCGATCGCGACCTTCTGGACCACGTCTCCGACCTTCGCCGGCAGCCGCAGCTTGAACGCGTCCCACTGGTAGCGGCCGCGCTCGGTCTGCTTCCACTGGAAGAAGGCGAAGGCGATGCCGGCGAGGGCCGGGAAGATGATGAACCAGTAGCCGGTGATCGCGTCGGAGACGCCGACGGTGATCTGGGTCATGACCGGCAGCTCGGCGGCGTCGCCGCTCTCCTCCGCCAGCTCCTCGAACAGGCCGACGAAGACCGGGACGATGAAGGCGACCACGGCCATCATCACCACCGCGGCGAAGCTGAAGACGAGCGCCGGGTACATCATCGCCGAGCGCACCTGGCGGCGCAGGGCGTCGAGCTTCTCGAGCTGGATCGCGACCATGTCGAGCGCCTGCTCGAGCCGGCCCGAGCCCTCGCCGGCCCGGACCATCGAGCGGTAGAGCGGGTCGAACACCCCGGGCCGGCGCTCCATCGCGTCGGCGACCGAGCTGCCCGCCTCGACGTCGTTGCGGAGGCCGCCGATCGCGTCCTTGATCTTGTCGTCGTGGGTCTGGTCCTCGAGCGTGTACAGCGACCGCAGCATCGGCATCCCGGAGCTGATCAGGGTCGCGAACTGGCGCGAGAAGACCGCCAGCTCGCGCATGTTGATCCGCTTGAAGCGGTCGAGCGCGGCGTCGATCCGCATCGCCTCGCGCTTCTCGGAGACGTCGAGGACGATCAGCCCGCGCTGGCGCAGCTGCTCGGTCACCTGGGACTTCGAGCCCGCCTCGAGCTCGCCGCGCGAGGGGGCGCCGCCGAGGTCGACCGCCCTGAACGCGTAGACGCTCATCAGACCGGCGTGCCGAGTGAGGCGGCGGCGCCCTGGTGCGCGGGCGCCGGCGGCGGTGGCGGCGCGTTCATGCCGCCGGTGCCGAGCAGTCGCCGCAGCTCCTCGGGCACCGCGGCGCGCGATTCGGCGAGCTTCTGGGTGATCCGGTTCTGGCGGACGAGCTGGGCGAGGTGAGCGTCCATCGTCTGCATCCCGGCGGCGCCGGAGGTCTGGATCGCCGAGTAGATCTGGTGCGTCTTGCCCTCGCGGATCAGGTTGCGGATCGCCGGGCTCGGAACCAGCACCTCGCAGGCGCAGACGCGGCTGAGCCCATCCGCGGTCGGCAGCAGCTGCTGGGTGACGATCCCCTGTAGGGCGATCGAGAGCTGCATCCGGACCTGCGCCTGCTGGCCGGCGGGGAAGACGTCGATGATCCGGTCGACGGTCTGGGCGGTCGACTGCGTGTGCAGGGTCGCGAACACGAGGTGGCCGGTCTCGGCCGCGGTCAGCGCCGTCGAGATCGTCTCCAGGTCGCGCATCTCGCCGACCAGGATCACGTCGGGGTCCTGGCGCAGGGCCGCCTTCAGCGCCTGCGCGAAGTCGGGGGCGTCGGCGCCGATCTCGCGCTGGTTGACGATGCAGCGCCGGTGCGGGTGCATGAACTCGATCGGGTCCTCGATCGTGAGGATGTGCTCCTCGCGCTCGGCGTTGATCGCGTCGAGCATCGCCGCCAGCGACGTCGTCTTTCCGGAGCCGGTCGGGCCGGTGACGAGCACGAACCCGCGCGGCTTGCGGGTGAACTCCTCGAGCACCGGCGGCAGCCCGAGCTCGGCCAGCGACTTGATCTGGTCGGGGATGAAGCGGAACGCGGCGCTGATCGCCCCGCGCTGGAAGAAGCAGTTGACGCGGAAGCGGGCGACGTTGGGGATCGCGTAGGCGAAGTCGAGCTGCATGTTGTTCTCGAACCGCTTGCGCTGGTCGTCGTTGAGGATCGAGTAGACGACCTCGCGCGTCTGCTGCGGGGTCAGCGGCTCCTGGCCCTCGATCGAGGTGATCTGGCCGCGCACGCGGATCGCCGGCGGGAAGCCCGGGGTCAGGTGCACGTCGGAGGCCCCCAACTCGACCATGCGGTTGAGGACGGCTGCGAAGTCGAAGCCCACGAAGTCCAGATCGGACGGCAGGGCGCCGGGCTTGAGCGTTGCGGACGCGCGCCCGCGGCGCGCGAGGGCGCCGCAAGAGCCGCCGCGACGTTGATTCGCGCCTCAGGCCCGCGTCACTCAGGGCCGCGCCGGGCGGCGGCGGCCACGGCGACGCGGGGCGGATTTACCACCGGTGCGGTGGAAAAGTCGCCCAGCGGGGACGCGCAAGCGGCCCGCGCGAGGCCGCCGGCCGCCGCTCCTCCCCGCCCGTCTCGCGCGGCGGCGCCAGCAGCCGGCCGAACGCCGCCCGCGCCCGCGCTCCCATCGAGCCGCCGAGCAGCGGCCACCGGGGGCCCCCCTACGTCGCCGGTGGATCCTCGGGCTCCTCGCGCGGCGCGGCAGCGGCGCCCTCGCCGGGGCCCTCGGAGACGGCGTCCGCCGCCGGCTCCGGCGCCGGCGCGGCGCCCCCCTCTCCCCCGCCCGCGACCGCCGCCGCCGGCAGGTGCGAGCCAGGCAGCATCGTGCCGCCCTTGTAGGTGCGGCGGAACTGGACGTACTCGCGGACGCCGATCTGCAGCGCCGCCGCCGAGGGGATCGCGAGCAGCGCGCCGACGATGCCGAGCAGCGTGCCGCCGAAGATCGCCGCGACGACGATGATGAACGGGTCGAGGGCCACGGCCCGGCTCTGGATCCGCGGCTGGACGACGTAGTTCTCGAACTGCTGGTAGGCGATCGCGAACAGCACCCAGATGATCGTCGCCGTCGGGAAGTCGGTGAACAGCGTCACCAGGGCGACCAGGAAGGCGCCGATCGTCGCCCCGATCAACGGGATCAGGTCGAGCACGAAGACGACCACCGCGAGCGCCAGCGGCGCCGGCACGCCGAGGATCTGGAGCACGATGAAGGCGGCGACGGCGGCGGCCGATGCCTGTAGCAGCGCGCCGCCGACGTAGGAGGCGACGGCAGCGGCCATCCGATCCAGCGCGCGCCGGATCGCCTCCGCTTCCTCGCGTGGGCGCGTCCGCAGCGCGACGTCGATCCAGGAGCTGCCGCGGGCGACCATGAACATGCTCATGACGATGATCGTGAACACCGCGAACAGCGAGCTGACGAGCCCGGCGCCGACGTCGGCCAGGGTGCCGGCGACGTCGCCGACCGAGCCGGCGGCGTCGTCGGCGAGCTCCTGCAGCTTGCCGACCAGGTCGAAGTCGTCGTTGAGGTTGCGCAGCGTCTC
>CAZCFA010000049.1:0-20713 GCA_964497825.1 uncultured Conexibacter sp.
CCCGCCATCTCCGTCGTGCGCCAGGCCGGGCCGCGACGGCTCCGATCAGCCGGCCTCGGGCTAGACTCCCGCCCGATGATCCGTCGGCTCGACGACATGCCGCCCGCGGTGCTCGGGTTCGAGGCGGTCGGCGACGTCGAGCGCGAGGACTACGAGAACGTGCTCGTCCCCGCCGTGGAGGCGGCGATCGCCGAGCACGGCAGGGCGCGGCTGGTCTACGTCCTCGGCCACGACTTCGACGAGTACGAGGGCGGGGCGATGTGGGAGGACGCCAAGCTCGGCGCCCGCCATCCCGCCTCGTTCGAGCGCATCGCGCTCGTCACCGATGCCGGCTGGGTGCGGCCCGCGATCAAGGTGTTCAGCGCGCTGTGGCCGGGGCAGGCCCGCGCCTTCCCGCTGGCCGAGCTCGAGGCGGCGAAGCGCTGGGCCGCCGGCGAGGACTGAGCGACGGACCATGTGGTGGCCGGTGATCCTGACGGTCGTCGTGATCGTGCCGCTGCTCGTGCTGGCCTGGACGAAGACGCGCAGCCGCTGATCGCGACCTCGCGCGCGGGCGCGATCCGTGATCTGCGATCCGTGATCACTACGGGGCCGTCCTAGTCAGCGACCACGGCAACGGCCGCTCGCGGGGGCGCTACCGTCGCTGCGATGCCGACCCCAAGCCTCAGCGGCGGGCGCGATGAGCTGAGCCGCTTCCGCCTGCTCGCGGGACTGACCGCGATCGCGAGCTTCGCGCTGATCGTGATCGGCGGCATCGTCCGGGTCAGCGACTCCGGCCTCGGCTGCGGTCCCGCCGGCAGCGGCACCGAGGGCTGGCCGCTCTGCGACGGCACGCTGGTGCCGCTGGTCGGCGGCAGCACGCTGGTTGAGTTCAGCCACCGGGTCGTCGCCGGCATCGTCGCCGTGCTGATCGTGGTGCTCGCGTGGCGGGCGTGGCGGACGATGCGCGACCGCCCCTGGCTCGTGCGCGGCTCGTTCGCCGCGCTCGGTCTGGTCCTCGTCCAGGCGGCGCTCGGCGGGCTCACCGTCGAGCACAACCTGCACTCGGTCCTGGTCGCGATCCACCTCGGCGTCGCGATGGTGCTGCTGGCGATCCTGCTCGGCCTCTACCGGGCCGCCGCGGCCGAGCCCGAGCCGCCGCCGGCCGGCGCGAGCGGCGGCCTCAGGCTGCTGGCCACGGGGGCGGCGGTGCTGGTCCTGGCGACGATCATCGCCGGCGGCTACGTCGCCGGGACCGAGGGCGAGGGGACCGCGTCGGAGCCCGTGCTCGGCGCGCACATGGCCTGCGGCAAGGAGTTCCCGGGCTGCGCCGGGGCGCTGCTGCCGTTCGGCCGTCACAGCCTCGTCGACGCCCAGCTCACCCATCGGGTGCTGATGTTCCTGGCGACGATCGCGGTGCTCTCATTCGTCGCGATGGCGATCGGACGCCGGATCCGCAGCTGGCCGGTGCTCACCGCCGCCCTGATCGTCCTGCTCCAGGTCCTGCTCGGGGCGATGAACGTCTGGCTCGGCAAGCACGCCGGGCTGATCGTCGGCCACCTCACGCTCGGCACGCTGCTGTGGGCGACCGTCGTCTGGGCCGGGCTCACGCTCGTCGCGGTGCCCGGGCGCGTCGGCGCGGCGGCCGAGGTCCCCGGGGCCGGCGCGCAGGGCGCCGTCGCCTGACCGCTCGCCGGTGGGTCGCCTGATCGATCGCAGCGGCCGCGGCGCCGCGCCCGCGCCGGCGGCGAGCGGCCCGCGTGGCGGTAGCCGGAGGCGCTGCCCGGCCGCCGCCGGTGACGACGGCCGGATGCTCGTGCGGCACGCCGACGTCGTCGCCGCCGCGCTCGACCCGGCCACCTTCTCGAGCCGCGTCTCGCGCCACCTGAAGCTGCCGAACGGCCTCGACGGCGCCGAGCACGCGCGCTTCCGGTCGCTGATCGACGCCTACCTCGGACCGGAGGCGGTGGCGGCGCTCGGCCCTCGCCTGCGGGAGCTGGCGGCCGACCTCGCCCGCTCGCTGCCCCGCGACCGTCCGGTCGAGGCGGTGGGCGAGCTCGGCGCCCGCCTCGCGGTCCGCGCCCAGAGCGCCTGGCTCGGCTGGCCGGCGGCGCTCGAGGGGACGCTGCTGAGCTGGATCGAGGATGACCACGAGGCGACCCGCTCGCGGCAGCCGGCCCGCACGGCCGCGGTCGCCGAGCGCTTCGACGGGATCGTCCGGGCGCTGATCGCGGCCCGGCGCGAGGCCGGCGACGACGCGCCCGACGACGTCACCACGCGGCTGCTCGGCGAGCGCATCGACGGCAGGCCGCTGCGCGACGCGGAGCTGGTCAGCATCCTCCGCAACTGGACCGCGGGCGATCTCGGCTCGATCGCCGCCTGCGCCGGCGTCATCGTCCATCGACTCGCCGTCGACGCCGGCCTCCAGCGCCGCTTCCGCGCCGCCGGCCGCGATGCCACAGTGCTCGAGCCGGAGATCGACGAGATCCTCCGCAGCGACGACCCGTTCGTCGCCAACCGGCGGCGGGCGACCGCCGACGCCGAGATCGGCGGCCGGACGATCGCCGCCGGCGAGCGGGTCGTGCTCAACTGGGCGGCGGCCAACCGCGACCCGCTTGTCTTCGGAGATCCCGATGCCCACCGGCCGGCCGAGAACGCGCCCCACAACCTCGTCTACGGGATTGGGCCGCACGCCTGCCCGGGTCGCGGGCTGGCGACGCTGGAGCTGCGGCTGGCGGTCGAGGAGCTGCTGGCGGCGACGGTCGCGATCGAGCTCGCGCCCGGCCCCGGGCCGGTCCGCGAGTCAGCGCCGTACGGGGGCTTCCGGACGGTGCCGGTCCTGCTGCGGTCCTGACCGCGGCCCCCGGCCGCGGGCCCCGGGCGTCGGCGGCCGCGCTCCGGCCGCGGCGGGCGGCGGCCGAATGTACGATCGCGGCGTGAAGCTCGGAGGCCCGCGGCGATCGGACGCAGGAACCGGCCGCAGGCCGGAGCGATCGGACGCAGGAACCCGCCGCAGGCCGGAGCGATCGCGATGAGCGCCCCGGCGGCGCCCGCGACGCGGGCCGGCGACTTCCTCAACCTCGACCACCTGCTCGGCGACGAGGAGCGGATGATTCGCGATACGGCCAGGGCGTTCGTCGCCGACCGGGTCCTTCCCGACGTCGGCGACTGGTTCGAGCGGGGCCGGATGCCGCGCGAGCTGGTGACCGAGCTCGGCGGCCTCGGCCTGCTCGGCATGCAGCTCGAGGGCTACGGCTGCGCCGGGGCGAGCGCGACCGCCTACGGGCTCGTCTGCATGGAGCTCGAGGCCGGCGACAGCAGCGTCCGCAGCCTGGTCTCGGTCCAGGGCTCGCTGGCGATGTTCGCGATCCACCGCTGGGGCTCGGAGGAGCAGCGGCAGCGCTGGCTGCCGGCGATGGCGGCGGGCGAGGCGATCGGCTGCTTCGGGCTGACCGAGCCCGACTCCGGCTCCGACCCGGGCTCGATGCGGACGCGGGCTCGCCGCGACGGCTCCGACTGGATCCTCAACGGCGCCAAGGCCTGGATCACGAACGGCACGATCGCCGACGTCGCCGTCGTCTGGGCGGTCACCGACGACGGCGTCCGCGGCTTCCTCGTCGCCGCCGGGACGCCCGGCTTCAGCGCCCCCGAGATCCACCGCAAGCTGTCGCTGCGTGCCTCGGTGACCTCGGAGCTCGTGCTCGAGGACGTGCGGCTGCCGGCGGCCGCGATGCTGCCCGAGGCGCGCTCGTTGCGGGGGCCGCTTTCGTGCCTGAACGAGGCCCGCTACGGGATCGTCTGGGGCGCCGCCGGCGCTGCCCGCGCCTGCCTCGAGGCGGCGCTCTCCTACGCCGGCGAGCGGGTCCAGTTCGGCCGGCCGATCGCCTCGTTTCAGATCCAGCAGCAGAAGCTGGCGTCGATGGCGGTCGAGGTCAGCCGCGCGGCGCTGCTGGCGCACCACCTCGGCCGGCTCAAGGACGGGGGCCTGCTGGCGCCCGAGCAGGTCAGCCTCGGCAAGCTCGCCAACGTCAACGCCGCGCTCGAGGTCGCCCGCAGCGCCCGGCAGGTGCTCGGCGCCAACGGGATCACGCTCGAGTACCCGGTGATCCGGCACATGAACAACCTCGAATCGGTCGTCACCTACGAGGGGACCGCCGACATCCACGCGCTCGTCGTCGGCGCCGCCCTGACCGGCACCGAGGCGTTCCGCTGAGCCCTGCGGAGCGATCGAGCGTCAGCGCCGGCGTGCGGACCGGCTCGCGTAGTAGAGGCCGAGCCGGGCCTGTCCCAGCCACCAGAGCGAGGGCGCCGCAACGGTGGCGGCATAGGCGCGACGGATCCGGCCGACCTCGCGGAACATCTGCCAGCGCTGGGTGCTGCTCTTCGACAGCGGGTGGCTCCGGTAGCGCCCGACCGGCAGCGGCACGTGCCGTGATGCGACGCGCGGTGCGATCCGCAGGAAGAGCTCGTAGTCCATCGCCAGGTTCAGCCGTCGATCGAGGCCGCCATGCGCGGCGAAGACCCGCCTGCGGATCAGCGTCGCGCCCGAGAACGCGTAGCAGCCGCGGTTGAGCAGGCGGCGCCGGTCGAGCGCCGCACCGCGATGCGCGCGCCGCACGCGGCCGTCCGCGGCGATCGTCTCAAAGTCGCCGACGAGAACGTCGCAGCCCGGCGGCGCCGACCCGAGCGCGGCGCCGAGCGCCCCCGGGATCAGCTCGTCATCGGCATTGAGCCAGACGATCCACTCGCCGCGCGCACGCTCGATCGCCCGGTTGAGAGCATCCGATTGACCGCGGTCGGGCCGCGACTCGACCCGCAGCCGCGGATCCTCGACGCGGTCGATCACGGTGAGCGTGCCGTCGGTGGAGCCGCCGTCCTGGACCACGACCTCGAGCCCGACGGCGTCCTCGGCAAGCGCGGTCGCGACCGCCCGCGCGATCCAGCGGGCCGCGTTGAGGCTCGGTATCAGCACCGACACCGTCAGCTCCGGACGCGGGGCCGCGGGCGACGGCATCGCGACCGCCGCTACCCGGCGAGCGCAGCGCGGACGAAGTCGACGTCCGCCTTCAGCTTCGCGACCGGCTCGCGCGGCGTCTCGACGATCGCCGGCGCCTCGGCCGCCCGGACCATGTGAGCGAGGACCTCGAGGTCGATCGTGCCCTCGCCGATCGTCGCGTGGCGGTCGGCCCCGGTTCCCGGCGGGTCGCGCGAGTCGTTGACGTGGATCAGGTCGATGGCGCCGGTGATCGCCCGCGCCCGCTCGACCGCGTCGCCGAGGTTCTCGCCGGCGGCGTGGGCGTGGCAGGTGTCGAAGCAGAAGCCGAGCTCGACGTCGCTCGTCGCTCCCTGCGCCGCCTGCCACAACCGCGCCAGCGCGTCGAAGCGACGGGCGACGGCGTTGTCGCCGCCGGCGGTGTTCTCGAGGTAGACGGGAACCTCGGATTCGAGCAGCTCCAGCGTCCGCGGCCAGCGCCCGAAGCCGTGCTCGACCCCGTCCTCGGCGTGGCCGGGGTGGACGATCACCGCGAGCGCCCCGATCGCCGCCGCCGCGTCGCAGGTCTGCTGGAGGATCTTGCGCGACCCGTAGCGGACGTTCGGCTTCGGCGAGCAGACGTTGATCAGGTACGGCGCGTGGACGTAGATCCCGACCGCGGTGGCCCGCAGCTCGGCAGCGTCGTCGCGCGGCGGCGGCTTCTGCCAGCCCTGCGGGTTCGAGAGGAAGAGCTGGATCCGCTCGGCGCCGACCGCCTCCGCCTCGCCGAGCGGGTCGTCTCCCTGCACGTGCGCGCCGACCGGCTGAGCAGTCATCGGCTCCCGAGGATACGAGGCCGGGCCCTGTCCGGAGGCGCTCGCGACGGGCCCAGCCGACGAGCCGCTGGGGCCGCAAACTCAGCCGTTGAGCCGCCGGGACTGCCGGCTCGGCCGACAAGTCCCGGGTCGCCGGCTCAGCCGACGAGCCGCTCGACGCGGTAGGTCTTCGAGCCGCGGGGCGTCTCGACGGTGACCTCGCTTCCGACCGCGGCGTCGCGCAGCGCCCGCCCGACCGGCGACTCGGCCGAGAGCTTGCCGGCGGCGACGTCGGCCTCGGTCGGCCCGACAAGGGTCCAGGTGCGGGTCTCGCCCGCTCCGACCTCGAGCACCTCGGCGCTGCGCCCGAACGCGAAGCCGTCGGCGTCGGCGTCGGCCTCGACGACGACGGCGTCACGCAGCCGCGTACGCAGCCGCTTGATCCGCGTCTCGAGGTGGGCCTGGTCCTCCTTGGCGATGTGGTAGTCGGCGTTCTCCTTCAGGTCGCCGAGCTCGCGGGCGGTCTTGATCCGCGCCGCCATCTCAGATCGCGCCGGTCCCTCGAGCCGTTCCAGCTCCGCCCGCAGCTCCGCGAGCCCGGCGGGCGTGATTGATTCACCGCTTGATGCCATCGCAGCAGGTTGGCAGATGCGGAGCATCGCGCGGACGTCAACCCGCGGGGCGCCCTTTCGCTCTCGGCGTTGTCAACTCGCCCGGCGCGCCGGCTCGCAGGGGGCGGATGGCCGGCTGAGTCCCGCGGCGCTGGGCGAGTTTTCCACGCGATGCGTGGTCAAGTCGCCCGGCACTGGCTCGAGTCGGAGGCATGCGGCCAGCGTCCCGCGGCGCTGGGCGAGTTTTCCACGCGATGCGTGGTCAAGTCGCCCGGCGTCGGCTCGAGTGCTGGAGCGGGGCGACGCCGCGGCCGCTCAGCGGACCTTGATGCGGCCGAAGCCGCGGGCGAGCTTGTTCTTGTCGACGTTGCCGGTGATGCCGCGAACGCGAGCCGAGCTCGTGAACTGCCAGATCGCCCAACCCCTGCCGGCCCAGTTCCGCGCGGGGACGAGCGGCGAGCGGACGTCGAAGTTGGCGACCCACAGCGGGTGCCCGTCGAGCGCGAACGCGGTCGTGTCGCCGGTCGCCTGCCAGCTCGAGTTGTTGGTGTAGATGATCGGGCTCGCGCCGAGCTTGCGCTCAACCCGTGCCAGCCAGGCCCTGATCCAGGCGTTCAGCTCCTCCGCGTTGAGGCCGGTGAACGGGGTCTCGAGGTCGAGCACCGGCCGCAGGTCGCGACCGCGGAGCCGGCCGACGGTCGCGGCGAACAGGTTCGCCTCGGCGCGAGCGTCGAGCTTCGCGCCCTCGATCCCGTCGATCTCGGTTCCGGGGTCGGAGGCGAAGGCGCGGTGGTAGGCGCCGACCCGCAGCCGCTCGGCGCGCGCCTTGCGGTAGTTGCGGCGGTAGTAGGGATCGGCGCCGCACTGATCGGGGGCGACGAGGCAGTCGGTGCCGCTGCCCCGGCTCGCCTGGATGAACGCGAACCTGAGCTTGGTCTTTCCGACCTGCTTCCAGGCGATGTGACCCTGGAAGCGGGAGACGTCGATGCCACGGATGTGCTTCGGCTTCGCGGCCGCCGGCGCCGCCGCCGTCGCGAGCAGGGCGAGCGCCGCAAGGGCGGCGAGCCCGAGTCGGGTTGGCTTGGCCATCACCTCATCGAACACGCCGGCGCGGCGATAGTTGCCTGCCGCGAGCCGCGCCTGCACGGGTTCGCCCGCCGAGAGACAGGGATGCCGGCCCCGTTCGTCTATTCGCGGTGAGCGTCCGAGCGGTGGGGCGGCACGGGCGGCCGAATCCGTGGAGGTAACGAAAAGCCGGAATACCGGCCTCGGATACCGCGGTGGGCGCTGAGGGGGCGCGGGTGGAGCGGGCGGTCCTCGTGGGGGTAGCGAAAGGCCGGAATATCGGCCTCGGGTGGCCGCGGTGAGCGCCCGAGCGGTGGGTGTGCAGCGGACGGTCCTCGTGGGGGTGCCGAAAGGCCGGGATATCGGCCCAGGCCACCGCGATTACGGCGGCCGCCGTAATCGCGGCAAGCCCCAGGATGACGGCAAGCCACCGCGATGACCGCTGCCACCGCGGTGGCGGCAAGCCCCCGCGAAGGCGGCGGCAAGCCCCCGCTAAGGCGGCTGCACGCCACCATCGAAGGCGGCGGCACGCCGCCATCGAAGACCACTGCACGCCGCCATCGCAGTCGGCCGCGGCGCTCTCGCCGGCCGGCGCCGGCGCTCGCGGCTGCGGCTAGACTCGCGGCGGTGAGCAGCGGGAGGAGGGTAGAGGGTCGTGCGCGGCGGGCCGGGCGGTCGATCGCCGCCGTCGCGATCGCCGGCGCGGCGCTGGCGGCGCTCGCTCCGGCAGCGCTCGGATCCCCCTACATCCACGCCCACCGCGGCGGCTCGTTGACGACGGTCAAGGGTAAGCAGAAGCCGCTCTATCCGGAGCAGTCGATGCCGGCCTTCCGCCACGCCGCCAAGGACGGCTTCGTGCTCGAGATGGACACGCGCGTCACCGCCGACGGCAGGGTCGTGCTGATGCACGACTCCGAGCTCGACCGGACGACCAACTGCACCGGTCTGGTCGAGTCGAAGACGCTCGCCGAGATCCGCAAGGGCTGCGAGATCGACGTCCTCGGCACCGACATCAACGACCACAGCTCGCGCCGGCTCGGCCCCCGCGACGATCGCCGCGCCCGGGTGCCGACGCTGGCGCTGGCGTTGCGGCTGGCGAAGAAGCAGGGGGTCACGGTCAACCTGGAGATCAACAACTACGCGACCAACCCCGACTTCGATCCCGGCGGCGATTTCCAGCGCCGCGTCGCGCGCCAGGTCAAGGACAGCGCCTTCCCGCCCGACGAGCTGATCGTCCAGAGCTTCTCGCCGGTCAACCTCGAGGTCTTCCAGGACGACCCCTACTTCGCCGACGCGAAGCTCTCGTTCCTGAGCCTCGCGGCGCTCAACGAGGTCTCGCTCGGGATCGCCGCCAACGCCGGCGTCGACTACTTCTCGCCGGCCTGGCCGGTCAGCGCCGAGCTGATCGAGCGAGCGCACGCGGCCGGCATGCAGGTCGTGCCCTACACGCTCGACACCCGGGCCGAGGTTCGCGCCGCGACCCGCGCCGGCGTCGACGCGATCATCAGCGACGATCCGATGCTGGCGCGGCGGGTCGCGTTCAAGGCCTCGCCGCGGCCGCCGAAGCCGCCGAAGCCGCCGGGGCGACGGGCGTGTCGCGCCGTCGCCGCCCATAACTCGCACCCGGCGATCAAGAACCTCGATCGCGACGACGACAGCGGCCCGCGCGTCTTCGCCCTCCAGTTCAAGCAGGACATCGCCAACGTCGCCAGCTACCGCGACTTCCGGACCAAGATCGAGTGCATGGTCCGGACCTACGTCAAGCCGCGCCTCGCCGACGACCGACCCAACGTCGTCGCGCTGACTGAGGACGTCGGCGTGATGACGCTCGCGACCGGCAGCCGCGCCGCGACCACGCGCGAGCTGTTCAGCGACGCCGCCAACATCCCCGGCTGCGCGGGCCAGCCCTCGCCCTGCGGGATCGTCGCGGCGCTGGCCTCGCTCGACGGCGCCTACGGTGCCCAGGAGGCCGCCTACGCGTCGCGGTTCGGCGGCGCGACGCCGTTCGCGCAGACGTTCCTCGCCGGCACCGACACCTTCGCCCGCGGCTGGATGCAGACGTTCTCCGATCTCGCCAAGCGCTACCGCGTCTACATCCTCGGCTCCAACAACCAGGCCGAGTTCCGCGAGTCGGTCGATCCGACCGAGATCGCCGCCTTCGCCGACCCCGACGTCGCCGAACCGCGCAGCGCCTTCGTCGCGACCCGGCCCGAGGTCTACAACGAGGCGTTCGTGTGGGGCCCCAGGAACGTCACCAAGGACGGCCCGGCGCCGCTGCGCAACGTCGTCTACTCGAACAAGAAGGTGCCGCTGACGCCGATCGAGAACGCGCTCTCGCTGACCCCGGGGCCGTCGAGCGGGCCCGACGCGATCGCCAACATCAAGCCGTACCGGATCGCCGGCACGAAGGCGAAGATGTCGATCGCGACGAGCCTGCCGGCGTTCCGCTACGTCGGCGACCTGTCGCCGTTCGGCGAGCCGCTCGACGCGGCGATCGATCCCTGCTCGGACACCGCCAAGTACTACATGCTCTGCATGGACCGGCTCGGCGCCAACCTGGTCATGCAGGACGAGGCCAACCCGGGGCGCTGGGCGACGGAGCTGGGCACCGAGTGGCAGCCGCTGGAGTGGATGGGGTCGAGCTGGCGCGCGGTCGCCGACCCGATCGTCGACTTCGACTACAACGTCACCCCGTTCATGGTCGGCAACCTCGCCGACCTCGTCTTCGACGGCCAGACCTCGATCACCCAGCGCGGGCTCAAGGGCCGCCGGGGCCGGGCGAAGCGCTGCGCCTACGTCGGCGACTCGCGGCTGCTGCCGGATCCGCCCGAGAACGACCCCGACGCCTACGGCGTCTACGCCGGCGGCAAGCGCGAGTTCCTCGGCCTGGCGCCGTGGGTGAGGGGCGACGCGCCGCGGTCGGAGCTGCGCGCGACCGGCGACGCCCTCGCCGCCGGCTCCGGCGCGCCGCGCGAGAACGACTACCTCGAGACGGCGGTGATCGCCGACCTCACGTTCCCGCCCGATCGGCACCGGCCGAGCTGCCGCGGTTGAGCCCGGCGCCGGCGCGCGACCGGGGCGCCGGCGTGCTCGCCGCGCCCGAGCCCGCCGACCCGCAACAATTGCCGAGGTGAGCAGCGACCAGGCACAACCGGGCGAGGGCCTGCGCGACGCCCACGGGCGGGCGATCTCCGACCTGCGCGTTTCGGTCACCGACCGCTGCAACTTCCGCTGCCAGTACTGCATGCCCGCCGACGGGCTGCCCTGGCTCGAGCGCGACGAGGTGCTCTCGTTCGAGGAGATCGAGCGGCTCGTGCGGCTGTTCGTCGGGCTCGGGATCGAGGACGTCCGGCTGACCGGCGGCGAGCCGCTGGTCCGGCGCGAGTTCCCGCGCCTGGTCGCGATGCTGGCCGCGGTCGAGGGCCTCGCCGACCTCTCGCTGACGACGAACGGATACCTGCTCGAGCGCGACGCCGACGCGCTCGTCGCCGCCGGGATCGGCCGCGTCAACGTCTCGATCGACTCGCTCGCCCGCGACCGCTTCTTCGAGATCACCCGCCGCGACGCGCTGCCGCGGGTCCTGCGCGGGCTCGAGGCGATCGCCGCCCACGAGTCGGTGCGGCCGATCAAGGTCAACGCGGTCGCGCTGCGCGACTTCACCGAGCGCGAGGTCGGCGGCTTCGTCGAGCTCGCGCGGACGACCGGCTACCAGGTCCGGTTCATCGAGTTCATGCCGCTCGATGCCGACCGCGCCTGGACCCGCGACTCGGTCCTTACCGGGGCCGAGCTGCGCGAGCTGGTCGAGCGCGAGCACCCGCTTCTCGAGCGCGAGCGCGAGCCGTCGGCGACCGCCCGGGTCTTCGACTTCGCCGACGGCCGCGGCGAGATCGGCTTCATCAACCCGGTCAGCGAGCCGTTCTGCTCCGACTGCAACCGGATCCGCCTGACTGCCGAGGGCAAGCTCCGCACCTGCCTGTTCTCCGTCCATGAGACCGACCTGCGCGAACCGCTGCGCGCCGGCGCCGGCGACGCCGAGCTCGAGGAGTTGATCCGTGACGCGGTCTGGCGCAAGGAGCTCAAGCATCACGTCGGCGAGCCCGGCTTCCGGCCGCCGCCGCGCTCGATGAGCGCGATCGGCGGCTGAGCCCGGGAGCCGCCGCCGGCGCGCTCGCGGGCGGCGGTCGCCCGATCGCGGTTCCGGACCGGAGTAGCATCGACAGACGTGCCGGCCGCCGAGCCGCAGGGAGGGAACGCAGTCCCGGGCATGGAGCTCGTCGGGGCGCTCTGCCTCGCGACCGATCTCGGCATGGGGTTCCCGTTCGAGCACGGCCTGCAGACGACGCTGATCGCATCGCGCCTCGCCGAGCGCCTCGGCGTCGACGCCGAGACCCGCTCGCAGGCCTACTACGCCTGCCTGCTCGTGCACGCCGGCTGCACCACCGACGCCCACATGGGGCCCGAGGTCTTCAACGACTCGCTGCTCGAGAACCTGAACCCGGTCCTCTACGGATCGAACCGCGAGATCGTCGCCGGCCTGCTGCGGGCGCTGGCGGAGCCCGACCGGGCGCCGCCGTTGCGCGCCGTGCAGATGCTGCGCGGGATCCCGAGGCTGCTGCGCGAGCAGCGCCCCCACCTGAGGGCGATGTGCGAGGTCACCGGCCGGCTCGCCGACGGCGTCGGCGTGCCCGCTGCGGTCGTCGATCAGCTCCGGTTCCTCACCGACCGCTGGGACGGGCGCGGTCCGCTGCGCCGCGGCAAGGGCGAGGAGATCCCGCTGGCGATGCGGATCGTCCACGTCGCGGTCGACGCCTGCCTGCAGCGGATGCTGGGCGGCGAGGAGCGGACGGTGCGGCTGGCCCGGGAGCGAGCGGGAGGCGGGCTCGATCCCGAGATCGCCGGCTGCCTCGCCGAGGGCGCCGGCGAGATCCTCGCGCTCGAGCCCGGCGGGTCGGTCTGGGCCGAGGTCCTCGACCGCGAGCCGGCGCCGCGGCTGCAGCTGTCCGGTGACGAGCTTGAGCGGGCAGTCGCGACGATCGGCAGCTTCGCCGATCTGATCTCGCCCTACCTCAGCGGCCATTCGGGCGCGGTGGCCGAGCTCGCGGCCGAGGCCGCCGCGCGCTGCGGCATCGACGCCGAGGGCACGATCTCGCTGCGCCGCGCCGCGCTCGTCCACGACCTCGGCCGGGTGGCGATCGGCGCACCGATCTGGCAGAAGCCCGGACCGCTGAGCGCCGACGAGTGGGAGCAGGTGCGGCTCCACCCCTACCACACCGAGCGCGTCCTCTCGCGGTCGCCGTTCCTCGCCTCGCTGGCGCCGGTCGCGACCGCCGTCGGCGAGCGCCTCGACGGTTCCGGCTACCACCGCGGGGTCTCGGGAGCCGAGCTTTCGCCGCCGGCGCGGCTGCTCGCCGCCGCCGACGCGTTCGAGGCGATGACCGAGCCCCGCCCCCATCGCGGGCCGCTGGCGCCCGAGCGCGCCGCGGCCGAGCTCGCCGCCGAGGCGGACGCCGGCCGCCTCGACCCGGAGGCGGTCGCCGCGGTGATCGAGGCCGCCGGGCAGCGCCCGCCGCAGCTCGAGCGCCCCGCCGGGCTCACCGGGCGTGAGGCCGAGGTGGTCGGGATGCTGGCGCGCGGATTGCAGACGAAGCAAGTCGCCCGCGCGCTCGGGATCTCGGCGAAGACCGCCGACCGCCACATCCAGAACTCCTATCGCAAGATCGGCGTCTCGACGCGCGCGGCGGCGACCCTGTTCGCGATGGAGCACGGCCTCGTGGCATGGGGAGAACTCCCGATTGCGCGAGCGCGAGGCGCCTCCTAGCGTCGGTCCCATCAGCGACGGACGACAACCGGAGATGGAGGACGCGATGCCGACGGCCGAGCAAGCGCAGACGATCAACCAGGAGTCCGCCCTCACCTGGGAGGAGCTCGCCCCGACCTGGGCGAAGCGCAGCGATCAGATCGAGCGGGCGACGGCGCCGGTCCGGGAGTGGCTGCTGCGCGAGCTGGCGCCGGGCGCGGGCGACGTGGTCCTCGAGCTCGCCGCGGGCGTCGGCGACACCGGCTTCGATGCCGCCGAGCGGGTCGGCGCCGCGGGCAGGCTGATCTCGAGCGACTTCTCGCCGAAGATGCTCGAGCAGGCGCGGCGCCGCGGGGCCGAGCGCGGGATCGCGAACGTCGACTACCGCGTGATCGACGCCGAGCGGATCGAGCTCGACGATGGCTCGGTCGACGGCGTCGTCTGCCGCTTCGGCTATATGCTGATGGCCGACGCCGGGGCGGCGCTTGCGCAGACGCGGCGCGTGCTGCGCCCGGGCGGCCGCCTCGCGCTCGCCGTCTGGGGGCCACCGGAGCGCAACCCGTTCTTCTCGATCCTCGGCCGGATGCTCGTCGAGGGCGGCCACCTGCCGCCGCCCGAGCCGCCGCCGGCGCCGGGCATCTTCGCGATGGGCAGCGAGCAGCGGACGACCGAGCTGCTCGAGCGAGCCGGGTTCGGCGGGACCCGGGTGGCCGAGGTGGAGGTGCGCTTCCCGGTGCCGGGCGCCCGCGAGTACCTGGAGCTCACCGCCGACACCTCGGGCCCGATAGCGATCGCGCTGCGCGGCGTCTCGGCCGAGGAGCGGCGGGCGCTCGAGCCCGCGCTCGAGCAGGCGTTCGCGCCGTTCGCAAGCGACGCCGGCTACGAGCTGCCGGGCGTCGCCATCTGCGCGGTCGCGACCGCGGGGTGAGCGCGAGATGCGCGCCGCGGCTGCCACGGCGGACCTCGAACGGCTGCAGGGGCTTGCGACGGTCACGGTCAACGGCGTGGCGCTCGCCTACGCGGAGCTCGGGCAGGGCGAGCCGGTCGTCTTCGTCCACGGCAGCGCCAGCGACCTCCGCAACTGGACCGCGCAGCTTGCGGCGATCGGGCGAAGCCGCCGCGCGATCACCTACAGCCGCCGCTACGCGCGCCCCAACCCGGAGATCCCCGCGCACGTCGACGACCGGATGGGGCCGCACGTCGACGACCTGATCGCGCTGCTCGAGCGGCTCGACGCCGCCCCGGCCGATCTCGTCGGCCACTCCTGGGGCGGGTTCGTCTCGCTGCTGGCCGCGATCCGCCGCCCCGACCTCGTCCGCGGCCTCGTTCTGCTCGAGCCGCCGGTGCTGCCGCTTCTGTTCAGCACCCCGCCGCGCCCGGCTGAGCTCGCCCGGCAGCTCGTCCGGCGCCCGGTCACCGCGCTCGCCGTCCTGCGCTTCGGCGCCCGCGCGGTGGCGCCGGCGACGCGCGAGTTCCGGCGCGGC
This sequence comes from uncultured Conexibacter sp., assembly GCA_964497825.1. Taxonomy (GTDB): domain Bacteria; phylum Actinomycetota; class Thermoleophilia; order Solirubrobacterales; family 70-9; genus RHKX01. The sequence goes on from CAZCFA010000049.1 coordinate 14,724, forward strand.
AACGACGAGCGGGCGATCCGGCGGTTCGCCGACGGCGTCCTCGGCAGCGGTGCCTGGGACCGGCTGCCGCCCGAGCGCCGCCGGCAGGCGCTCGACAACGTCGCCTCGCTGCGGGCCCAGTTCCTCGGCGCCGGCTTCCCGCCGCTGGACGACGAGGAGGTGCGGCGGGTAGCGGCGCCGGCCGCGCTGCTGACCGGCGAGCGCAGCCCGCTCGGCCTGCGCCGGCTCAGCGACCGCCTGCACGAGCTGCTGCCGCGTTCGGAGCGGATCGAGATCCCGGCGGCCTCGCACCGGATGCAGGAGCAGAACCCGGCGGCGACCAACGAGGCGATCCTGCGGTTCCTCGATCGCCGCCCGGCGACGCCGCCGCGGTGATCCCCGGGCTCGCCGGGCTTCGCGGGCGCCGGCTCGATCGAGCCCTCAGCCCGCCCGGTTCCCGGCCGGGCGCGCGAGCTGCGCCAGCGCCGTCAGGCCGGGCTCGACGGCGGCGCTCAGGCGCCCGATGGCCGCAGCCAGATCATCGTCGTCACCCGCCTCCGGCGGTATCCGCGCCGGGTTCAGCGCCACCCCGTTGGCCCACTCCTTGACGTCGGGCTCGGCCCCGAAGGCGAGCGCCGCGCGACCGCCGAGCGCCTGCATCAGGGCCCAGTCGGCGGGCGTGTTCGAGAGCGGCGACGGCGGGCAGATCCGGTTCTTCTCCGCGTCGTCGTCGCGGGTTGCCTCGACGTAGCCGATCAGCGCCGCGGCCAGGCACGGGAAGCCCGCCCGGACCGGCTGCAGCGTGATCGCCTCCTCGCCCCAGATCGGGACCAGCGGCGGGTACTGGAAGCCCGACGCGGCGCAGTGGACGAGGACGGCGTCGCGCTCGATCGCCGTCGCGCCCTGGTCGAGCTCGATCCGCCCGGGCTCGACGGCGCGGACGTGCCCGAGCCGCACGACGCGCTCGATGCTGCGCAGCAGCTCCAGCTCCCACTCGGCCAGCGTCGGCGTCTTCGCCATCGTCGGCAGCGCCGAGCCGTCGATCCGCAGCATCACCCCGGCGGCCTCCAGCCGCAGGAACAGATCGTCGGCCGAGTCGGCCGCGCACGCCACCTCCATCGTCTCGGCTGCCATCGCGATGAACACCGCCGGATCGGGCTGGACGACGGCGCGGTTCAGCATCCACGGCTCGCGCGGGCGGACCCAGCGGATCGCGTCCGGGTCGACGCCGTTTACGAGCAGCCACACGCAGGCATCGGTCGCGGTCTTGCCGGATCCGACGATCACGAACTCCGGCGGCGCCGATTCGAGCTCCGGCAGCTCGTTGACCGGCAGCACCCGGACCCCGTCGGCGACGGCGAACGGCGGCGCCGTCGTCGCCGGGACCTCGGGGGCGAGGTAGCGCGCGTCGACGATCCGGCAACCGGGGCCGGCCCGGTGGCGCTCGCCCGTCAGGCGCGAGACGAACACGCGATCCCCGAGGAGCTCGCAGCAGCGGTGGAACTGCACCCGGCCCGAGGGGATCAGCCGGTCGTTGAGCACCGATTCGTAGTAGGCGCGGATCTCGGCGGCGTTGGCGCGCTCGTGCAGGCCGGCCTCCGGGCCCCGGCGCTGGATCGATCCCGAGCCCATCACCGTCGAGGCGACGCCGTAGAAGGCCGAGGCCTGGTGCAGGCGCACGAACGGGTAGGCGTCGAGCCAGTGCCCGCCCGGCGCCGGCCGGCGATCGACCAGGGCCAGCCTAGCGTCCGTGTGGTCGGCGACGGCGTCGGCGAAGGCCATGCCCGCCGCCCCGGCCCCGACCACCAGGTAGTCGGCCTCGAGCGTGCTTGGCATCGCGGCCATTGAACACCATCGGCGATCGCCGCTACGCGGAGCGCTCGCGGACCACGGCGGCGATGTCGAGGCCGCGGACGGCGCGCAGGCCCGGGATCTGCGAGAGCAGCGCGACGAGCAGGATCGCGAGCGAGGAGAGGACCAGGGTCGAGGTCCTGAACTCGAGCTCGAAGCTGAACTGGTCGCTCGAGAACGAGGCCATGAACCCGCGCGCGACGAGGTAGCCGGCAACGAGCCCGGGAACGATTCCCAGCAGCGTCAGCAGCACGTTCTCGGCGGTGATCATCCGCGCCAGCGATCGGAACGGGATCCCGGCCGCCCGCAGCGTCGCGACCTCGACCGAGCGCTCGGCCAGGTTCGCCTGGATCCCGTTGTAGAGCAGGGCGAAGGCCATCGCCGCGCCGAGCGCGAGCATGATGCCGACGAAGGCGTAGTAGAGGCCGAGGTAGCCGTCGACGGTCTCGCGAAGCTGCTGGGAGTCCTCGAAGGCGACGACGCCGGGGAGCCGGCTGAGCCGGCGCCGCATCAGCTCGCGGTCGACCCCCGGCGCGTAGCGGACGAACGCCAGGTTGCCCCGGCCGAGCCGTCCCCCGGTTCGCTCGCGGATCGCGTCCAGGGACGCGTAGACGTAGGTCCCGAGCGGCTCGTCGACGAAGGCCGAGACGGGTGCCCGCGTCCGCACCGGAGGCTCGGGGATGCTGAGCTCGACCGGGTCCCCACGGGCGATCCCGAGCTCGCCCGCGAGCGACTCGCCGGCGACGACGCCGGCCGCCCCGAGGCTGACCGGACCGCCGTCGGCGGGCAGTAAGCCGTGCATGTCGGTGTCCGGCTCGAGCCCGATCAGGGCGGTCTCGTAGCTGCGGCCGTTGGCCGCCGCCGAGACCGGCGTCTGCAGGCCGCGCTCGGCCTCGGCGACGCCGGCGGTGCCGCGGATCCGTCGCAGGTCGGCGGCCGACGCGCTGCCGCGGAAGTAGAGCTGCGCGTCCTGGCGCTCGACCTGGTCGAACTGCCGCGCGATCAGGATCTGCGCCGTGTCGACCATCCCCCAGGAGACGAGCACGAGCGTCAGCGCGAGCACGACGCCGGCCACGGTCGCGAGCGAGCGGCGGCGGTTGCGCCCGATCGAGCGCAGCACCAGGCGCCAGCGGACCGGGACCCTGCGCAGCCCGGGGATCAGCCGCTCGGCGAGGCTCTCGCCGGCGGCGCTCGGCGGCGAGATGCTCCGCATCGCCTCGGCCGGCGCGACCCGGGCGGCGGCGCGGGCGGGCAGCGCCGCGGCCAGCGCTCCGACGAGGACGCCGAACGCGAGCCCGGCGAGGACCGTCAGCGGCGAGACCCGCACGAGCGTCACCGGGATCGAGAGCGCGTCCGTGTAGGCATGGGTCATCGCCCCCGCGAGGGCGACCGCGGCAACGGTGCCGGGGACGCTGCCGGCGATCCCCGCCGCGAGCCCGAACGACAGGTAGTGGCGGGTGACCTGCCGCCGCGAGTAGCCGCAGGCGCGGAGCATCCCGATCACCGGACGCTGCGCGGCGACCAGCCGCCGCATCAGGATGCCGGTGGCGAGCGCCGCGGCGGTCAGGAACAGCAGCGGGAACAGGATCGCCATCTCGCGGAAGCCCTTGACGTCCTCCTGCAGGGCGCTGTTCGAGGGCTGGTCGGCGCGGGTGATCGTCGCGGTCGCCCCGTTGGCGGCGGCGATCCGCCGCAGCTTCGCCGTGACCGCGGCCGACTCCCCGCCGCCGTCGTAGTAGGCGACGACCTGATTCGGCCCGCCCGACTCGGCCAGCCGCTCGGCCAGCCGCTCGCCGGCGAAGATCACGCCGAAGTCGTCGGGGGAGGGGAGGATGTCCTGGCGGCTTCGGGCCGGCCAGAAGTACTCGGGCGACTCGGCGACCCCGACGATCTCGACGCCGGCGCCGCCGGCCCGCAGCGAATCGCCGGGCGCGAGGCCGAAGTGCTCGGCCATGTGCTGCTCGACCAGCACCCCGCGGGGGGAGGAGGGGCGGAGGTAGCCGCCGGCGTCGACCTCGACGCGGTTGACCGCGGGCTGCCGTCCCGCCGGCATCCCGACGACGCGGCCGAGCAGCTTCGTCGCGCCGACCTCGAGCGGCAGGTCCGCCTCGACCCTGGTCGCGACCGATTCGACCCCCGGGGTCGACCGGGCGCGCGCGGCGATCGTGGCGACGTCGCCGCCGCTGATCGTCAGGTTCGCGAAGCGATAGTCGGTGAAGGCGCGGGCGTAGGAGTCGTTGAGGTTGCGATAGGCGTCGTAGGTCGCCCCGAACATCGCCACCCCGAGGAAGATCGTCAGCCCGATCGCGAGGAACTGCGCCCGCTGCCGCCGCACGTCGCGGCGCAGCTTCCGGCGCAGCGTCCTCACGCAATCACCACTCGAGCTCCGCCGCGGCGACCGGCTCGCGGTTGCGACGGTCGTCGACGATCCCGCCGTCGCGGAGGCTGAGGACGCGGTCGGCCATCGTCGCGATCGCGGCGTTGTGGGTGACCAGGAGCATCGTCCGCCCGAGCTCCCCGCCGAGCTCGCGCAGCAGCTCGAGGACCAGCCGCCCGGTCTCGAGGTCGAGTGCCCCGGTCGGCTCGTCGCCGAGCAGCACCTGGGGCCCGCCCGCGAGCGCCCTCGCCACGGCGACGCGCTGCTGCTCGCCGCCCGACAGCTGCGCCGGGAAGTGCGCGAAGCGGTCACCGAGCCCGACCCGCTCGAGCATCTCCTCGGAGCGGTCGGGGCCGTCGCAGAGCTCGGCGACGAGCTCGACGTTCTCGAGCGCGGTCAGGGTCGGGATCAGGTTGAAGAACTGGAAGATGAAGCCGACGGTGCTGCGCCGGAACTCGGTCCGCTCGCCGTCGTCGAGGCCGGCGAGCGGGTGGCCGGCCACCTCGACCTCGCCCGCCGTCGGCGGCTCGATGCCGCCGACGACGTTGAGCAGCGTCGTCTTGCCCGAGCCCGACGGGCCGAGCATCACGACGAACTCGCCGGCGCCGATCTCGAGGTCGACCCCGGCGAGCGCGTGGACGGCGAGCGCGCCCTCGCCGTAGGTCTTGGTCAGGCCGCGGGTCCGGATCGCTGCAGGGCGTCCGCCGGTCGACTCCACGCCGGCGAAGCTATCCGATCGCGATCGCCGCGGCCGCCCCGCCGGCGCCGGCATCGACCTACGCTTGCTTCATGTCCGAGGCCGAGGCACCGCGATTGCTGCTCGACATCGACGGGGTCCTGCACGTCGGCGACGAGCCGATCGCCGGGGCCGTGGAGGCGCTCGCGTGCTCGCGCGAGCTGATCGCCGGCGTCCGGCTGATCACCAACACGAGCTCGAAGCCGCGGGCAGCGATCATCGGGCAGCTGCGGGCGATCGGGTTCGGGATCGGCGACGAGGAGGTGATCACGCCGGCGGCCGCGGCGGTTTCGGTCTGCCGTGAGCGCGGTCGCCGCCGAGTCCTGATGCTGGTGCCGGAGGCGCTGCGCGAGGACCTCGCCGGCCTGCGCGAGGCGCAGCCCGGCGAGCGGCCGGACGCCGTCGTGCTCGGCGATCTCGGCGCCGGCTTCACGCCCGACGCGCTCAACGAGGCGTTCCGGGCGCTGCTCGCGGGGGCCGAGCTGATCGCGCTCCAGCACAACCGCTACTGGCGCAGCGGCGCCGGGCTGGTGATGGACGTCGGCGCCTACGCCGCGGCGCTCGAGTACGCGGCGGGCGTCGAGGCGACCGTGGTCGGCAAGCCCGCCGCCGCCTTCTTCGAGGCGGCGCTCGATCAGCTCCCCGGCCGCGGCCGGGCGCTGATGGTGGGCGACGACATCGAGGGCGACATCGGCGGCGCGCTCGCCGCCGGGCTCGAGGCGGTCCTCGTCCGGACCGGGAAGTACCGCCCGGATGCGGCCGCCGCGGCCGGCATCGAGCCGACGGCGACGATCGACTCGATCGCCGAGCTCCCCCGGCTGCTGTCCGGTTGATCGCAGCGAGGCGGCGGCGGCCGACCGGCGCGCCACGGAGGACGCGCCACCCGGCGCGGGGCGACTTTGCCACCGCTTACGTGGTCAACTCGCCCAGCGCGATTCGCCTGGGAGGCGGGAGACGATCCCGTGCTGCCGCTCGGCCAACATCGCGATCCACCCGGCAAGCGGGCCCACTTCGTCCCGGATCAGGGAGAAGATCGACCCGCTCGCC
>CAZCFA010000050.1:0-20469 GCA_964497825.1 uncultured Conexibacter sp.
GAACGACGACGAGCCCTCGCCGGCGCGCGTCGGGCTGCCGCTCGCCCGCGCCGCGGCCGAGACGATCGCCACCGAGGGCTACAGGTCGCTGGGCGAGGCGGCGGCCGACGCCGAGGCCGAGGAGTCGGGGCGGCTCGTCTACGTCGCCGCGAGCCGAGCCCGCCGGCGGCTGCTGCTCTCGGGCGCCTACGAGGAGAAGGACCTGGCCGACGGCGAGCGGCCGCGGCGCAGCCGCAGCGCGCTGGGCTGCATCCTGCCCGCGTTCGCGGTCAGCGGCGCCGACGGTCAGCGGCTGACGCTGCCGGCGCCGAGCGCCCGCGCCGGGCTCGGGGGCGACGACGACCGCTTCGCCGAGGTCGCCGTCGCCGTGCGCTCGATCGGCGCCGGAGCCGGATCGGCGGCGCTGCTCGCCCGCGATCGCCGGCGTCCGGCGGAGCCGCCACCGGCGGAGGCCAGTGGAGCGGCCGCGGCGGCGCCGATCGCGCCCGGCGACGGCGGCGCCGCGGCCGCGCGCAGCCTCTCCTACGCCGCGCTCGCCGACTACGGCCGCTGCGGCTACCGGTTCCTGGTCGAGCGCGTGATCGGGCTCGGCGCCGAGCAGCCCGCGACGGCTGCGGAAGCCGACGGCGGCAGCGGCGGCGGAGGCCCGGTGGATCGGCGCTGGGATGAGGCGCCCGGCGGCAACGGCGAGGGGCCGGAGGCGGGCGACGACGCTGAAGGCGCGGAAGCCGCGGGACCGGCGGGCGGGGGGCGACCGGCGGCGAGCGCGGGCCGGCGAACGGCGGGCGGGCGCCGGGCGGGGGCGGGGGCGGGCGGCGGGCGGCGGGCGCGGATGGGGTTCGGCCGCGCCGTCCACGAGCTGCTCGAGTGGAGCGCCCGCAACGGCTGGGCGCTGCCGGACGAGCGGATGCGGGCGGCGGCGCTCGCCCGCGAGGGCGCGGGGCCGGGCGCCGACCGGCGGCTGACGGCGATGCTCGCGGGCTGGCTCGAGGCGCCGCTGCTGGCCGAGCTGCGGGCCGGCGGCGGCGGCTTCCGGCCCGAGGCCGGCTTCCGGCTCGCGCTCGGCGCCGGCACGACCGTGCGCGGCACGATCGACCTGCTGTGGACGCCGAGCGCCGGCGGGGATGTGACCGTGATCGACTTCAAGACCGACCGGCTCGCGGGGCGCGCGCCGGCGCTCGACGAGGGCTACCTGATCCAGCGGGCGCTGTACGCCTGCGCGGCGGCGGCCGCGACCGGCGCCGAGCGGGTGCGCAGCGCCTACGTCTTCCTCGAGCGCCCCGAGGAGCCGGTCGTCGCCGTGCTCGGGCGCGAGCAGATCGACGCCGGCCGCGAGCGCGTCGAGGCGGTGATCGCGCGGATCCGCGGCGGCGAGTTCGGCGCCACCGCGCGCCCCCACCGCGACCTCTGCCACGACTGCCCCGCGCGCCCGCGCCTCTGCCCGCACGGGCCCGAGCTGACCGGTCGGGACTCGCCGGAGCCGCCGGTCGCGCCGGCGCCGGCCGGCGCCGCGCGGTCGCGGGAAGCCGCCGGGGCGGCGAACGGCCCGGAAGCGGCGGGATGAGCATCGCCGTCTTCGCCTACGGCTCGCTGGTCTCGGCCGCCAGCGCCGCCGCGACCCTGGGCCGGCCGCCGCGGGCGAGCTGGCCCGCCGGCGAGGCGGTTCCGGCGCGGCTCGCCGGCTGGCGTCGCCGCTACTCGGTGATCCGCGACAACCGCGCCTGCGAGAAGACGTTCGCGCTCGATGCCGACGGCTCGGTGCCGGCGCACGTGCTCGGGCTCAACGTCGAGCCGACCGGCGCGCCCGGCGACCTCGTAAACGGCCTCGCGATCGCGGTCAGCGCGGCCGAGCTCAACCGCCTCGACGGCCGCGAGCTTCGCTACGAGCGCCGCGAGGTCACGGGCGAGCTCGAGCCCGGCGCCGCCGCCGAGCGGTTCACGACCGTGATCACCTACGTCGCCCGGCCCGCGCAGCGGGCGCCGTCGCCGCCGCCGGGCACGGTGATCCTGCGCAGCTACGTCGCCGCCTGCGAGGCCGCCTTCGAGGCGCTCGGGCCCGGTCAGCTCGAGCAGTTCCGGCGCTCGACCGGGCCGCCGCCGGTCGGGCTCGTTGACGCCCACCTGATCGCCGGCCGGATCCCCGGCGGCAACCCGCGCGCCTGGTGAGCGCGACTCAGCCGGTCCTGCCGGCGCCGTTGACGTCGTGCTCCTGGGCCCAGGCGTGGACGCGGCGCAGCGCCGGCACCAGCTCGGCGCCGGCCGGGCTGAGCCTGTAGGAGACCCGCGCCGGCGGGCCGTCGTGGACCGCGCGCTCGACCAGGCCCTCGGCCTCGAGCTCGCGCAGCCGCTGCGAGAGCAGCCGGTCGGAGATCCCGGGGACGGCGGCCACGACCTCGCGGAAGTAGTGCGGGCCGTCGATCAGCTTGAACAGGATCGCGCCGCTCCAGCGGCGGCCGATCAGCTCGACCGCGGCCTGGTAGCGCCCGCAGACGACGGCCGGGCCGCCACCCTCCGTGGTGGCGGCTTCGACGCCTCTCTCCGGGGAGGTTCCGCCCACCTGATGAGCCTAGCGGAGCCGCCCCGCGGGCCGGCGCCGATTCAGCCGCAGGCGCCGGTGTCGACGGCGCCGCCGCCGATCGCGGCGAGCATCGCCCGGACGCGGCCGTTGGGCACGCCGAGGCCCGCGGCCGGAGCCTCGCCGACGGTCGCGGCGAAGACCGTCGTCTGCACGCGGCCGTCGCCGTCGACGACCGGGCCGCCCGAGTTGCCGCGCTCGACGTCGGCGCGGAACGAGGTCATCCGTCGCTGGATCGGGCCGTCGCCGTAGGAGTCCTGGCTGGTCACCTCGCCGGTCGTGCCCAGCCGCGCCGGCACGGCGCTGAACCCGCCGCTGCCGGGGAAGCCGAGGACGGCGCCGGCGGTCCCCCGGCGGGCGCGCGGCGCGGTCGGCAGCGGCGCCGCGGCGAGCCCGTCGACCGCGAGCGCGGCGACGTCGTCGCGGGGTACGTAGGCAACCACGGTGGCGGCGAGCTCGGTGCCGTCGCGGGTGATCACCTCGGTCTCGTCCTCGCCGGCGACGACGTGGGCGTTGGTGACGACGACGCCGGGCGCGGCGATCCAGCCCGAGCCCGAGATGTTGAGCCCGCAGGCGGTGCCGACGACGTGGACGACCGAGTCGGCGGCGGCGAGCACCTCGGGGTCGGCGAGGATCCCCCGGCCGGCCGGTGGCACGTCGGCGCGCGGGCCCTCGATCCGCGGCGTCGGCGTGATTCGGTTGAGGACGTTGAGCACCGGCCCCGCCGGTGGCAGCAGGTCGTTGAGGGCGCCGAGGATCAGCGAGCGCTGAGCGTCGCCGCGAAGCCCCTTCAGCGCCGGCGCGTTCAGCGCCAGCGCCCCCGCCACCCAGGCGATCGCGAGCCCGAGGCCGACGAAGGCGAGCGCGCCGCCGACCGAGTCGGCGGAGGCGAGGGCGTCGCCGCGGGGCAGGCGCCGGCGCAGCGACAGCGCCACGCCCTCGAGCAGCGCGGCGACGAGGCCGCCGACGAGCAGGCCGCCGAGCAGGGCGATCCCGGGCGCGTAGGGCGATCCCGATCCGTCCTCGAGCAGCAGCGGCGCCAGCCGGGCGCCGATCGCGGCACCGACCGCGAAGCCGCCGAGGCCGAGGCCGGCGACGAGCAGGCCGCGGCTGTAGCCGACCGGCACCAGGACCAGCAGCAGGGCGATGATCAGCCAATCGACGATCGTCATCGGAGGTGATGATCCCGGGTCCGCCGGTCCGGCGCGGCAAGTAGCCTTGCGGGCGATGTACGAGCCGCGGCGGCGCCGCAGGGTTCAGGGACACCGCCTTTGAAACGACCGAAAACCTCCGCGGCGCGGCGCAGGCGCCTCCTGTCGCGCACGATCCCGCTGGCGCTGGTCGCCGCGGCGGCGTTCGCGGCGGGCATCGTCGCCGCGGCCGGCTCCGGCAGCGACGAGGCCGTCGTCCGCTTCGGCGATGCCTGGGAGCGGGGCGATCTCGACGCGATGTACGCGGAGCTCTCCCCCGGGGCCCAGGATGAGTACGACGCCGACGCCTTCACCGCGGCCTACGAGCGGGCGGCCGCGACCGCGACGGTGACCGCGATCGCCGCCGGCCGGACCCGCGAGCTGGACGGCGAGGACGCCGTCGCGCTGCCGGTCGATGCGACGACGACCGCGTTCGGCACGGTCTCGGGCGAGATCGACGTTCCGGTCGACGGCGAGGGCCGGATCGAGTGGCGCCCCGACCTCGTCTTCCCGGGGCTGACCGCGGGCGCGAAGCTGAAGCGCCGGACCGAGCTCGCCGAACGGGCGCCGATCCTCGCCGCCGACCGCAGCCCGATCGCGAGCGGACCGGTCGGCGCCCGCAGCTATCGCGGCGCCGGCGGGATCGTCGCCGGCGCGACCGGCAAGCCGAAGGGCGAGCGGGCCGAGCAGATGAAGCGCGAGGGCTTCCCCGACGGCGCCCTCGCCGGCACCAGCGGGCTCGAGCTCGCGTTCGACTCGACCCTGGCCGGCACGCCCGGCGGCAAGCTGCTCGCCACCGGGCCCGACGGCACCACGGTGCTGGCGAAGACCAGGCCGAAGCCCGGCGAGCCGGTGCGGACGACGATCGACCCCGGCCTCCAGGAGGCGACCGCGTCGGCGCTCGGCGATACCTACGGCGGCGCCGCCGCGATCGACGCCAGGAACGGCAACGTGCTGGCGCTCGCCGGGCTCGCGTTCTCGGCGCCGCAGCCGCCGGGATCGACGTTCAAGATCATCACCGCCTCGGCGGCGCTCGAGGAGGGCATCACCAAGCCCGCCGAGGAGTTCCCGGTGGTCAGCTCGGCGACCGTCGGTGGCCGCGAGGTCAGCAACGCCCACGACGAGCTCTGCGGCGGCACCCTGGTCGAGAGCTTCGCGAAGTCGTGCAACAGCGTCTTCGCACCGCTGGGCGAGAAGCTCGGCGGCAAGCGGCTGGTCGAGTACGCCGAGAAGTTCGGCTTCAACTCGCCGCCGAGCCTCTACAACGAGCGGTCGCTGGCATTGGTCGACCCGCCGCCGAGCACGATCCCCGAGGACCTCGGCGACGACGTCGCCGGGGTCAGCGCGATCGGCCAGGGCGAGGTGCTGGCCTCGCCGCTGGAGATGGCGTCGGCCTCGCAGACGATCGCCAACGGGGGCGTGCGCTCGCCGACCTCGATGGTCAAGGACCCGGAGCTCGCCGGCGACTACCCGGACGTGACCGCGGTCAGCCCCGGGACCGCGAAGGAGGTCAAGAAGATGATGATCGCGGTCGTCGAGTCGGGCACCGGCGTCGCCGGCGCGGTACCCGGGGTCAAGGTCGCCGGCAAGACCGGCACCGCCGAGCTCGGCACCGTCAGCGGCGGGCAGCCGGTCGGGGCCGCCGAGGCGGAGCAGGACGTCGACGCCTGGTTCACCGCCTTCGCGCCGGCCGACAAGCCGAAGCTGGCGGTCGCGGTGATGGTGGTCAAGGCGCCCGGCGACGGCGGCACGGTCGCGGCGCCGATCGCGCAGCAGATCCTCAGCGCCGGGCTCTAGCTACTAACGGCGCTCGGGAAACCCGAGCGCGGCGCCGGCGAGGACGCAGATCCCGCCGAGCAGCGCGACGAGGCCGCCGAGGCCGGCGGCGGCGAGCGCGACGAGCGGGCCGGCGAGCGAGAGGATCGCCCCGGCCCCGAGCAGCGACCACCAGCCGCCGTCGGGGCCGCGGGCGGCGGGGGCGGCGAGCACGGTCCCGAGCGCGATCGCGACCAGGCCGCCGATCTCGACGCCGGTGCCGAACAGCGCGAGCATGATCACGATCGCCCCGGCGGCGGCGAGCAGCAGCGCGAACTCGGTGACCCTGCGCATCAGCGGTCCCGACGGCCGCGCCGAAGTCGCGATCGCCGCGCAGCGGCGGGCGCGCCCCGGACGATTCGCCGCCGCGACGGCGAGCCGAAAGCCGCAATCGCCGCGCCGGCGGCGGGCGAACCCTGCACGACTCGGCGCTCCGGCGCCGGGCCGGGGGCCGCAATCGCCGCACCGGCGGCGGGCGGATCACCGCGGCCGGGCACGCAGGCGGCGGGCCGATCCCCAGCCCGGCCCGCGAATCCGGTCAACCTCCGTCCGGATCGGCGGCCCGAGCGAACGGGCGGTCGGCCGGGCGCGCGCTCATGCGGCGGACGGCGCGGCCACGATCCGCGCCACCGGCGCGGCCGGCACCTGCTTCGGCCGGCAGCCGGGGGCTCCGGGCCGTGAGCTCGCGGCCTGCCGCCGGTGAACCGGGACCGATCATCTAGAGGTCGAGCTCGACCTTGCCGCTCTCGCCACCGCTTTCGACCACCAGCTTCAGCGGCCGGTTCTCGCTCGCCGCCTCGTCGATCCGGAACAGGATCATCGCGCCCTGGGCCGATCCGTTGCGAGCGACGGTCTCGAGGCCGGGAACGGTGCCGTCGGGCGGGATCGGGGTGTCGGGAACGAGCGCGAAGTCGTTGTCGACGCGGTCCTGGACGTAGGTCTGATCGCGGGTGTCGACGATCTTGAACGGGTACGGGACGGTCGCCTGATCGTCGCCGACGTTCTCGATCTGCATGAAGACGGCGAGGTACTGCTGGCCCTTCGCGAGCGGCGGCGCGCCCTCGAGGTAGGCGGCGTCCTCATCCGAGCTCGGGTTGAGGAAGCGCGTGATCTGGACGTTGTAGTGGAGGTCGCCGAGCTCGAGCGGCTCGCCCTCCATCACCTCGCTCTCGGCCTCCTCGCCGCAGCCGGCGGCGATCAGGCCGAGCGTCAGCGCGAGCAGCAGCAGCGCGAGGGTCGGGATCCGGGGGCGCATGGCGGTGGCGGAGTCTATATGCGCGGAGCCGCTGCCCACGCTCAGGGACGGCTGGCGCCGGCGACCTGCAGCGGCTCGGCTCGCGCCTCCGATTCGGCCAGGTCGCGGAGCCGCTTCAGCGCCCGCGCCCACTGGCGGCGGTACCAGCGTGACCCCATCGCGATGCTCTTCAGCCGGTCGATCGGATGGGTCGGCTCGGTCCAGAAGCTGACCGTGAGATCGGTCATCGTGCCGCCGTTGGGGACGAGCTCCCAGGCGGTGCCGAGCGCCATCCGGTCGAGGCGCGAGCCGGCGCCGCGCTCGAGCACCAGGTAGGGGGGCTCGAGCTCGGTGATCACCGTCTCGATCCAGATCGGGAACAGCGGCGCGCCGAGGTGGAACCGCGCCGCGGCGCCGACCCCGGTCGGGTCGATCCGCTGCAGCCGGAACTGGTCCTGGAAGTGGTCGCAGAAGCTCGGCCGCAGCGAGAGGTCGCTGACGATCGCGAAGACGCGCTCGCGGGGAGCATCGATCGTGATCTCGGCGCTGACCGGTCCCATCTAGGGCGGCGAGTCTATCCGCGCCGGTTCGAGGCGGCCCGGCAGGAGATCGCGGCAGCGCCCCGAACCGGTGCAGGGTGAACGATCGCAGCGCAGCGCCACCGCTGATCCGCGAGGGCGACCCCGGCGGACCGCCCGCCGCGGCGCCGGAGCCGCAGCCGCAACGGCCGATCGGCGGCGTCGTCCGCTGCGCCTCCTGCGGCCGCTACCCGCTGGTCGGCGAGCAGGTCACCCGCCACGTCGGCGGCGGCAGCGAGGAGTGGGCCTGCGAGCCCTGCGAGCGCGACGGCCGCGGCGGCCGGCTCGGCGCCGTCGCCGGCGACGAGCGGGTGCGCTCGCTGAGCGGCGCCGCCAACGTCCACCGCGCCTGAGCGCCGCGCGGGATCGGCCGTTCAGCCCGGCGCGCGGAGCGCCGCTCGGCCGCGCGAATAGACTCGCGCCGATGGCGCGCAATCGCGAGTCCGGACGGCGACGATGGCGGTGACGATCGCGGTGCTGTCCCAGAAGGGCGGCACCGGCAAGACGACGACGGTGCGGTCGCTGCACGACGTGCTCGAGCGCGTCGGCCTCGACGTGCTCTCGATCGACGCCGATCCCCAGGGCAACCTCTCCGACTACTTCGACGTCGATCCCGGGGCGCAGCCGACCCTGGGCGAGGTGCTGGCCGGGCAGGCGCGGGCGGCCGACGCGGTCCACGGCGACGTCGTCCCCGCCAACCTCGGGCTGGCCGAGGCCGAGCTCGTCCTCGCCGGCAAGATCGGCCGCGAGGTGACGCTGCGCAACGCGCTGCGCGACCTCAAGCGCCACCGCGACGTGATCCTGGTCGACTGCCCGCCGACGCTCGGCCTGCTGACCGTCAACGCGCTCGTCGCCTCGACCCACGCGCTGCTTTCGACCCAGGCCCAGCACTTCTCGCTGCAGGGGGTCGAGCAGGCGATGCAGATCTTCGACCTCGCCCGCGAGACGCTCAACCCCGAGCTCGAGCTGCTCGGCGTGCTGCTCAACATCGCCAACATGCGCACCCGGCACGCGCGCGAGACGCTCGCGGCGCTGCGCGAGCGCTTCGGCGAGAAGGTCTTCGAGACCGTGGTCCGCCAGTCGATCGCCTACGCCGAGTCGGCCGAGCGGGCGCGGCCGATCCTCGACTACCGGGCCGACCGCGGCATCGACTACCTCGACCTCGCGGCCGAGGTGCTCGATCGGCTCGCTATGCCGGAGCGGGCCGCGCGGCTCGAAGAGGTCCGGCGCGAGACGCTGCCGGCGCGGCTGCTCGCCGAGACGGGCTGAACCGGGGCGCGATCAACGGCGGGCGGCGGCCCGTCGCGGGCGCAGGCCGCGGGGGCTCCGGGCTCCCGATCCCGGCCGCCCGCTCAGCCGCCGGCGGCCTCGGCGCGGCGCATGCCGCGCACGGCCCAGATCCCGAACAGCAGCACGAGCCCGGCGCTGATCGCGAAGGCGGCGCCGGCCTGGTCCCAGCCGCCGGCGATCAGGCTGCGTGCGGCCTCGACCACCGGCGTCACCGGGTTGTACTCGGAGACGGTGTGGATCCAGGAGACGAGCAGCTCCTGGGGCACGTAGACCGGGGCCAGAAAGAGGATCAGGAAGACCGGGGTCTGCATCAGCGGGCCGGCCTGGATCGTGCGGAAGCGGAGCGCGATCCCGGCCGCCCAGAGCCCGGCGACGAGGTTGAGGATCAGCGCCAGGCCGATCAGGCCGCCGAGCTCGAAGGCGTCGCTGGAGATCTCCATGCCGCTCAGCAGCGCGATCGCGAACAGCATCACGCCGACGACGAAGGCCCTGACGATCGCCGAGAGCAGGTAGCCGACGATCAGCGCGAGGCGGTTCGGCGCCGCCAGCATCAGCCGCCGGCCGAACCCGGTCTCGAAGTCGCGGGCGATGCCGAAGCCGGTGAAGACGCCGCCGAACGCGGCCGACTGGAGCAGCACGAAGGCGAACTCGAATGCGGTGTAGCCGTTGGCGTAGTCGAAGCCCGGCGCCTGCTCGACCCGCGAGAGGCCGCCGGCGAAGGCGGCGAAGAAGAACAGCGGGAAGACCAGCGTCGGCAGCAGCAGCGACGGGTTGGTCAGGTAGGTGTGGGTGCTGCGCCAGGCGACCGCGAGCGCGACCTCGGCGAAGCGGCGCGGTCCGCGGCCGCTCATCCCCGCACCAGCCGCGTGCGCAGGGTGAACGAGGCGGCGGTCAGGAAGATCACCGCGATCAGCGCCGAGAAGCCGAAGCCGAGCGCCAGCGCCTCGGCGTCCCAGCCGACGACGAACAGGCTGCGGATCGCCTCGATCATGTAGGAGACCGGGTTGATCGTCGCCAGCGCCTTGAACCAGCCGGCGCCGAGCAGATCGCGCGGCAGCGAGGCCGAGCTGAAGAACAGGAAGACGAAGAAGACCGGGAACAGCGACTGCATCGCCTCGCTGTCGCCGACCCGCAGCGCCGCGAACGTGCCGACGCAGCCGAACGAGAACGAGATCACCAGCGACAGCAGCAGCAGTACCGGGACCCCCCAGGCGCCGGCGGCGAAGTTGGCGCCGGCGGCGAGCCCGACGGTCAGGTAGACGACCGCCTGCAGCAGCCCGACCGCGAGCGCCCCGCCGAGCATCCCGGCGAGCAGCGCGCCGCCGGGGATCGGGGTCAGCGCCAGCCGGTTCATCAGCCCGCCCTCGATGTCGGTGGCGACGTCGGTGCCCATGTTCAGCAGCGCGAAGATCGCCCCCTGGATGAACGGGAAGGCGAGGATGAAGGTCAGGTAGGAGTCGGTCGGGAAGCCGGGGATCTTCGTCGCGGCGTCGAGCCCGGCGGCGTTGACCGCGAGCAGAAACAGCGGGAAGACGAGGCTCGGGATGACCGCCGCCGGCTGCCGCAGCGAGCGCAGGAACGAGCGCCGGGCGACCTCGAGCGTCTGATCGAGCGCGAGCGCCATTCAGGCGACCGCCGCGGCGGCCTCGTGCTCGCCGGTGTCCTCGCCCGCGCCCTCGAGCTTGCGCCCGGTCTTCTCGAGGAAGACGTCGTCGAGGCTCGGCGAGTGGACCTGCAGGTCGGCGAGCTCGAGGCCGGCCCGGTCGAGCTCGCGGACGACCGCGGCGAGGCCGCCGTTGTCGTCGGCGAGCCTGATCGCTACGGCGCCGTCGTCGCCGCCGACGCTGGGCTCGCCGATCGCGCAGAGCAGCTCGTAGAGGCGTTCGTGGTCGCCGGGGTCGAGCGGCACCGCGACGACGCTGGAGCCGCCGATCTCGGCCTTGAGCTGCGCCGGCGTGCCCTCGGCGACGATCCTGCCGTGGTCGATGATCCCGACCCGGTCGGCGAGCCGATCGGCCTCCTCGAGGTACTGGGTGGTGAGGAAGACGGTCATCCCCTCCTCGGCCGAGAGCCGCTCGACCTCCTCCCACAGCGACGTCCGCGACTGCGGGTCGAGGCCGGTCGTGGGCTCGTCGAGGAACAGGATCGAGGGCCGGTGGACGAGCGCCAGCGCGAGGTCGAGACGGCGGCGCATGCCGCCCGAGTAGTCGCCGACCCTGCGGTCGGCGGCCTCGGCGAGGCCGACCCGATCGATCAGCTCGTCGCCACGGGCGCGGCGCTCGGGCTTGGCGATGCCCTGCAGCGCCGTCTGCAGCCGCATGTGCTCGCGCGCGGTCAGTCGCGGGTCGAGCGCGACCTCCTGCAGCGCGGCGCCGATCACGCGGCGGACCGCGGCGCCCTCGCGGACGATGTCGAAGCCACCGACCCTGGCGCTGCCGCCGGTCGGCGGCAGCAGCGTCGTCAGGATCAGCACCGCGGTCGACTTGCCGGCGCCGTTGGGGCCGAGGAAGCCGTAGATCTCGCCCGCATCGACGTGCAGATCGATCGCGTCGACCGCCAGCGGCCCCTTCTTGAACTGCTTCGAGAGCCGCTCGACCTCGATCGCGCGAGCTCCGGTTCCCGGGTCGAACATGGCGGGCACCGTAGCAGATGATTGAGATACTGCAACAGTCTTAAAAACACGAATATTGTGGTAAACTGACGCCCAGCGTGAACGAGCGAGCCGCAGCGACGACGACCGCGGGCGAGTCCGCGTGGCGCTCGATCCTCGAGCTCGTCGGCTGGGGCGGCGGCCGGCGGCCGCGGTTCCCGACCGTCGCGACCGAGCTCGACCTGGCGCCGAAGCAGCTCGGGGTGCTGGTCAGGCTCGAGCCCGGCGAGCAGAAGCCGATGCGGGTGCTCGGCGAGAGCATCTTCTGCGACGCCTCCTACACGACCGACCTCGTCGATCGGCTCGAGGCGCGCGGCCTGCTCGAGCGCCGCCCGGACCCCGATGACCGGCGGGTGAAGCTGATCGCGCTGACCGCCGCCGGCGAGCGCTGCCGCGAGCGGGCGCTGCGGCTGCTCTACGAGCCGCCGGCCGAGTTCGGCGAGCTCACGGCCGACGAGCTCGAGACGCTGGCGCGGCTGCTCGCGAAGACGAGCGCCCGGGCGCGGCAGCCCGCGGCCTGACGGGCGCGCTGCGGCTGCGGCTCGGCGCGCTTTCGCTGGAGCTCGACCGGGGCCGGCTAGATCTCGACGCGGGCGCCCTGGGGCGAGAACGGCACCCGCCGCAGCTCGGCCCAGCCCGCGCAGAGCGGCTCCAGGCCGGCGAGCAGCTCGGCGCCGCCCTGCCAGTGGCTCCAGACGAGCACGGTCGGGCCGGCGCCGGAGATCGTCGCGCCGATCGCGCCGAGCGAGCGCGCGGCGGCGACCAGCTCGAGCGAGCGCGGGAACAGGTGGGCGCGGCGGTCCTGGTGGAGGCGGTCGCCGAGGCCGCGCTCGATCAGGGTCAGGTCGGAGCGCTCGATGCCGAGCACGAGGCTGGCGGCGGCGGCGATGTTGTAAACGCCGTCGGCGAGCTGCAGCTGCTCGCCGATCGCCGCCCGCGCGGCCGCGGTCGAGACCTCCTCGGTGGGGATCACCAGCATCGCCTCGAGTCCCTCCGGCGGCGCCAGCAGCGCCGGCAGGGCGCCGCCGGCGGGGGCGGTGCCGGCGGCGACGTCGATCGGGTCGGGCGCGCTCGAGCGCTCCGCCGCGCCCTCGGGCGCGGCGACGATGAAACCGCCGAACAGCGCCGCGGCGACGTTGTCGGGATGGCCCTCGATCTCGCAGGCGAGCCCGAACAGCGCCTCGCGCGAGTGCCCGAGCTCGAACAGGTGGTCGGCGGCGAGCAGGCCGGCGACGATCGCCGCCGCCGAGGAGCCGAGGCCGCGGGCGAGCGGGATCTCGCTGCGCTGGCGGAAGCTGACCCGCTCGGCGCTGTGCAGGCGCTCGAAGGCGCTGACAAGCAGGTTGTCGCGGCCGGTCGGCACCTCGAGGCCGCCGGGGTCGAACCCGTAGGTGCCGGTCTCGGCCACCTCGAGCTCGAGCTCGAGCTCGAGCGCGGCCGCGAGCACGTCGTAGCCGGGCCCGAGGTTGGCCGAGCTCGCCGGCACCCGGACGATCCGCCTGCGGCCGCTCAACGCCGGTGCTCCCGCCTACCAGCCAGTCGCGGCGAGCCGAGAGGCGTCGCCGGCGATGCCGCGGGCGAGGACGGTGCCCGGGGCGACGCTCGCCCCCGGCAGCAGCACCGCCTCCTTGACCTGCGCCCCGGCGCCGACCTCGGTTCCGGGACCGAGCACGAGCGGGCCGCTGATCCGGGCGCCGGCGCCGATCCGGCAGCCCTCGCCGATCAGCATCGGGCCCTCGAGCTCGACCCCGTCGCCGAGCTCGGACCGCTCCGGGGCGGCGCCGTCGGCGAGCAGCTCGCCGCCGAGACGCGGCAACCGCACGTGCCCGGCGACGACGTCGAGGTTGCCCTGCAGGTACTCGCGCAGGGTCCCGATGTCGTTCCAGTAGCCGTCGATCTCATGCACGTGGAACGGCGCGTCATGGGCGAGCAGCGCCGGAAAGACGTCGTTGGCGAAGTCGACGGGGTCCGCCATCTCCTCGCGGGGGAAGTAGTCGAAGATCTCCGGGCTGAACGCATAGACCATGCAGTTGACGAGGTCGGAGAGCGCCTCGGCCGGATCCGGCTTCTCCTGGAAGCCCTGGACGCGGCCGTCGGAGCCGGTCACGATCACCCCGTACTCGCTGACCTCGGTGACCCGCTTGACCGCCAGCGTCGCGACGCCGCCGTTGGCCCGGTGGGCGGCGGCGAGCGCGCCCAGATCGACATCGGTGAGCGCGTCGCCGGCGAGCACGAAGAACAGCTCCGGGTCGCCGGCGGTGAGGAAGTCGCGGACGTTGCGGACGCCACCCGCGGTCCCGAGCAGCTCCTGCTCGCGCTCGTAGCTGACCGCGACGCCGAGCGCCGAGCCGTCGCCGAGCCGCGCGCGGACCGTCTCGGGGAACCAGTGCAGGTTGGCGATCACCTCGGTCACGCCGTGGGCGCCGAGCAGCCGCACGAGCTGCTCGACGATCGCGACGTTGCCAACCGGGACGACCGGCTTCGGGACCTCGTGGGTTATCGGCCTCAGCCTCGTGCCGAGGCCCGCCGCCATCACCATCGCGCGCATCGGTTGCGAGGCTATCGGGCGGCGGCAACGCGGCGGCGGCGCCCGGGCTCCCGCCCGGCCCTACGGGCGCCCGAGCCGGTCCTTGAGGTCCTCGATCACCGTGACCGGGGTCGGGTCGACGCCCGCGCGGGCCGCGAGCTCGAGCGAGAGCAGGTCGCCGAGCATCACCGCCCACAGCAGCCGCTCGGTCCGGGTCTGGCCCTCGGTCTCGAGCCGGACCACGTCGTGCGCGCGCTCGGCGACCAGCTCGGCGGTGAGCTCGACCCGCTGGCGCTCGCGCGGGTGCTGGTCGCGGTCCTCGAGGAAGATCGCCGTGTAGGCGCCGGCCGGCCCGCCCGCCCAGCCGACGATCTCGTTGTGGTCCATCTCCGGCAGCCGGTGCTCGAACGCGGGCAGCTTCGCGTTCTCGTTGATCTGGCACTTCCAGCGGTAGGCGATCCCCGCGGTCAGATCGCAGCCGTAGATCAGCGGCACCGAGCCGTGGATCCGGCCGCCGAGCTCGGCGGCGCGGGCGAGCAGCGAGCCGGTCGCGGTCTCCAGGTGGGCGGCGGAGGAGTCGATCTCGGTCCGGATCGCCGGACCCGCGCCGACCAGGCCGGCGACCTCGGCGGCGATCGCGAACGTGTAGCCGACCGCCGCCCGCGGCTGCAGGCCGGCCGGCATCCCGATCACCGGCACGCCGTCGGCGCGGGCGAGCTCGGCGAGCCTGCCGCCGGTGGTGGCGACGATCCGCCGCGCTCCGACCGCCTCCGCCGCCGCGTAGCAGCCGATCGTCTCCTCGGTGTTGCCCGAGTAGCTCGAGCAGAAGATCGCGCGATCGGGGCTGGTCCAGGGCGGTACGCCGTAGGCGCGGACGACGTCGAGCGGCTTGCCGAGCCGCGAGCCGAGCGCCGCCGCGGCGAGGTCGCCGCCGATCGCCGAGCCGCCCATCCCGCAGACGACGAGCCCGCTCGCCTCGATCGGGTCGATCGCGGCCGAGGAGAAGCGGAACAGCGCGTCGCGGAGGTGCTCGGGCAGCGCCAGCGCCGAGGCGAGCTGGTCGCCGGAGTCGTGGGCGCCGATCCGCTCGGCCAGGTCGCTCATCTCAGACGGTCTCCTCGGGCTCGATGCGGGCGCCGGGCTCGAGCCCCGCGCCGGCACCGATGATCGCACCGGCGCCGATCACCGAGCCCGCCGGCACGATCGCGCCGTCCTCGACGGTCACGCCCGCCGCGAGGATCGAGCCGCTGACCCGCGCGCCGGCCCCGACCCGGCAGGACGCGTGCAGGGCCGAGGACTCGACCCACGCCCGCTCGCCGATGCTGACGCCGGCGCCGAGCACCGCGCGGGGACCGACCTCGGCTCCGCCCGCGATCGTCGCCCCGCCCTCGACGAAGCTGGTGCCGGCGACGGTCGCAGCCGGATCGACCTCGGCGGCGGGGGCGACGTAGCGGCCGTCGCCGTCGACCATCGAGCCGGGCTCGGACTCGACCCGGCGATCGAGGATGTCCCAGCAGGCGGCCAGGTAGCGGTCGGGGGTGCCGATGTCCGTCCAGTAGCCCTCGAGCCGCTGCGAGTAGAGGCCGTCGCCGACCAGCCGCGGCCAGACCTCGCGCTCGATCGATACGTCCTGGTCCGGCGGCACCAGGTCGAGGATCTCCTTCTCGAGCACGTACATGCCGGCCGAGACCTCGTTCGTCTCGACCGTCGCCGGGTCGGGCTTCTCGAGGAACTCGAGGATCGCCCCGGAACCGGGGTCGCTGCGGACGAGGCCGAGGCCGGCGATGTCGTCGACCGGGTGGACGCCGAGCGTCGCCCGGGCGCCGCTGGCGACGTGGCGGTCGAGCAGCGCGCTCAGATCGAGGTCGGTCAGCGAGTCGCCATTGAGCGCGAAGAAGCGGTCCTCGAGCAGCCCCTCGGCGAACTTGATCGCGCCCGCGGTGCCGCGCGGCTCGGGCTCCTCGACGTAGTGCAGACGCGGCCCGCCCGGGATCTGATCGCCGAATGCGGTGCGGAGCTGATCGGGGAGGAAGCCGCAGGCCATAACGATGTCGTCGACGCCGTGGCGGGCGAGCCAGTCGATCATGTAGCGCAGGAACGGCCGGTCGACGAGCGGGATCACCGGCTTCGGCAGGGTCAGCGTCACCGGCCGCAGCCGGGTGCCGTGGCCGCCGACGAGGATCAGGGCCTGCATCGCCAGCACTCTCCAGGGGTCCGCATCGTCGGACTTCTACCGGTTGCGACGGCGGGCCGGTGGGCCGGATGCCCATCCCCCGCCTGCCGCCGGACGGCTCGCGCGGGGCCGATCTCGCCTCGCAGCTCCACTCTGATGCGGATCGCATCGCCCCAGGCCACGCGATCCGCAACGGTCCGGGCCGGCGGGCCGGCGGCCGCTTGGCGCTGGGCGTGCCAAGCCAGCCCGTCCCTGCCAGCGGCGAGCCTGCGGCCTGGCGGGCGGGCGGCCTGACGGCGGCCGCCCACGGGCCTGCGGCAGCCGGGCCGGCGGGCCTGCGGCAGCCGGACGGCCCGATGGCCTCGCAGCGCCGCTCTGATGCGGATCGCATAGCCCCAGGCCACGCGATCCGCAACGGTCCGGGCCGGCGGGCTGGCTGCGACCGGGCAAGCTGGCCGCGACCCCGGGGGGCCGGTGGCCACCCGGCGGGCTGCGTGCGACCAGGCAAGCTGGCCGCGACCCGGGGGCTGGTGGCGGGCCCGGCGGGCTGGCTGCGACCGGGGGACCGGGGGGTCGGCGGCGGCTGATCTGCTGCGGCGACGCTGCGGCGGTACCCGGCGGTAGCCGCCGCGGCCGGGCGGCAGCCGCTCCGGCCCGGCGGTAGCCGCCGCGGCCCGGCGGTAGCCGCGCCGGCCCGCCGCCGCGGTCGGCTCAGCCGGCGCTCGACCCGCGGCCGATGCCCTCGTAGATGAAGCCGGCGGCGCCCAGCGCCTCGGGGTCGAGGAAGTTGCGACCGTCGACGAGCAGCGGCGTCTTCATCGCCGCCGCGACCGCCGCCCAGTCGAGCTCGGCGAACTCGGGCCACTCGGTGACCAGGATCGCGGCGTCGGCGCCGTCGAGCGCCGCCGCCGCCGAATCGGCGAGCTCGACCGTCGGCAGGATCCCCTCGGCGCCCGCGTGGGCGACCGGGTCGAAGGCGACCACGTGCGCCCCCTCCCCCTGCAGCCGCGCCGAGAGCACCAGCGAGGAGGCCTCGCGCATGTCGTCGGTGTTCGGCTTGAAGGCGAGCCCGAGCAGCGCCACCCGCAGGCCGGCGAGCGAGCCCAGGTGCTTGGTCAGCTTGCCGATCACCCGCCGCTTCTGAAGCTCGTTGACCTCGATCACCGAGTTGAGCAGCTGGAAGTGGTAGCCGGAGTTGCCGGCGAGCTGCTTGAGGGCCGAGACGTCCTTGGGGAAGCAGTTGTGGGTGATCAGGCCGCCGCTGGTCACGAAGGTGTGGGACTCGGGCACCTCGAGCGAGTAGACACGGCCGCTGAACCGTGAGCGCTCGATGCCGGCGACGCGGACGGCGGCCACCTCGACGCCGCGCTCGCGGACCAGCGTCTGCCCTCCCCCACCACGATCGAGGTCCCCGCGGACCAGCGTCTGTGCTCCCCCACCACGATCGAGGTCCCCGCGGACCAGCGTCTGCGCTCCCCCACCTCCATCAAGGTCATCCGGTCCGGTATATCGGGCTTCGCTGCACGCCACGCCGGCGGGCGCGCAGGCTCCGGCCGCCCACAGCTCGGCCGCCGACCCAGCAGCCGCCGATGGCAGCCAGTCATCGCAGCGCAACTGCGATGCGAGCTTGGTGGCGGTCGCCTCACAGCTCGCGGGATCGACGACCACGAACGGGTGGTCGGCGGTGCAGCGCACCTGCTGGCCGGCGTCGGTCCGCACCGTGATCAGCTCGCCGTCGTAGGGACGAGCCGTCAGCGCGGTCACCCGCTGGAAGCGAGCGTGGCGATCGTCGCCCAGCGCGAGGGCCTCGAGGCGATCCGGCTCGAGGATCGCCGCGTTCGGCGCCGCTCCCTCGGCAACGGCGATCGCGGCGAAGAGCTGATCGAGCCGGCGCGGGCCGACCTCCGCTTCGTGCCTGACAACGACCGTCTCCGAGCCGACCAGGCAAGAGCCGCCGTAACCGATCCCGGCCTGGAGGAACCTGTCGCCGATTCGCTCGTCGAGGCCCATGCCGCGGGCGACCTCGGTGACGTCGGCGCCGACCTCCTCGCAGACGTTGGCGATCTCGTTGATGAACGAGATCTTCGTCGCGAGGAACGCGTTGGAGGCGAGCTTGATCATCTCGGCGCTGGCGACGTCGGTGCGGACGAGGTCGCCGCCGAGCGGCTCGTAGAGGGCGGCGACGGCGTCGGCGGCCCACTCGTCGCCCGGATCGGCGCCGATCACGACCCGGTCGGGCTCGAGGAAGTTGCGGACCGCGGTGCCCTCCTGGAGGAACTCCGGGCAGGAGACGTAGGCGAGCGATGGCAGGTCGCGGCGGATCGACTCGCCGGTGCCGGAGGGAACGGTGCTCTTCATCACCAGCGCGTGCTCGGAGTCGCCGGAGAGCTGCGCGACGACGGCGCGGACGCGCGAGAGGTCGGCGTCGCCGGAGTAGGTCGGCGGCGTATCGACGCAGCAGAACAGCAGCCGCGCGTTGCCCAGCAGCTCGTCCATCGAGGTCGTGAAGTGCAGCCGCCCGGCATGCTCGGCGACCAGCTCCGGCAGCCCCGGCTCGTGGATCGAGAGCTCGCCGCGGCTGAGCCGGTCGATCTTCTCGGCGTCGACGTCCATCGCCCAGACCTCATGGCCCTGGGAGGCGAAGCAGGCGGCGGTGACCAGCCCGACCCAGCCGACGCCGACGACGCCGACGGCGGGCGGCGACCCGGCGCTCGTCCGGCGCTCGGTCATCCGCCGTGGGCCTCCTCCATCGACTTCGCGATCGCCAGCATCTGGTCGTCGCTGAGCGACTGCAGCAGCGTGTTGCTGACCCAGTAGGAGTTGCCCTGGACGTGGAAGGCGACCAGCCGCAGGCGGTCGCCGTCGTAGTAGAGGTCGTAGTCGCGGTCGCCCATCGTGATCGTCTCCGACTTCTTCTCGAGGATCGGCGGGTCGCCCCACTCGGTGCCCATCACCCCGTAGTACTCGCCGGCGGCCTCGGGGCTGTTGAGGTTGAGCACGAGCTTGTAGGCGGCCTGCTTGTGATCGTCGCTGTCCTTGATCTGGTACTGGCGCGAGCCCGGGTCGTAGCAGGACCCGGGGACCATCACGGTCGGGACGAAGACGGGGAACTTGAGGCGGCGAGCGGAGGTGCGGCCGAAGGCGGCGACCTTGTCGGTGCCGTTGCAGGGATCGTTCGCGGTCGCGGTGACGTCGGCGTCGGCCGCCCGCTGGCCCTTGTCCTTGCCGCCCTTCTTGCCCCCGCCCTTCTTGTGACCCTTGTGGCGGTGGGACTTGGGGCCGGCCGCGGGCCCGCCGGCGCTGTCCTCGTCGCCGAGGAACTCCTTGACGGCCTTGTCGATCTGCGACTGCGTGGCGGTGACGTAGGCGATCCCGTTCTCGAGCGAGTCGGACCCGTTGAAGTGGACCTCCTTGACGGGCGTGTCGCGGATCGCGATGAACGACTTCAGGACCGAGATCAGCTGTGCCGGGGTGTCGATGCTGGTCGTCGTGTACTTGGTGAAGATGTCGAGCAGCTTGTTGCCGGTGTCGCCGCCGATGATCGGCAGCACCTCCCCGGCCGGGACCTGGGCGCGAGCGTTGCGGAGGAAGTCCTGCTGGCGGGCGGCGCGGACGAAGTCGCTGTCGGTGTGGCGGTAGCGGACGTAGTCGAGCGCGTTGAGCCCGCAGAGCCGCTGGTAGCCGGCGTTGACGTCGATCGTCGCGTACTGGTCCTCGGCGCTGACCGCGGTCGAGTTGTCGTTGAAGTACTTGCGGTCGACGTCGACGTAGACGCAGCCGATCGCGTCGACGGCATCGGCGAAGCCCTGGAAGTCGACGTTGACGACGTAGTTGACGTTGATCCCGGTCAGCCGCTTGACCGTCTTCAGGGTCAGCTTGACGCCGCCGTCGGTGTAGGCCTCGTTGAGCTTGCCGACGCCGTAGCCGGGAATGTCGACCTTGAGGTCGCGCGGCAGCGAGAACAGCGACAGCACGTCGTCCTGGGCGTCGACCCGCAGCAGCATCGTCGTGTCGGAGCGGCCGGGGTCTCCGGGGGTGTTCGAGCGCTTGTCGGAGCCGACGATCAGGATCGTGAACGGGTCGCCGGGCTCGACCGTGGCGATCTCGCGCTCGACGCCGCGGATCCCGCCGAGCTCGCCGGCGAGGCTGTTGAACGCCAAGAGGCCCGACAGCGCGACCGCGGTCGCGACGGCGACGACGATCATCACCGACCCGGTCAGAAACCGCCACCACAGCGCCGGCGTCCGGTCCGCGATCTCCTCGTCGCTGACCGCCGCCGGGCGCTCGTCGCCGCCGGCGAGCGGCCGGTCGCGGACGACCGTGTGCTCGGTCGCGGGCGCGTCGCCGAGCACCGATCCGGGCGCTCGCACCCGCGTCGGCGGATCGGCCGGCACGGCGGCGGCGACGTCCGCCGGCGCCTCGGCCGCGGCGGCATCG
>CAZCFA010000051.1:0-8773 GCA_964497825.1 uncultured Conexibacter sp.
GCGGGGCGACTTTGCCACCGATCGCGTGGTCAACTCGCCCAGCGCGTCGCCCGCCACGACAGCCGGCGCTGCCGCTAGCAACCGATTCGCCGCTCGCGTGGCCCGGGCGGGACGGCGCCACCGGCGGCGCGGGGCGACTTTGCCACCGATCGCGTGGTCAACTCGCCCAGCGCGTCGCCCGCCACGACAGCCGGCGCTGCCGCTAGCAACCGATTCGCCGCTCGCGTGGCCCGGGCGGGACGGCGCCACCGGCGGCGCGGGGCGACTTTGCCACCGATCGCGTGGTCAACTCGCCCAGCGCGTCGCCCGCCGAGGCCGGCCGGGAGGGAACCGGGTCGCACCGGTCAGCTCCGCGCGCACCCGGCGGCGCGTTCGAGCAGCAGCGCGTGCTGGCGCTCGTTCGCGGTCAGCCCGGCCGCCCGCTCGTACTCGTCCCGCGCCTCGGCGAGGCGGTCGAGCCGCTGCAGCATCTCGGCCCGGGCCGCGGGCAGCAGCGGGTAGCCGGCCAGCGCCTGCTCGAGCCCGGCGGCGTCGATCATCGCCAGCGCCCGCTCGGGTCCCTCGGCCATGCCGACGGCGACGGCCCGGTTGAGCTCGACGACGGGGGAGGGGGAGGCTGCCGCGAGCGCGTCGTACAGCACCGCGATCCGCGCCCAGTCGGTGTCCTCGGCCCGCCGGGCCCGCGCGTGGCAGGCGGCGATCGCCGCCTGCAGCGCGTAGGGGCCGGTCGGTCCACCGGCCTCGCGGGCACGCTCGAGCGCCGCGAGCCCGCGCCGGACCAGCAGCCAGTCCCAACGCGCCCGGTCCTGGTCGAGCAGCAGGACCGGAGCGCCGCCGGCGCCGACGCGGGCGCGGGTGCGCGACGCCTGCAGCTCGATCAGCGCCGCGAGGCCGTGGACCTCGGGCTCGCCGGGAAGCAGCGTCGCCAGTACGCGGCCGAGGCGCAGCGCCTCCTCGAGCAGCTCGGTCCGCACCGCAGCCGCGCCCGCGGCCGGCGAGTAGCCCTCGTTGAAGATCAGGTAGACGACCTCGAGGACCGAGTCGATGCGCTCGGGGAGCCGTTCGCGATCGGGCACCTCGAACGATGCCCGGGCGGCGCCCTGCGTGCGCTTCGCGCGGACGATCCGCTGCGCGACTGTCGCCTCCGGGACCAGGTAGGCGCGGGCGATCTCGGCCGTGCTCAGGCCGCCGAGCAGGCGCAGGGTCAGCGCCACCCGCGCCTGCCGCGAGAGCGCCGGATGGCAGCAGGTGAAGACGAGCCGCAGCAGGTCGTCGTCGAAGGGGTCGTCGATCTCGGCGGCGAGGTCGCGCTCGGGCGCCGTCTCGCCGAGTCCGGCCTCGCGCCCGAGCCGCTCGAGCTTGCCGCGCGCCATCCGTTCATGGCGGATGCGGTCGATGCCGCGGTTGCGCGCCGTGCTCATCAGCCACGCTCCCGGGTTCGACGGCACCCCGTCGCGGGGCCACTGCTCCAGCGCCGCGACCAGCGCCTCCTGCGCCAGATCCTCGGCGAGGCCGACGTCGCGCACGATCCTCGCCAGTCCGGCGATCAGCCGGGCGGACTCGATCCGCCAGACCGCCTCGATCGTGCGCTTGACGTCGGCCCCGGCCATCAGCCCGCGTCCGGCTCACCGCCCCCGATGCGCTCGCCGACCGTGCCCCCGAGCTGCTCGCGCATCCGCTGCTCGCGCTCGCGCAGCTCCGGGGACATCTCCTCGCCGAAGTCCTCGGTCTCGAAGACCGGGCGGATCTCGACGGTCCCCGCCTCGCCGACATCGCCGCCGAACGGGATCCGGCGCGCCCACTCGAGCGCCTCGTCCATGTCGCGGACCTGCCACATCCAGAAGCCTGCGATCAGCTCCTTCGTCTCGGCGAACGGACCGTCGGTGACCGACGGCGACTCGCCCTTCGCGTACTCGACCCGGGCACCCTTGGAGGAGGGATGAAGCCCGTCGCCGTCGAGCATCACGCCCGCCTTCACCAGCTCGTCGTTGAAGGCGCCCATCGCGGCCAGCTCCTCGCGGGTCGGCATCGCGCCGCCCTCGGTCTCCTCGGACGCCTTGACCAGAACCATCACTCGCATCTTCGTCTCCTTTGCTCTCGGGGGCCGATTCTCGGCCCTTCACCAAGACGTCGAGCGAGCACGGCGAAAATCGACACGACCGCGGCCGCCGGGGGTTAGCCTGCCGCAGATGAGCACCGAGCGCCTCATCGAGCGGTTCGTCCGCCTCTGCGAGATCCCCAGCGTCACCGGCGACGAGCGTGCCGTCGCCGACGTCGTCGCCGGCGAGCTCGGCGAGCTCGGGATCGACGTCGACGAGGACGGCTCCGCGGCCGAGGCGCGGGCCGGCGCCGGCAACCTGATCGCCCGCGTCCCCGGCCGCGATGGCGCCGGCGATCCGATCGCCTTCTTCGCCCACCTCGACACCGTTCCCCACGACGAGCCGATCCGGGTCGTCGACGACGATGGGGTCCTGCGCAGCGCCGGCGCGACGATCCTCGGCGCCGACAACAAGGCGGCGGTGACGGTCCTGGTCGAGCTCGGCGCGGCGCTCGCCGCCGAGCCCGGGCCGGTCGGGGTCGAGCTCGTGTTCACCGTCGCCGAGGAGCAGGGGCTGCGCGGCGCGGCGGCGCTCGACACCGGCGAGCTGCGCTCCGAGCTCGGCTTCGTGCTCGACCACGCCTCGCCGATCGGCGAGCTGATCACCGCGGCGCCCGACTACAAGCGGATCAGCGCCGAGTTCCGCGGCATCGAGGCGCACGCGGGGCTCGAGCCCGAGGCGGGACGGAGCGCGATCACGGCGGCGACCCAGGCGGTCGCGACGATGGACCTCGGCCGCCTCGATGCCGAGACGACCGCCAACGTCGGCGTGATCGAGGGCGGCACGGCGCCGAACGTTGTCGCCGGCGGCTGCCGGCTGCAGGCCGAGGCGCGCTCGGTCGTCCCCGGCCGCGCCGAGGAGGTCGCCCAGCGCATGGTCGATGCCTGCTCGTGGGCGGCGGGGGAGGCCGGGGTCGATGTCGATCTGCTCGTCGAGACCTACTTCCGCGGCTACCGGATCAAGCCGGGCTCGCGGCCGCTGGCGATCGCGAGGGCGGCGCTCGAGCGGCGCGGGATCGAGCCGGTCGAGCGCGCCACCGGCGGCGGCAGCGACGCCAACGCGCTCCGCGCCGCCGGCTTCGACGCGCTGCTGCTCGCCAACGGCACCGAGGCCAACCACACCCCGAACGAGCGCGTCGCCGTGACCGAGCTCACGCGCATGCTCGAAGTCTGCGCCGCGATCGTCGAGGAGGCGGGCGCTTGCTGAAGCTGCGGCGGGGGGTCGTCGTCGAGGCGGGCGCGGGCGACCGCCTCGTCGTCGACGTCGGTGGCGAGCGCCGCGCCGCCTGGATCGATCGGTCGCTGCTCGGGCCGGCCGAGGCCGGCGACGAGGTCGTCGTCAACACCGCCGCGGTCGACCTCGGGCTCGGCTCGGGCGGCTTCGACGTCGTCCACGTCAACCTGACCCGCGGCCTCGCCGGCGGCGAGACGGCCGCCGGCATCCACGTGATGAAGCTCAACTACAGCTCGTTGCAGCACGCCGTCGATCCGGCCGAGGCCCCGCTGGATTCGCCGCCGCGGCCATCGCGCCCGGTTCCCGTCCTCGTCCTGCCGCTGCACGGGCACCTCGCGCCGGTCGCCTGGGCGGCGGCGGGGGTTGGGCGCGTGGGCTTCATCCAGGCCGCCGGCGGCGGCCTGCCGGGGACGCTGTCGCGCGACGTCGCCGAGCTGCTCGACCGCGGCCTGCTCGCGGAGCACCTGACCGCCGCGCCGAGCTACGGCGGCGGCGGCGAGGCGATCAGCCTCATCGGCGCGCTGCACGCGGCCGCCGAGGAGCTCGGCTGGGACGCCGCGATCGTCGGCCCCGGCCCCGGCATCATCGGCTCCGAGACGCGCTACGGCCACGGCGGCATGGCGGCGCTCGACGGCGCTCACTGCGGCCTCGCGCTGGGGCTGCCGACGCTGCTCTCGCCGCGGCTGTCGGCGGCCGACCCGCGGCCGCGCCACCGCGGCCTCAGCCACCACACCGCGGCGGTGCTGGAGCTGCTGCTCGGTCCGGTCGAGGTGCCGCTGCCGGCCGGCCTCGACGCGCTGCTGCCGGCCGGCGCCGGCGATCCGCTGGCGGCGATTGCGGCGCCGCATCGCGCCAGCGAGCATCGCGTCGACATCGACGGCTACGCCGCCAGCGGCCTGCCGACGCGGACGATGGGGCGCGAGCTCGCCGCCGACCGGCTGTTCTTCGCCGCGGCGCTGGCGGCGGGGGCGGCGCTGCGAGCCCGATCTGGCGCCTAGCGCGGACCAACCCGGAGTTGTCGCAACGACCCCGCTCCCGGTGGCGCGGATAAGCGTCGCTGAGAGGGGAAAATCCGCGCCACCGGGATCGGAGCGAAGCGCCGCGGGCGCGGGTTTGCACCGGCAGGCGGTCGCCGCCGCGCGGTGAAACTCGCAGCCGTGGGTGCGGTCGCGGCAGCGGAGGGGCAGGATGGCGGGGCGACCGTCGAGCCCCGGTTCGAGGCGATGCTGCTCGACTTCCTCGCCTACCTCGAGTTCGAGCGCGGGCTGTCCCGCAACACGCTCAGCGCCTACCGCACCGACCTGCTCCAGTACGGGAGCTTCCTGGGCGCCCGCGGCACCGGGCCGGCCGAGGCCTCGGGCGCCGACGTCGCCGACTTTCTCGCCGGACTCGGGCGGGGCGCGGGCGACCGGCCGCCGTGCAGCGCCGCCACCCTGAACCGGAAGACGGCCTGCCTGCGCTCGTTCTACCGCCACCTGCGCCGCGCCGAGCTGATCGCCGAGGACCCGACCGCCGGCGTGCGCCCGCCGCGGCGCCGCAAGCCGCTGCCGAAGGTGCTCGGCTACTCCGAGGTCAAGCGGCTGCTCGACTCGGTCTCCGGCTCCGATCCCGCCGACCTCCGTGACCGCGCGATCCTCGAGGTCATGTACGGCTGCGGCCTCCGCGCCTCGGAGACGATCGGCCTCGAGGCGACCGGCTCGATCGACCACCGCCGCGGCTTCCTGCGCGCCCACGGAAAGGGATCGAAGGAGCGGATCGTGCCGCTCGGGCGCGAGGCCGCAAGCGCGGTCTCGCGCTACCTGCGCTCGGGCCGGCCGGCGCTGGCCGGAAGCGGCGACGAGCAGCGGGCGATGTTCCTCAACCAGCGCGGCGGCGCGCTCACCCGCCAGGGCCTCTACAAGGTGATTCAGGGTCGCGCCCGCGCGGTCGGGCTCGCCGAGCGGATGAGCCCGCACACGCTGCGCCACAGCTTCGCCACCCACCTGCTCGAGGGCGGCTGCGACCTGCGCTCGGTCCAGGAGATGCTCGGCCACGCCGACGTCTCGACGACCCAGATCTACACCCACCTCTCCGACCAGCGGATCAAGGACGTCTACTTCGAGGCCCATCCGCGGGCGCGGCTCGACTGAGGCGGGGCGCCCCTTAGGCTGGGGCGGATGCCCGAGCTGCCCGAGGTCGAGACGATCCGCCGCCAGCTCGAGCCGGAGCTGCTCGGGCGCACGATCGTCGCCGCGACGATCCACGACGAGCGCTGGGCCCGGCCCGGGACGGCGGCGGCGCTTGCCGCCGGCCTCGAGGGGCGCCGGATCGAGTCGGTCGGGCGCCGCGGCAAGTACCTGCTGGTCGGCCTCGACGGCGGCGCGACGCTGGTCATGCACCTGCGGATGACCGGCAACCTGCTGCTCGCCGACCGCGAGCTTCCGCAGGGCCGCCGGTTCGGCATGGAGCGGCTCTACCCGGCGCCGACCGAGCCCGCCTACCTGCGGGCCGAGCTCGAGCTCGACGACGGGCGCCGGCTGCTGTTCACCGACCCGCGCCGGTTCGGCCACGCGGCCCTGCTCGGCGCCGGCGAGCTCGGCCCCTACCTCGACTCGCGGCTCGGCGTCGAGCCACTCTCGGGCGAGCTGACGGCGGAGCTGATCGGCCGGCTGGCGCTGGGCCGCACGGCGCCGCTGAAGTCGTTCTTGCTCGACCAGCGGCGGATCGCCGGGATCGGCAACATCTACGCCGACGAGGCCCTGTTCCGGGCCGAGCTGCACCCGCTCTCGCCGGCCGGCTCGATGCGATCCGAGCACTGGGAGGCGCTGCGCGAGGGCATCGTCGGCGCGCTCGAGGCCGGGCTCGCCAGCGGCGGCGCCTCGATCGACGACTACCGCGACGCGCGCGGCGAGCGGGGCGCGATGCAGGACGAGTTCCTGGTCCACACCCGCGAGGGCCAGAGCTGCCCGCGCTGCGGCAGCCCGATCTCGCGGATCGTCGTCGGCGGCCGTTCGACCTACTTCTGCGCCGCCTGCCAGACGCGGCTGCGCAGGCGCCGTCGCCCGCGCCGGCGCCCGGCCCGCCGATGAGCGCCGCCGCCGATCCGCCGCCGCTGCCGCCGGGGTTCGCGATCGGGCACTGGACCGCGGCGGAAGCGCCGACCGGCTGCACGGTGATCCTGCCCCCGGCCGGCACCCGCGCCGGCGTCGACGTCCGCGGCGGGGGCCCCGGCACCCGCGAGACCGAGATCATCGCCCCGCTCGCCAACCCCGAGGAGGCGACCGCGGTCCTGTTCACCGGCGGCAGCGCCCACGGGCTCGCCGCCGCCGACGGCGTGATGCGCTGGTGCGAGCAGCGCGGGCGCGGCTACCGGACGCCGGGTGGACTCGTGCCGCTCGTGCCCGCGGCGGTGATCTACGACCTCAGCGCCGGTGCGGAGGCTGAGCGGCCCGGCCCCGAGTCGGGCTTCGCGGCCTGCGAGAACGCGGCCGAGGGGGTTCCCGCGCGCGGCAGCGTCGGCGCCGGCCGCGGGGCCGCGGTGGCGAAGTCGCGCGGCCGCGAGCATGCGAGCCCCGGCGGCGTTGGCTACGCGGCCGCGCGCACCGGGCCCGGGGAGACCGTCGCCGCGGCCGCCGTCGTCAACGCGACCGGCGACGTCCTCGCCGAGGACGGCGCGATCCTCGCCGGCCCGCGCGGCGAGCACGGCGAGACGCTGAGCAGCGTCGAGATCCTCGCCGCCTTCGAGGGGCCACCGGGCTGGGCCGAGCTCGAGGCCGAGCGGCAGGGAACGACGCTGGTCGCGGTGCTGACCGACGCGGCACTGGACAAGACGGGCTGCGCGAAGGTGGCGCGGATGGCGAGCGCCGGCGTCGCCCGCGCGATCGCGCCGGTGTTCACGCCGTTCGACGGCGACGTCGTCTTCTGCCTGGCCTCCGGCGAGGCGGCTCCGAGCCCGTGGCTCGTCGCCCGGATCGGCACGGTGGCGGCGACCGTCGTCGCGGCGGCGATTCGCGACGGCATCCGGGCGGCGGCGGGCGGATCATGAGCCGCGCGGTCGAGGAGTCGAACCGGCGCCTGCTCCGCGTCCGTGACCTGATCGACCGCAACTACTCCCAGCCGCTGAACCTGCGCGAGCTCGCGGCGGCCGTTCACGTCTCCGAATCGCATCTGATCCGCAGGTTCCGGGCGACGTTCGGCGAGACCCCCTACCGCTACCTGCAGCGGCGCCGGATCGAGCGCGCGATGTTCCTGCTCCGCGAGACCGGCGACAGCGTCAGCCGGATCTGCCTCGACGTCGGCTTCACCAGCCTCGGGGCGTTCTCGCGGACGTTCGCCGAGATCGTCGGTCAGCCGCCGAGCGAGTACCGGCGCCGCGCCGATGCGCCCTCGACGCCGACGACGCACTCGATGACCTACACGAGACCGCGCTGAACTGAGCGGTTTCGGATAAGCGCACCCGGGCCCCGGCGCCTAGGTTCGAGGCCATGATCAACTCGATCCGACTGTCACAGATATTCGTAACCGACCAGGACGAGGCGCTCGACTTCTACGTCGGCAAGCTCGGCCTCGAGGTCCACACCGACGCCGACCTCGGCTTCATGCGCTGGCTCACCGTCAGCGTGCCGGGCGACCCCGATCGCGAGATCTTCCTCGAGAAGCCGGGCGAGCCGGGCTATCAGGAGGCGACCGCGGAGCAGATCCGCGAGATCGTCAGCAAGGGCGCCGGCGGCGGCTGGATCGGCTTCGCCACCGACGACTGCAGGGCCACCTATGAGGAGCTGGTCGCCAAGGGCGTCGAGTTCAGCCAGGAGCCGGTCGAGCAGTCCTACGGGATCGACTGCGCCCTGCGGGACCCGTTCGGCAACCACATCCGCATCATCCAGCTCGCGTCCTGAGCCGCTTCGCCGCCGAACGTACAAACCGTCACGCATCGCGAGACGGCCAGGGACGTTCGGCGGCCCGTCCCCGGCGCCCTTCATCATCTGAGCGGTGCCGGGAACGTTCAAGACCGAGGGCGTCGTGCTGCGCTCGATCCGCTTCGGCGAGGCCGACCGGATCCTCCACCTCTACACGGTGTCACGGGGCAGGGTGAACGCGATCGCGAAGGGCTCGCGGCGGCCGAAGTCCCGCTTCGGCGGCCGCCTCGAGCCGTTCTTCCGGCTCGATCTGATGCTGCATGAGGGCCGCAGCGAGCTCTGCACGGTGACCGGGGCGGCGACGCTCGACGGCTATCCGGACCTGCGCTCCGACGGCCCCGCGATCGGCGCCGCCGCCCGCGGCTGCGACGCCGTCCTGCGCCTGCTCGACTCGGCCGAGCCCAACCGGCCCGCCTACAACCTGCTCTGCCGCTACCTGGCGCTGGTTGACCACAATCCCACGGCCGCGATTTCGGGTCCGGCGGGGATGGTCGCCTTCCGGCTGAAGCTGGCACTGGCTGCTGGTTTCGCCCCGGGACTCTCGGG
>CAZCFA010000051.1:8783-19780 GCA_964497825.1 uncultured Conexibacter sp.
ACCTGCTCTGCCGCTACCTGGCGCTGCTCGATGCGGGCGCCGGGGCGCCGACGGTGGGCGCCCGCCCCGATCCCGCCGCAGTCGGCCTCGCCTTCCGGCTCAAGCTGGCGCTGGCGGCCGGCTTTGCGCCCGAGCTCGGCTCCTGCGCCCGCTGCGGCGAGGGCGGCGGCATCGCCGCCTTCTCCGGCGCCGCCGGGGGCGTCGTCTGTGGCGCCTGCGAGGGCGCCGGCTTCCCGCTCTCGGCGGCGGCGCACGAGTTCATGGTGACCGCGCTCGCTCGCCCGATCGCCGAGCTGCCGGCCGCCCCCGACCGCGTCCTGCGCCAGGCCGAGCGGGCGATCAACGAGACGCTCGAGCATCACGCCCACGTGCGGCTGCGCTCGGTCGCCTGACGCCGGCCGCCGTTCCCGTCCGGTGGCCGCCGCGCGATCAGCGCCGCCCTCGCGCCGCCCATGAGCCTCGGCGCCGCGCGCTGATCCGGGCTGAGGCGCGGCCAGCCCGCGCCGGTTCCTACGGCCGGTACTGGCGCTCGACGACGCGCAGCTGGATCGCCCGCGGCGACAGCGACGAGGCCCGCATCACCCAGCGCATCAGCCCGCCCGGGACGACCGACCGCTTGCCCGCCTCGTAGGCGTCGAGCGACTCGGTCACGACCTGGGGGGCCTCGATCTTGCCCGGGATCCTGTCCTCGCCGCCCTCGAAGCCGGCGACCGCCTGCCACTCGGTCGGCACCGGACCGGGGTTGACCGACATCGCGCGGACGCCGGTCCCGCGCAGCTCGGTCGCCAGCGCGTCGGTGAAGTTGAGCGCGAACGCCTTGCTCGCCGAGTAGGTCGCCTGGTAGGGAAGCGGCTGCATGCCCGCCGTCGAGGCGACGACGATGACGCCGCCGCTGCCGCGCTCGACCATCGCCGGCAATAGCGCCCCGGTGAGCACCACCACCGCCTCGCAGTTGAGCCGCACCTGCTCCGCCTCGCGGCTCGGGTCGAGCTCCCAGAAACGGCCGTGCGAGCCGAAGCCGGCGTTGTTGACGAGCAGATCGACCTCGATTCCGCGGCGCTCGAGCTCGGCCGGCAGCGACGCCGCGTCGCCGGCGAGGTCGTGCGGGATCACGGCCGGCTCGCCGGGCAGCTCGCCGGCCAGCCGCTCGAGCCGCTCGGCGCGGCGCGCGACCAGGACCAGCTCGTACCCGCGGCCGGCGAGCTGGCGCGCGAACTCGGCGCCGATCCCCGATGAGGCTCCGGTCACCAGCGCGGTCGGCATCGGAGTGCAATCTAGCGCTGCCGGCCGGATACGGGTGCCCGGGCTCGGGGCCGGCGGCGACCCGCGGGCCCCGGGGCCCGAGCCGGCGGCGGCGCGCGAGCGGACCCGGGCGGCCGCCGACCGCTGTGGGCGCCGACCGCCCGGTCGCGAGGGCGAGCCTAGAATCGAGCCCGATGGCGACCGAGGCGACGAGCGGGAACGCGGGCGCCGCCGGCCTGGAGTCGCGGATCCGCGCCCAGGAGGAGCGGTTCCTGTGGGAGCCGGCGGCGCGCTCCTACCCGGCCCGCCGCGCCGTGCGCGAGCCCGACAGCCCGGTCCGCACCCCGTTTCAGCGCGATCGCGACCGGATCGCGCACACGACCGCGTTCCGCCGGCTCAAGCACAAGACGCAGGTGTTCATCGCGCCCGAGGGCGACCACTACCGGACCCGGCTCACGCACACGCTCGAGACCTGCTTCATCGCCCGCACCGTCGCCCGCGCGCTGGCGCTGAACGAGGACCTGACCGAGGCGATCACGCTCGGCCACGACCTCGGCCACCCGCCGTTCGGCCACATCGGCGAGGAGGTGCTCGATGCGGCGCTGCGGCAGCGCGGCGGCGCCGGCTTCCGCCACAACGAGCATTCGCTGCGGCTGGTCGAGGAGCTCGAGCGGGGCGGGCGCGGGCTCAACCTGACCGAGCAGGTCCGCGACGGCATCCTCAACCACACCGGCTCGCTGAAGCCGGCGACGCTCGAGGGGCGGATCGTCCGGCTCGTCGATCGCGTCGCCTACATAAACCACGACATCGACGACGCCGTGCGGGCCGGGATCATCGCCGAGGCCGATCTCCCCGCCGAGCACATCGAGCGGCTCGGGCCGACCGGGGCGGCGCGGATCGACGCCCTCGTCCGCGACATCGTCGCCCGCTCGCGCGAGGCCGGCGACATCGCTCAGAGCGAGGAGATGGGCGGCGCGATGCTGCGGCTGCGCAAGTTCATGTTCGACCGCGTCTACCTCGGCCCGCAGGCGCGCTCCGAGCACGATCGGGTCGAGCTCACCCTGCGCGCGCTGATCGACCACTACCTCGCCCACCCGGACGAGATGCCCGCGGCGAGCGCCGCGGTCGAGCCGCTGCAGCGCGTCGCCGATTACGTCGCCGGGATGACCGACCGCTTCTGCATCGCCACCTTCCGGCGGATCGCGCTGCCGGAGGAGTCGCGGCTCTGAGGCGCGGCCGCCCGCGTCCCCGCGGGACGGCCCGGCCGTAACGGTACGAGGGGCCGCGAGCCGCGCGGCCGCCCGCCGATCGCACCCGGCGCTTCGGCGCGGGCGCTCACCGGGGGGGCGCGCGTTTGCGCCGCCCGGCATTCTTGGAGGTGACGGAGATGACGACGTGAGCCGCTTCACCCCCGAGACGATCGAGCGCGTGCGTGAGGCGGCGGACATCGTCGAGATCGTCTCCCAGCACACCGACCTGCGGCGCCAGGGCGAGCGCTACGTCGGCCTCTGCCCGTTCCACGACGAGCGCACGCCCTCGTTCAGCGTCAAGCCCGCCGAGGGCTTCTACTACTGCTTCGGCTGCGAGGCCGGCGGCGACACGATCCGCTTCGTCCAGGAGAAGGAGGGGCTGAGCTTTCCCGACGCGGTCGAGAGCCTCGCCGACCGCTACGGGGTCGAGATCGAGCTCGAGCGCGAAGACCCGCGGGCCGAGCAGGCGCGCCGCCGCCGCGGCCGGCTCGGCGAGCTGCTCGGGCGCGTCGCCGCCTTCTACGAGCGCTACCTGTGGGACGACCCGAAGGCGATCAAGGCGCGCGGCTACCTGACCAAGGAGCGCGGCCTCGGCGAGAAGGTCCTGCGCGAGTTCGGCGTCGGCTTCGCCCCGAGCGCCTGGGACTCGGTCGTCAAGCGCGGCCGGATCGTCGGCTTCTCGGTCGACGAGATGCTCGCCGCCGGCCTGATCCAGCGCTCGCAGAAGCGGCCCGGCAGCCACTACGACCGCTTCCGCGGCCGGATCACCTTCCCGGTCAGGGACCACCGCGGACGCGTCGTCGGCTTCGGCGCCCGCGCGATGGGCGCCGACGCGAAGCCGAAGTACCTGAACTCGCCCGAGGGCGAGCTCTACACGAAGAGCCGCACCCTGTACGGGATCGACCGCGCCCGCGGGCCGATCGCCCGCGGCGGCCGCGCCGTCGTCGTCGAGGGCTACACCGACGTGATCGCGCTGCACCAGGCCGGGATCGAGGAGACGGTTGCGGTGATGGGGACCGCGATCACGCCCGACCAGCTGAAGCTGCTCGGCGGCTACGCGGAGGAGGTCGTGCTCGCGCTCGACGCCGACCGGGCCGGGCGCGAGGCGATGCTGCGCGCCCAGCGGGTCGCCGGCGCCGGGCGCCTGCGGCTGCTCGTCGCGCCGATGCCCGAGGGCGAGGACCCGGCCGACCTGATGCTGACCGAGCAGGGGGGAGCGCGGATGCGCGAGGCGCTGGCGGGCGCCGTCGACCTCGCCGTCTTCCACGTCCGCTCGATCCTCGCCGACGCCGACCTGACGACGCCGGCCGGGCGCGACCGGGCGCTGGACGAGGTCGCGCCGGTGCTGGTCGCGATGGGCGCGACGATCACCCGCGAGGAGCTGGTGCGCGAGGTCACCGACCGCCTCGATGCGAGCCCGGAGATCGTTGCCGGACGGCTCCGGGATAGCGCCGGGCGGAGGCCGGCGCGGGCCGAGCCCGAGGGCGCCGCAGCGCGGCCCCCGCGGCGCCAGGCGACCGCCGAGGAGCAGCACCAGTACAAGCTGCTGGCGCTCTGCATCGCCGACCCGGCCCAGGGGCAGCGCTTCCTCGGCCGGCTCAGCGAGGAGCACTTCAGCTCGCCGGCGCTGCGCCGGGCGTTCCTGTGGCTGCGCGAGCACCTCGAGCGCCCGCTCGACGGCCTCGACGACTCCGACCCGAACCTGCACAACGCGATCAGCCGGCTCTGCGCGCTCGACGAGGGGCCGCCGAGCGAGCAGAACCTGACCTACTTCCAGCGGATGCTCGACCTCGACCTGATGGAGAGCCGGCTGCGCAGCGCCCAGCAGCAGGGTGACTTCGAGCGGGCGGTCGAGTTGCAGCGCGAGCGCGCCCGGCTCAAGGACGCGATCGCCACCGGCTCCAGCTAGCCGCGTCGCCGGCGGGCGCCGATCTAGAGTGGGGCGCTCGCATGGATCTCGTCTTCCTCGCCGGCCGGGTTCTGTTCGGGCTCAGGTTCGTCCGCTCGGGCATCGGACACCTGGCAAATCGCGAGGCGATGGTCGGCTACGCCAGGGCCAAGCGGGGCCTTGCGCCGAAGCTCATGGTGCCGATGGCGGGCCTGATGGTGCTCGAGGGCGTCTCGGTCATCCTCGGTATCTGGGCCGACCTCGGCGCGCTGCTGATCTTTCTCTTCATCGTCCCGTCCGCGTTCCTCGTTCACGACTTCTGGACGGTCGAGCACCCGCAGCTGAGGCAGATCGAACGGTCGCAGTTCATGAAGAACCTGTCGATGGCGGGCGGGGCGCTGATCATCTTCTATCTCTACAACCAGCTCCAGGATCTGCCGCTCTCGTTGACCGACGCCCTGTTCGGGCCTTGGGGTTAGCCGGTAACGCTGCCGATCGCGACCGGGGGCCTCCGGCCCCGTCGCGGCGGCGATTCTCCGTCAGGAGGCCCGGGCGCCGGAGGGGCGTCCGCCGGCGCGGACAAGCGGCCCGCCCGGTTTCATCCGCGCCGGGCGCTGCAACCGTCCCGGCGAGCGCTACCGTTGGGGCCTCATGGTGTCCGAGACGCAGACCAAACGCGCCCGCATCCTCTTCGACGAGGCCCACTCCGAGGCCTGGACGATCCGCTCCGAGGTCGCCGCCCGGATGCAGTCGAGCCATCCCGCCGACTCCTCGCTCCAGCGCGCCGCCGAGGTGCTGGCGGAGCGTGACTTCCGGGTCGAGGTCAATGTCGGCGAGGCGCTGACCGCCGCGACCCTGGCGGCCGCCGACGTGCTCGTCATCGCCCACCCCTCGGATCCGCAGTGGGAGGCGACGGTCGGCACCGGCAGCCCGCGGCTCAGCGACGGCGAGATCGCGGCGCTGGCCGAATGGGTCGAGGCGGGCGGCGGCCTGATCGTGCTCGGCGAGACCGAGCAGGCGAAGTACGGCAACAACCTGAACGAGCTGCTGGCGCGGTTCGGGATCGAGATCGAGAACGCGACGGTGCAGGACTACGAGCACCACCACGAGGTGCCGTCCTGGGTCTTCGCCGACCTCGTCGACGCCGAGCACGCCGGCGCCGACCCGCTGACGCGGGTGCGCGAGGTTTGCTTCTACCGGGCCGGCACGCTGGCGCTCGCCGACGGCGCCCGCGCGATCGCGCGGACCTCGGCCGCCGCGGCGCCGCCGCGGGCGCCGCTGGCCGCGATCGCCGAGCACGGCGCCGGCCGCGTCGTCGTCCTCGCCGACTCCGACCTGTTCGGCGACGACTGCATCGGCGATCTCGACCACGAGGCGCTGTGGGTCAACCTCGCCTACTGGGCGGCGGCACCGTCGTTCGCCCGCCGGTCCGAGCGGATCGAATCCGAGGCCGCCGCCGATCCCGCCTGGATCCGGCTCCGCGACGCGGTCGAGGAGCTGCGCGGCCACCAGGACGCCGACGGCTCGGTTCCCGAGGCGGGCCGCGACGAGGATCGCCTGCGCGAGCTGACCGCGGAGATCGCCGCCGCCGCGAGCGACCTGCAGCCGCGATTTCCCCACCAGGCCGACTACATCGAGGCGCTCGCCGCCGACCTCGCCGGCTGGGCCGAGGGCGGCTTCGGCAAGCCCGACTTCATCCGCTCGGTCGAGGCCTTCCGGCCCGAGCGCGAGCGCCGCGACGGCATCGAGCACCTCGCCGTGTTCCCGATGTACAAGCAGAACGGGCCGCCCGGCACCTGCTTCGAGGCGCTGATCGTGCGGGTGCCGTGGCCGCGGTGGGCGGTCGAGCTCGAGCGCACCTACGACAACGCCAAGTACCTGCCGATCGAGCTCGTCGACTACACCAGCGGCTACGACTCCGAGTGCGCGGTGCTGTTCCCCGAGACGTTCGCGACGGCCGAGCGCCCGCCGGCGCACTTCGGCGCGATCCTCTGCGACCGCGAGGCCGAGCGCCTCCGCCGGATCTGCGGCGCCGCCGCCGAGGTCCTGAAGCTGAACCTGCCGCCCGACGCCGCCTGCCTGCTCGCCTCCGAGGAGCTCTCGCGCGACGCCTACATCGCCTGGGATCTGATCCACGACCGCACCCACATGCGCGGCGATCTGCCCTTCGACCCGTTCATGATCCGCCAGCGCAGCCCCTACTGGA
Organism: uncultured Conexibacter sp.; assembly: GCA_964497825.1. Lineage (GTDB taxonomy): Bacteria > Actinomycetota > Thermoleophilia > Solirubrobacterales > 70-9 > RHKX01. The sequence continues at coordinate 15,370 of CAZCFA010000051.1, forward strand.
TGTACTCGCTGGAGGAGCTGCGCTGCGATCTGACCGCGTTCGGGGAGGCCGTCAAGCTCGAGCGCGAGGGCTTCGCGCTCGGCCGCCACGTCCAGTACGCGATCCTCTTCGACCGCCTGTTCCGGTTCCCGCTGACCGGCTCCCGGATCCGCAACTACGACGGGCTCGGCGGCCAGCTGCTGTTCGCCTACCTGCACCACGAGGGCTACCTGCACTGGACCGACAACCGCCTGGTGATCGAGTGGCAGCGGCTCGCCGAGGGCGTCGCCGGCCTCCGCGAGCGGGTCGGCGAGCTCTACCACTCGGGCATCGACCGCTCGAAGCTCGGCCAGTGGATCGCCGCCCACGACCTCGTCGCGACCTACGTGCCGCCGGCCGAGAGCTCGGTCTGGGCCGCCGACCGCCGCGAGCTGCCCGAGGTATCGGAGCCAAAGCAGCTCGTCGACCTCGTCCGCGACGACGAGTTCCCGCTGAGCCTGTTCTACAGCCAGCTCGCGCCGAAGCTGCAGCCCGCCTTCGACGCCCGGCCGCGGCGTTCGCGCGGCGAGCAGCAGCCGCCGGTACCGGCCTGATGGGCGCGCTCGACGGCCGCGTGATCGCGGTCTCCGGCGTCGGCGGCGGGCTCGGCCCGGAGGTCGCCCGGCGGCTCGCTGAGGACGGCGCCACGCTCGCGTTCTGCGAGCGCGACGCCGACCGGATGGCGGCGGTGGCGGCCGAGCTCGAGCTGCCGGAGGAGCGGCTCGACTGCCGCGTCGTCGATTTGCTCGACGGCGATCAGGCGCGGGCGTGGTCGGCGGCGCTCGTCGAGCGCTTCGGCCGCGTCGACGGGCTCATGCACCTGGTCGGCGGCTGGCGCGGGGGCGAGGCGATCGAGAGCTTCGAGCTCGGCGACTACGAATGGCTGCACGATCTGCTCGTGCTGACGACGATCCACGTCAGCCGCGCCTTCCACGATGCGCTCGTCGCCAGCGGCCGCGGCCGCTTCGCGATCGTCTCCTCGAAGCAGGCGCGGTCCCCGGAGGCGACCAACGCCGCCTACGCGGCGACCAAGGCCGCGGCCGAGACCTGGACCCTGGCGCTGGCCGACTCGTTCGCGGGGACCGGGGCGACCGCCAACATCGTCGTCATCAACGCGATCCTGACCAGGCGGATGCGCGAGGCGAACCCGGACAAGGAGTATCCGGGGTTCACCCCGGCCGAGTCGATCGCCGACGCGCTCGCGTTCATCTGCTCCGACTCGGCGGCGCGGATGAACGGCCAGCGGCTCGCGCTGCACCCGTGAGCGATCCGATCGGCGGCGGACCGCGCGGGTTCGCCTCCGACAACTACGCCGGGGCGCTGCCCGAGGTGATCGAGGCGGTCGCCGCCGCCAACGCCGGCCACGCGGGCTCCTACGGCGCCGATCCCTGGACCGAGCGCTTCGACGAGCGCGTCCGCGAGCACTTCGGCGCCGCCGCGGCCGGCTTCCCGGTCTTCAACGGCACCGCCGCCAACGTGCTCGCGATCGACGCCCTGACCCGGCCCCACGAGGCGGTGATCTGCGCCGCCGGCGCCCACATCGACGTCGACGAGTGCGGCGCGCCCGAGCGCCACGCGGGGGTGAAGCTGCTGACCGTTGCGACCGCGCACGGCAAGCTCACGCCCCGAGACATCGAGCGCTGGGAGCCGAAGCGGGGCGACCAGCACCACGTCCAGCCGCGGCTCGTCTCGATCGCCAACGCGACCGAGGTCGGCACCGTCTACGCGGCGGCCGAGGTGGCGGCGCTGGCCGAGCGCGCGCACGAGCTCGGGATGCTCCTGCACGTCGACGGCGCCCGGCTCGCCAACGCCGCCGCCTCCGCCGACGCCTCGCTCGGCGAGCTGACCAGCGCGGCCGGCGTCGACGCGATCTCGCTCGGGGCGACCAAGAACGGCGCGATCGGCGCCGAGGCCGTGGTCTTCACCGACGCCGCCGCGGTCGCCGGCTTCGAGTTCGTCCGCAAGCAGTCGATGCAGCTCGCCTCGAAGATGCGGTTCATCAGCGCCCAGCTCGAGCCGCTGCTCGCCGGCGACCTCTGGCGCCGGACCGCGAGCGCGGCGAACGCGATGGCGAAGCGGCTGGCGGCGGGGGCGGCCGCGATCGACGGCGTCGAGATCGCCCACCCCGTCGAGGCCAACGGCGTCTTCGCGAAGCTGCCGCGCCCGGCGATCGATCGGCTGCTGGCGGCGCTCCCCGGCGAGCACCCGTTCTACGTCTGGGACGGGGACGCCGGCGTCGTCCGCTGGATGTGCTCCTGGGACACGACCGCCGAGGACGTCGACGGCCTGCTCGAGGCGCTGCGCGCGAGCCTGTAGGGCCGGGGCGGGGGCCGCGGGCGGCCGGCGCGGCGTGGCGGCGCGGCCGGCATGCGATTCGGCGCTACAGTGGGCTGCAGGGAGCGATGGAGCCCGAGACGCGATACGCGACCTCGCCCGATGGCACCAGCATCGCCTACCAGGTCCACGGCGAGGGACCGCTCGACCTCGTCTTCGTCCCCGGCTTCGTCTCCCACGTCGAGCTGATCTGGGAGGAGCCGACGATCGGGCGCTTTCTGCGCCGGCTGGCGTCCTTCGCGCGCATCGTCCTCTTCGACAAGCGCGGTCAGGGCCTCTCCGACCGTCCCGGCCGGCCGCCGACCCTGGAGCAGTCGATGGACGACCTCGGGGCGGTCATGGACGCGGTCAGGTTCGAGCGGGCGGCGATCTTCGGCATCTCCGAGGGGGGCCCGATGTCGATGCTCTATGCGGCGTCGCACCCCGAGCGGGTCTCGGCGCTGGTGCTCTACGGCAGCATCGCCCGGTTGCTGAAGGCACCGGACTTTCCCGAGGGCATCGAGCCGGAGCAGCTCGACCTCCTGGGAGCATCGATGCGCGCCGAGTGGGGAGGACCGGCCGGGATCGATGTCTGGGCCCCGAGCGAGCGCGGCAACCCCGACTTCGAGCGCTGGTGGGCGCGGTTTCTGCGCCAGGGCGCGAGCCCGGCCGGCGCCTTCGATCTGATCGACCTCTACCGGGAGATCGATGTCCGCCCGGCGCTGCCCGCGATCGCCGCGCCGACCCTGGTCCTGCACCGCCGCGACGACGTTGCGATCCCGGTCGGTCAGGGCCGCTATCTCGCGGACCACATCGCCGGCGCCCGCTTCGTCGAGCTCGAGGGGGCCGACCACCTGTTCGCGATCGGCGGCGACGACCTGATCGACGAGGTCGAGGAGTTCCTCGTCGGCAGCCGCGGCGCCCACGGCGTCGAGCGCTCGCTCGCGACGGTGCTGTTCACCGACATCGTCGGCTCGACCGAGACGGCGGCACGGCTCGGCGACCGCCGCTGGCGCGATCTGCTCGAGCGCCACGACGCGACCGTCCGCAACGCCCTCGCCCTCCACCGCGGTCACGAGGTGAAGACGACCGGCGACGGCTTCCTCGCCACCTTCGACGGCCCGGCCCGCGCGATCCGCTGCGCGACCGCGATCCGTGACGAGCTCGGCCACAGCGGCGTCGAGGTCCGGTCCGGCATCCACAGCGGCGAGGTCGAGCTGATCGGCGCCGACGTCGGCGGCATGGCGGTCAACATCGGCGCCCGGGTCGGCGCCCTCGCGGGCCCCGGCGAGGTCCTCGTCTCGAGCACCGTCCGCGAGCTCGTCGTCGGCTCCGGGATCGACTTCGAGCCCCGCGGCAGCCACGAGCTCAAGGGCGCTCCCGGCGAGTGGCACCTGTTCGCCGTGACCGGATAGGCCGCGAGCGGAACCCTCGGCCGACCAGACCTTCCCCCGGCGCAGGACCGGCTCAAGCCCGCCGACGCAGGACCGGCTCAAGCCCCCCGGCGCAGGACCGGCTCAAGCCCGAGCCCGCGCCTTCGTGAAGGTTGGGGCGGGGACTCGCCCTCGCCGCGGACGTGGCCCGAGGGCCTGGACGGACCGCTCGAGGCGCCCCGCCGCCCTTGGGCCCAACTACCGACAACCCTTGTCGATCCGAACGCACGTTCGTCTGTTCTGTCCGATCGGAATGAGATCATGGGCCGCATGGATAAGCGGTTTCTGACCGATTGCCTGGCGCAGGGCATGTCGCTGCCGCAGATCGGCGAGCTCGTCGGCCGGCCGCCGGCAACGGTCGGCTACTGGGTCGCCAAGTACGGGCTGGTGGCGAACGGCAAGGAGAGGTTCAGCCCGGGGAAGGGCGAACGAGTCACCCGCAAGGCGCTCGAGCCGCTGGTCATGGAGGGCCTGACGATCGCTCGAATCGCGGAGGAGCTGCGCGTCGGCGCGAACTGCGTCAGGTACTGGATCGCCGAGTACGGGCTGCCGCGGCCGCATCAGGTGCGTCAGGCCACGAAGGCCGAGGCGTTGCGAAGCGGGCGGACGCAGGCGATCCGGACCTGCGCCAAGCACGGCCCGACGGA
>CAZCFA010000052.1:0-19664 GCA_964497825.1 uncultured Conexibacter sp.
GCCCCGCGCGGCAGCTCGAAGGGAGCTCGGGGATCGCCCCGCGCCCCGCGCGCGACGGGAGGTGCAACGGGACGGTCCCCGAACGCCCCACGGAGCCCCCGGCGGCGGTATATTGGCCCCGGTACACGCGCCCGAAGGAGAGAGGGATGAGCCAGCAGACGCCATACGAGTCGCCGAAGCTCGAGGAGCTCGACACGAGCCAGGGCCCGCTCGAAGCCGCGGCCGGCGCAAGCGTCGTCCCCTGAGCGAGCCGACCTTCCAGCTGCACGGGCTCGCGGTCGCCTCCCCTGAGCAGCTCGACGGCCCGCGAACCGACCGCCGCGCGGACTGGACGGTCGGGCTCGGCGCGCCGTTGCGCGTCGACGACGCGCCGCCCGGCCGGCTGATCGGCGAGGCCGAGTCCGGCGAGCACCGCTACTGGGCGACGGTCAGCGACGACGGCCGGCGCTGGATCACGCGCCACCGCCACAGCGCCGAGACCGAGATCGACCTCGATTCGCGCGCGATCACGGTCCGGCCGGACCCGCGCAAGCCCGACGGCTACTGGCTGCTGCTGCTGGCCGGGAGCGGGCTCTCGCACGCGCTCGCCGCCGACGGCCATCTCGCGCTGCACGCGAGCGCGGTCGAGGTCGGCGGGCGGGCGATCGCCTTCGCCGGGCCGTCGGGCGGCGGCAAGACGACGATCGCCGCGCTGATGTGCGATTCGGGCGCCCGAGCGGTCACCGACGACGTCCTGCGCTGCGAGGTGAACGGGTCGGCGGCGAGCTGCTTCCGCGGCAGCTCGACCCTGCGGTTGCGACCGCAGGCGAAGGCGCTGGCCGCCGCTGCCGGCCGGCCGGAGCTGACGCCCGACGGCCGCACCGTCGCCCGCTTCGAGCACACCGCGATGGCGCGGCTGCCGCTCGCCGCGCTGGTCGTGCCGCAGCCGTCGCGGTCGGCACCGCGGCTCGAGCTGCAGCGGCTTCGCGGACGTGAGGCGGCCACCGTCCTGCTGCGCTCCGCCCGACTCGCCGGGCTGATCGAACCCGAGCTCGTGCTGCGGCAGATCGATCTCACCGCGGAGCTCGTCGCCACGGTCCCGGTCCTGCGCGCGACCGTCCCCTGGGGGCCGCCGTTCCCGCCCGGGCTCGCGGACCGGATCACCGAGCAGCTCGAGCGCTGGGCATGAGCGCCGAGCTGCGGATCGACCGGAGCCGGGCCGAGGGTCGCGAGATCGACGGCGAGCTCGTCGTCTACGACCTCGGGACGCGGAGCCACCTCGGCGGCAATCGCGCCGCCGCGGTGCTGTGGCCGCTGCTCGTCGCCGGCACCGCGGTCGACGAGATGGCGGCGGCGCTGCGGGCCGAGTTCGGCATCGGGCCGGAGCTCGCCCGCGCGGACGCGGAGGCCTTCGCCGGCGCGCTCCGCGATCGCGGCCTGCTGATCGAGGGGCCGTCGCAGGCGCGCGACCATTAGGGTTGCGCGGCGATGGCGTTGGTCGAGGTCGATGGGCTCGAGGGAGCACGGGCGCTGATCGGCCGGACGGTCGGGCCCAGCGGCTGGCGCCGGGTCACCCAGGACGACATCGACCGGTTCGCGAGCCTCTCCGGCGACCACCAGTGGATCCACGTCGACGTCGAGCGGGCCCGTGCCGAGAGCCCGTTCGGGACGACGATCGCCCACGGCAACCTGACGCTCTCGCTGATCGACGGCTTCCGCGGCGAGCTGTTCGCCGTCGTCGGCGTCAAGCTCGGCGTCAACTACGGCTGGAACAAGGTCCGCTTCCCGGCGCCGGTCGCGGCCGGATCGCGAGTCCGCGCCGGCGCCGAGATCGTCTCGATCGACGAGCTCGGCGACGGCTGGTTCCAGCAGGTGACCCGCTTCACCCTCGAGGTCGAGGGCAGCGAGAAGCCGTGCTGTGTAGCCGACTCGGTCGGCCGCGCCCTCGTCTGATCGCCCGCGGGGCGCGATGCCCGCGTCATCGGTCGGCTCGTGGCCTCGCGGCCACGCCGGGGGGGGGGCTCACTTGACCGTCAGCGTGCCCTCCATGCCCTGCTGCCGGTGGCTGTCGACCGAGCAGTAGAAGGTGTAGGTGCCCGGCTTGAGGTCGGCCGTCGTCTCGGTCGTGCTGTCGGTGATCACGTCGGTCGAGGCGACCTGGTTGCCGTTCGAGTCCTCGATCACGACGTCGTGGGGGATCGAGGAGGGGTTGTTGAACGAGATCGTGTCGTTGCCGGCCGGCGCCGTGACGTCGGTCTTGGTGTAGGCGATGCTGTCCTTGGCGGCCTCGAAGTCGACCGTGCCGCCGGAGCCGCCGGAGCTCGTGGTGGTGCCGGTCGGGCTCGAGGTCGCCGGCGTCGAGCTGGTGTCGTCGCTGCCGCCGCAGGCGGCGAGCGCCAGGCTCGCGAGCGCGAGCGTGAGCAACGTGATCAGCGGCTTCTTCAACATCGGCGACCTCCGGTATCGGGTGGCCACCGACTCTAGCGCCGTGGCCGCGCCGGCGAGGGCGCTCGCGTGCTCAGCGCCCCTCGAAGCTGGGCTGCTCGCCGGCGAAGAACGCGGGGACGCCGTTGCGGAGGTCCTCGGTGCCCATGCTCTCGGCGATCCCGTGGCGCTCGAGCTGCAGATGGTCGGCGAGCGAGTTGTCGAGGCTCTGCCAGACGAGCGACTTCGTCATCCGCACGTAGTGCGGCGCCTTCGCCGCCAGCTCGCGCGCCTTCGCGGCGGCCGCGCCGGCGAGCTCGTCGGCCGCGACCACGGCGCTGAGCAGCCCCCGTTCGAGCGCCTCGGCGGCGCTCAGGTCCGGGTCCTCGAGCATCAGCTCGGCCGCCTTCGCCGGGCCGATGACCCGCGGCAGGAAGTAGGTCATGCCGCCGTCGGGGGAGGCGCCGATGCGACCGTAGGCGACGGCCATGAAGGCGCTCTCGGAGGCGATCCGGACGTCGCACATCAGCGCCAGCGAGAGGCCGGCGCCGGCGGCGGGGCCGTTGACCGCGGCGATCAACGGGAACGGGATCCGCTTGAAGTCGACGATCGCCTGGTGCAGGACGTCGGCGCCGCGGCGGACCGAGGCGACGAGGTCGGCCTCGGGGTCGTCGAGCCCGCGGCGGAACCAGGTGACGTCGCCGCCGGCCGAGAACGCGCGGCCGGCGCCGGTGATCACCAGCGCCCGCAGCCCCGAGCGGTCGGCGAGCCAGGGCGCGATCAGCGCCAGCTCGGCGATCATCTGCGGGCTCATCGCGTTGAGCTCGTCGGGTCGGTCGAGCGTCAGCGTGCCGACGTCGCCGTCGATCTCGAGCCGCATCGTCTCGAGCTCGGGCCGGGCCGCGGTCGGGATCTCGTTCTGCTCGCTCAATGGAGGGACCTCTTCTCTCGTCGCGGTGAAGCGCGAGTGTATGCGCGGGCGCCGATCTACAGTTTCAGCGATGGCCGACGATCAGCGCCGACGGCGACGCGAGGCGATCGCGCAGCAGCGCGAGCGGCTGCCCGATGCTCCCGGCGTCTACGTGTTCCGCGACGGCGACGAGCGCGTCGTCTACGTCGGCAAGTCGAAATCGATCAGGAAGCGCGTCGCCTCCCACTTCTCGAGCCGCTCGACGCTCGGCCGGCTCGCCGACGAGGTCGAGTCGATCGACTTCCTCGTCACCGACACCGAGGCCGAGGCGCTGATCGCCGAGCAGCAGTTCATCAAGCGCCACCGCCCGGTGCTGAACGTGAAGCTGCGCGACGACAAGTCCTACCCCTACATCGGGATCAGCCTCGACGAGGAGTTCCCGCGCGTCTACTTCACCCGCGAGCGCCACCGCCCCAACCGCGCCTACTTCGGTCCCTACGCGAACGCCCGCCGCGTCCGCGAGACGCTCGAGCTGCTCGGCAAGCTGTTCCAGTACCGGACCTGCGACGGCCCCGAGCCGGGACGGCGGTCGGGGGTGCCCTGCCTCGACTACTACATCAAGCGCTGCGGGGCGCCCTGCGTCGGCTACGTCGACGCCGAGGAGTACGGGCGCAACATCGACGCGATCCGTCGCTTTCTCTCGGGCCGCTACCGCGACGTCGAGCGCGACCTCGAGCGCAAGATGGAGGCCGCGGCGGCGGCGCAGCAGTTCGAGCGCGCGGCGCTGTTCCGCGACCGGCTCGCGGCGGTGCGCTCGCTGATGGAGCGCCAGCGGGTCGCCGGCGAGGGGGTCGGGACCGCGGACCTGATCGGGGTCGCGGTCGAGGGCGCCGACGCCAACGCCCAGGTCTTCCAGGTCCGCGACGGCGTCCTCGCCGAACGCCAGGGCTTCTACCTCGACAACCAGGGCGAGCGCGGGCTCGCCGAGGTCGCCGAGCAGTTCGTCGCCCAGTACTACGAGGCCTCGCCGGCGGTGCCGCCGCTGGTCGTCGTCGGGCCCGAGCTCGCCGCCCGCAGCGAGCTGCTCGCGGCGGCGATCGGCACCCGGCGCGGGGCCGCGGTCGAGGTCCGGGCGGCGGAGCGCGGCGACAAGCGGCGGCTGCGCGAGCTCGCCGAGCGCAACGCCGAGCTGGCGCTCGCCCAGGAGGGCCTGCGGCGCGAGCGGCGCCGGCGGCAGCGGTCCGAGGCGCTCGGCGAGCTCGCCGCGGCGCTCGGGCTCGCCGAGGTGCCGATCCGGATCGAGGGCTATGACATCTCCAACCTCGGCGCCGAGAGCACGGTCGCCTCGATGGTCGTCTTCGAGGGCGGGGCGCCGAAGAAGTCCGACTACCGCCGCTTCAACATCCGTGGCCGCAGCGGCGGCCCCGACGACTTCGCCTCGATCGAGGAGGTGCTGAGCAGGCGGCTCGAGCGCTACGCCGGCGAGAGCGAGCGCTCGCCCCACGACGCCGAGCTCGATCGCAGCTTCGCCAGCCTCCCCGGGCTGATCGTGATCGACGGCGGCAAGGGCCAGCTCGCGGCCGGGACCCGGGCGCTGATGCCGCTGATCGAGCGCGGCACCACCGTCGTCTCGCTCGCCAAGCGGCTCGAGGAGGTCTACGTCCCGGGGCGCTCGGCGCCGCTGCCGATCGCGCCCGACTCGGAGGCGTCGCGGCTGCTGCAGCGGGTCCGCGACGAGGCCCACCGGTTCGCGCTCGACCTGCACCGGCGCCGGCGCACGAAGGCGATGACCGGCTCGGTGCTCGACGGCCTGCGCGGCGTCGGCCCGGTCCGCAAGCGTGCCCTGCTCAGCCACTTCGGCTCGCCCGAGCGCTTCGTCAACGCCTCGCGCGAGGAGCTCGAGGCGGTTCCCGGCATCCCCGGCAAGCTCGCTCGCGACATCCACCGGCAGCTCAACAAGACGGGCGCCTCGCCGGCCGCGGGCGAGCGCGGTTCATAATCCCGCCGTGCCCGAAGCGGTGATCAGCGTCAGCGGCCTGCGCGTCTCCTACGGTGAGCTGGAGGCCGTCAAGGGGGTCGACCTCGAGGTCGACGAGGGCGAGATCTTCGCCTTCCTCGGGCCCAACGGCGCCGGCAAGACGACCACGGTCTCGGTCCTCGAGGGCTATCTCGAGCGTGACGCGGGCGCGGTCAGCGTGCTCGGGGCCGATCCCTCAGACGGCGACCGCGAGTGGCGCGGGCGGATCGGCCTGGTGCTCCAGGAGTGCCGGATGGAGAGCCTGCTGACGGTGCGCGAGACGCTGCAGATGTTCGCCGGCTACTACGCGCGGCCGCGCTCGGTCGACGAGACGATCGAGCTCGTCGGGCTGAGCGAGAAGGCGGACGAGCGCGCCGGCAAGCTCTCCGGCGGCCAGCAGCGCCGGCTCGACGTCGCGGTCGCGCTGATCGGCGACGCCGAGCTGCTGTTCCTCGACGAGCCGACGACCGGCTTCGACCCCTCGGCGCGGCGCCAGGCGTGGAGCGTGATCGACGGCCTCCGCGAGCTCGGCAAGACGGTGCTGCTGACGACCCACTACATGGACGAGGCGCAGGCGCTCGCCGACCGCGTCGCCGTGATCGCCGCCGGCGAGATCATCGCCGCCGGCACCCCCGACGATCTCGGCGGCCGCCGCGACGCCGCCAGCCGCGTCTCCTTCGAGCGGCCCGCGGGCGCCGCCGGCGCGGCGCTGGAGGCGAAGCTCGACGGCGAGTGGTCCGATCAGGACGGCCGCGTCGTGCTGCGCACGACCGACCCGACCCGCAGCCTCAACGAGCTGACCGGCTGGGCGCTCGCCAACGGGGTCGCGCTCGAGCGGCTCGAGGTCACCCGCCCCAGCCTCGAGGACGTCTACCTCGAGCTGACCGGCGCCGAGAGCGGGAGCTGACGCCGATGAGCGCCGTCGCCCTCGTCCTGCACCAGTTCCGCTACGAGCGCAAGGTCTTCTGGCGCTCGCCGCCGGCCGTGTTCTTCACGGTCATGTTCCCGGTGATCTTCCTGATCCTGTTCTCGTCGCTGTTCGGCAACGGCGAGATCGACGAGCTCGGGATCAAGGCCTCGACCTACTACGTGCCGGCGATCATCACCCTCGCCGTCGTCTCGGCGACGCTGGTCAACGTCGCGATGCGGGTCGTCGAGATGCGCGAGAGCGGCCGCCTGAAGCGGCTGCGGGGAACGCCGCTGCCGACCTGGGCCTACATCGGCGGCCGGATCGGCAACGCCTTCGTCGTCTCGCTGCTGATGGTCGTGCTGGTCACCGCGATCGGCCACTTCCTCTACGACGTGCCGATCCCGACCGAGACGCTGCCGGCGCTGCTGCTGACGCTCGTCGTCGGCACCTTCTCGTTCTGCTCGCTCGGCCTGGCGCTGAGCTGCGCGATCCCGAGCGAGGAGGCGGCGCCGCCGATCACCAACTTCACGGTGCTGCCGCTGTACTTCGTCTCCGGCGTCTTCGTCCCCGAGTCCGAGATCCCGACCGGCGTCCTCCACGTCGCCAACGTCTTCCCGATCCGCCACTTCTTCGAGGCGTTCCTGACCGCGTTCGACCCGCTCACGACCGGCGCCGGGTTCGAGTGGGGGAACCTGGCCGTGGTCGCCGTCTGGGGCCTCGCCGGGATCGCGATCACGCTCCGCTTCTTCAGCTGGTCGCCGAGGCAGAGCTGAGCCGCGCCCCATACGATGGGAGGTTCCGCGGCCGCCGAGCCGGCCGCTTCTCTCCCCGCGGCGCGCAACCCGCGCTCCCCAATCCAACACACCAAGGAGGCAACGTGGCAGTCAAGGTCGGCATCAACGGTTTCGGGAGGATCGGTCGCAACCTGCTCCGCGCCGCCCACGCGGCGGGCGCCGACCTCGAGTTCGTCGCGGTCAACGACCTCACCGACCCGGGTACGCTCGCGCACCTGCTCAAGTACGACTCGATCCTCGGCCGCTTCCCGGGCGAGGTCAGCGCCGGCGACGGCGTGATCGCCGTCGACGGCACCGAGATCAAGGTGCTGTCGGAGCGCGATCCCGGCGCCCTGCCCTGGGGCGAGCTCGGCGTCGAGGTCGTGATCGAGTCGACCGGGCTGTTCACCAAGCGCGACGCCGCCGCCAAGCACCTCGAGGCCGGGGCCGAGAAGGTGATCATCTCGGCGCCCGCGACCGACCCCGACGTGACCGTCGCGCTCGGCGTCAACTTCGGCGACTACGACCCCGGCACGCACCGGATCATCTCCAACGCCTCGTGCACGACCAACTGCCTGGCGCCGGTCGCGAAGGTGATCCACGAGACGGTCGGCATCGACCACGGCCTGATGACAACGATCCACGCCTACACCGCCGACCAGCGGCTGCAGGACATGCCGCACCGGGACCTGCGCCGGGCGCGCGCGGCGGCGCTCAACCTGATCCCGGCCTCGACCGGGGCGGCGAAGGCCGTCGGCCTGGTGCTGCCGGAGCTCAACGGCCGGCTCAGCGGCTTCGCGGTCCGCGCCCCGGTCGCGACCGGCTCGGTCGTCGACCTCACCTGCCAGGTCTCGCGGGCGACGACCGCGGATGAGATCAACGCGGCGATGAAGGCCGCCGCCGAGGGCGAGCTCGAGGGCATCCTCTCCTACACCGAGGACCCGATCGTCTCGACCGACATCGTCAGCGACCCGCACTCGTCGATCCTCGACGGCTCGCTGACCGCGGTGATGGAGGGGACGATGCTCAAGGTCGTGTCCTGGTACGACAACGAGTGGGGCTACTCGAACCGCGTCGTCGAGCTCGCCGGCAAGGTCCTGTAGGGCCGCCGGCGGCGTGGCCTCGCTCAGCAAGGCGTCGGTCCGCGACGCCGAGGTCGCGGGGCGGACGGTGCTCGTCCGCGCCGACCTCAACGTGCCCCTGGACGGCGGCGAGGTCAGCGACGACGCGCGGATCCGGGCGGCGCTGCCGACGATCCGGCTGCTGCGCGAGCGCGGCGCCGCGATCGTGATCTGCTCGCACCTGGGCCGTCCCGAGGGCCGCGACGAGTCGCTCTCGATGGCGCCGGTCGCGGAGCGGCTCGGCGAGCTGCTCGGCGTCGAGGTCGGGCTCGCCCCCGGCGTCGTCGGGCCCGAGGTCGAAGCCGCCGCCGCGGCGCTCGGCGCCGGCGAGCTGCTGCTGCTCGAGAACAGCCGCTGGGAGCCCGGCGAGAAGCGCAACGACCCGGAGCTGGCCGCCGGGCTCGCCGCGCTCGCCGATCTGTTCGTCAACGACGCCTTCGGCGCCGCCCACCGCGCCCACGCCTCGACCGCCGGCGTCGCCGCCGAGCTGCCCGCCTACGCGGGGCTGCTGCTCGAGCGCGAGCTGGCCGAGCTCGGCGCCCTGCTCGAGGACCCGCGGCGGCCGCTGGTCGTCGCCATCGGCGGCGCCAAGGTCAGCGACAAGATCGCCGTGATCGACCGCTTCCTCGAGATCGCCGACGCGCTGCTGATCGGCGGTGCGATGTGCTTCAGCTTCTTCCGGGCGCGCGGGATCGCGACCGGCGACTCGCTCGTCGAGGAGCGCGGCGTGCCGCTGGCGCAACGGGCGCTGGAGCGGGCCGAGTCGTCGCCGTGCGAGCTGCTGCTGCCGGTCGATCTCGTGCTCGGCGCCGAGCTCTCGGCCGCGGCCGAGGCGGTCGGGCTCGACGGCGTCGAGGTCCCCGACGGGATGATCGGCCTCGACGTCGGCCCGCGCACCGCCGAGCGCTACGCGGCGGCGATCGCCGCAGCCGGCACGGTGTTCTGGAACGGGCCGATGGGCGCGTTCGAGCTCGAGCCGTTCGCGGCCGGCACCCGCCGGATCGCCGCCGCGATCGCCGAGACCGGGGCGACGACGGTGGTCGGCGGCGGCGACTCGGGCGCGGCGCTGGCCCGCTACGGCCTCGCCGACCGGGTCGACTGGCTGTCGACCGGCGGCGGCGCGTCGCTGGAGTTGATCGAGGGCAAGGAGCTGCCGGGGGTCGAGGCGCTCGACGACGCCGGCGCGGAAGGGAGCGAGGGATGAGTGACCGCCGGCCGCTGATCGCGGCCAACTGGAAGATGAACAAGACGATCGAGGACGCCGAGCTGTTCTGCGACGCGTTCCTGCCGAAGGTCGTCGGCGCGACGGCGCAGGTCGTCATCTGCCCGCCCTACCTGGCGCTGGCGACGGTCGCCGAGGCGACCCGCGGCGGCGATGTCGACGTCGCCGCCCAGAACATGCACTTCGAGCCCGACGGCGCCTACACCGGCGAGGTCTCGGCGACGATGCTGCTCGACGCCGGCGTGCTCGCGGTCGTCCTCGGCCATTCCGAGCGGCGGCGGCTGTTCGGCGAGACCGACGAGGCGCTCTCGCGCAAGGTCCCGGTCGCGCTCGACAACGGCCTGCTGCCGATCCTCTGCGTCGGCGAGAGCGAGGAGGAGCGCGAGCGCGACGACACCGATCGCGTCCTGCGCCGCCAGATCGACGCCGGCCTCGCCCGCGTCGCCGACGCGCGGCTCGCCGACGTCGTGATCGCCTACGAGCCGATCTGGGCGATCGGCACCGGCAGGACCGCGACCCCGGAGGAGGCCGAGGACGCCTGCGGCTTCATCCGGGCGCTGATCGGCGCCCGCGACGAGGGCGCCGGCGCCGCAATCCGGATCCTCTACGGCGGCTCGGTCAAGGCCGACAACGCCGCCGAGCTGCTCGGCCGCGAGGAGATCGACGGCGCCCTCGTCGGCGGCGCCAGCCTCGATCCCGACGGCTTCGCCGCGATCGTCGCGGCGGCGGCATGAGCGGCGCCGAGCTGGCCGCCGCGCCGGCCTCGACGCCGGTCGAATCGCTGGCGCTGATCATCCTCGACGGCTGGGGCCTGGCCGAGCCCGGCCCCGGCAACGCGGTCGCGCAGGCGGCGACGCCGACCTTCGACGAGATCTGGGAGCGGTTCCCGCACACGACGCTGTCGGCGTCGGGCCGCGACGTCGGCTTGCCACCGGGTCAGATGGGCAACTCCGAGGTCGGGCACCTCAACCTCGGCGCCGGCGCGGTCGTCAAGCAGGACCTGGCCCGGATCGACGACGCGATCGCCGACGGCAGCTTCTTCGACAACGAGGTCCTCGTCGGCGCCTGCGAGCGCGCCCGCTCGGGCCCGCGCGGGCGCCTGCACCTGATCGGCCTCGTCTCCGACGGCGGCGTCCACTCGGGCTGGGAGCACATCGAGGCCTGCATCGAGCTCGCCGCCGACGAGGGCGTCCCCGACCTCGTCCTGCACGCGTTCACCGACGGTCGCGACACGAGCCCGACCGGGGGCGCGCGCTACATCGAGGAGGTCGAGCGCTGGCTCCGCTCGGCGGGCCGGATCGGCACCGTCGGCGGCCGCTACTACGCGATGGACCGCGACCGGCGCTGGGACCGGATCGAGCGCGCCTACGAGGCGATCGTCCGCGGCGACGGCGAGCGGGCGGCGACGGCGGCCGAGGCGATCGCCGCCGCCTACGCGGCCGACGTTGGCGACGAGTTCATCGCGCCGACCGTGATCGGCGACTACGACGGCGTCGCCGACGGCGACGTCGTGCTCTGCTTCAACTTCCGGCCCGACCGGATGCGGGAGATCGTCGCGGCGCTCGCCGACCCCCGCTTCGGCCCTCCCGACGGGTTCGCGCGCGGGGTCGTTCCCGACCTCGACCTGAGCACGATGACGAGCTACCGGGCCGAGTGGGACTACCCGGTCGCGTTCCCGCCGACCGAGCCCGAGGCGACGATCGCCGCGGTCGTCAGCGCCGCCGGCGGCCGCCAGCTGCACGTCGCCGAGACCGAGAAGTACGCGCACGTGACCTACTTCTTCAACGGCGGCCGCGAGGACCGCTGGGACGGCGAGGAGCGGCGCCTGGTCGACTCCCCGCGCGACGTCCCCACCTACGACCACCGGCCGGAGATGAGCGCCGCGGCCGCCGCCGAGGCGTTCTGCGCCGAGTGGCACGAGGCCGCCGCCGAGGGACGCCCGTACCGGTTCGGGGTCATCAACTTCGCCAACCCCGACATGGTCGGCCACACCGGCGACGTCGCCGCCGCGGTGCGCGCGGTCGAGGCGGTCGACGGCTGCCTGCGGCGCGTGCTGGACACGGTGCTGGCCGGCGGCGGCGCCTGCATCGTCACCGCCGACCACGGCAACGCCGAGCACATGCGCGAGCCCGACGGCGGCCCGAACACCGCCCACACGACCAACCCGGTGCCGCTGATCGTCACCGCCGGCGGCGTCGAGCTGCGCTCCGGCGGCATCCTCGCCGATGTCGCGCCGACCGCCCTCGATCTGCTCGCGATCCCGCAGCCGGAGGGGATGACGGGCGCGACGCTGCGCGAGTAGCCGCGTGCGCGCCGACCCCGACCGCCTTCGCTTCGAGATCGTCGCCCGCGACGGCGACGCCCGGGCTGGCGTCCTGCACACCCCGCACGGCGCCGTCGAGACGCCGTGCTTCGTGCCGCTGGCGACCCGCGGCGCGGTCCGGGGGATGCTGCCCGGCGAGGTCGCCGGCCTCGGCTTCGAGCTGATCCTCGGCAACACCTATCACCTGATGTTGACCCCGGGCGAGGCGCTGATCGCGGGCAGGGGCGGCCTGCACGACTTCATCGGCTGGCGGCGGCCGATCATCACCGATTCCGGCGGATTCCAGGTGTTCTCGCTCGCCCATGGCTCGGTCGCCGACGAGATCAAGGGCCGCCGCGGCGCCGCCGGCAGCCGCGGCGGGGTGCTCGAGATCGCCGAGGCCGGGGTCCGCTTCCGTTCCTACATCGACGGCTCCGAGCAGGCGCTCTCGCCGGAGCGCTCGATGGAGGTCCAGGCCGGCCTCGGCTCCGACATCGCGCTCGCCTTCGACGAGTGCACCCCGGCCCACGCCGACCGCGACTACACCGCCCGCTCGACCGAGCGGACCCACCGCTGGCTCGAGCGCTGCCTGCGCTGGCATCGCCGCCGGGGGCCGGCGCGGCAGGCGCTGTACGGGATCGTCCAGGGCGGCACCCACGAGGACCTGCGGCGCGAGTCGGCGGCGACCGTCGCGGCGGCGGCCGTCGACGGGCTCGCGATCGGGGGGACGCTCGGGCGCGACAAGGAGGAGATGAACGGGGTCCTCGCGCTGACCGCCGGGCTGCTGCCGGACGAGGCCCCGGTTCACCTGCTCGGGATCGGCGAGCCCGACGACCTCGTCCGCGGGATCGGCCTCGGGATCGACAGCTTCGACTGCGCCGTGCCGACCCGGCTCGGCCGCCACAACATGGCGCTCGCGCCGCTGCCCGAGCGGCGCTTCCGCTACGACGTCTCGCGCCGCGCCCACGCCGAGGCCGACGGTCCGCTGGTCGCGGGCTGCCGCTGCCCGGCCTGCAGCGGCTTCAGCCGCGCCTACGTCCACTACCTGTGCCGCGCCGACGAGCTGACCGGGGTCCGGCTGCTGACGGTGCACAACCTCGCCTACACGCAGGCGCTCGTCCGCGGCGCGCGCGCGGCGATCGTCGCCGGCCGCTTCGCCGCCTACCGCGACGCGATCCTCGCCGGGGCGCTGCCGCCGCAGGAGATCATGCCGAGAAAACTTGACAGATAAAGACTTAGATTCTATGGTCCTAGCCAGCTTTGGTTTGATCGCGCCGCCGATCGAGGCGGCGCAACGATGAAGGAGGAATCGAGATGGCAATCGTGAGATGGGACCCCTCGCCCGAGGTCGACTCGCTGCAGTCGGAGGTGAACCGGCTCTTCGACGGGTTCTTCGGCTCGGGCAGCGGTGCTCGTCGCCGCTGGATCCCGGCGATGGACCTGGTCGAGACCGAGGACGAGCTGCTGCTGGTCGCCGACCTTCCCGGGATGAGCGAGGAGGACATCGCGATCGAGGTTCGCGACAACGTCCTCGCGATCAGCGGCGAGCGCAAGGACCAGCGGCGTGAGAGCGGCCGCGGCTTCCACCGGGCCGAGCGCACCTTCGGATCGTTCTCGCGGTCGCTGACGCTGCCGCGGGGCGTCGCCGCCGATCGGGTCTCCGCCCGCTTCGACCGGGGGGTGCTCGAGGTTCACATCCCCAAGCCCGAGGAGCGCAAGCCGCACCGGGTCGAGATCGGGTCGGGCTCCGGCGAGCCCGAGGTGCTCGAGGGCGAGGCCAGCGCCGGCAAGGAGTGATGGTCGCGGCGGCGGGGTGAAGGGGGCCGGAGCTCCGGCCCCCTTCGTCCTTGGCCGCGGCCGCCGCTCAGCCCGAGTTGTCGGTGATGAACTGCTGGATCTTGTCGATCGAGTCGTTGACGTTGTCGCCGATGAAGCGGCCGATGTCGGTGTCCTGGCCGGCATCGGTGGCGAGCAGGATCACGGCCGCGATCAGGCCGGCGATCACCGCGACCAGCAGCACCGCGCCGAGCGCGCGGAGGAAGGCCGAGAGGCGCGAGCGACCGCGAGGCGCCGCCGCCGGACGGCGTGAGGGAGGCGGCGTGCGGCGGGGCCGGGCGGCCCGCGCCGGGGCGCTCGGCGTCCGCGGCTCGCGGGCCACGACCCGCGTCGCCGCCGTCTCCGGACGGGTGCCGAGGACGTTGGTTGCGGCATCGTCGGTCGGCGCGATCCCGGAGAGGCCGGCGCGCAGCGCCGCCGCCAGCGCCAGCGCGTCGGCGTAGCGCGCCTCGGGCTCGTTCTCGAGCGCCCGCAGCACCGCCTGCGAGAGCGCCTCGGGGATCTCGGGCTCGTAGCTGGTCGGCGGCAGCGGTCGCTCGTTCTCGCGGCGGATCGCCAGCTCGGCGAGGCTGTTGCCCTCGTAGGGCAGCCGCGCGGTGAGCAGCTGGTAGACGACGACGCCGAGCGAGTAGACGTCGGAGATCGGCGTCGCCTCCTCGCCCCGCGACTGCTCCGGCGAGAGGTAGGCGGCGGTGCCGACGACCGATCCGACCTGGGTCAGCCGGGTCTGCTCGGCGGCGCGGGCGATGCCGAAGTCGGCGAGCTTGACGGTCATCTCCGGCGGGCCGCCGGCGGGGCCGCCGATCACCATCAGGTTGCCGGGCTTCACGTCGCGGTGGATGATCCCCTGGCGGTGCGCATACTCGAGGCCGGTGCACGCCTGCGCCGCGATCTCGACCGCGGTCCCCGGCCGCAGCGCGCCGTCGCGCTGCAACAGCTGCGCTCCCGACCTGCCCTCGACGTACTCCATGACGATGAAGTGGCGGCCGGCGTCGACGCCGGTGTCGTAGACCTGGACGATGTTCGGATGGACCAGCTTGGCGACCGCTAGCGCCTCACGGCGGAAGCGGGCGACGAACTTCTCGTCGTCGGAGAGGTGCTCGGCCAGCACCTTGACCGCGACCGTGCGCTCGAGCACGCGGTCGGTCGCCCGGTAGACCGTCGACATCCCGCCGCTGCCGAGGCGGTCGCCGAGCTCGTAGCGCTCGGCGATCGTGCCGGCGCTCATCGCCGCCCCCTCGGCGCGATCCCGCCCGAGCCGCCGGTTCCGCCCGAGCCGCCGGGGTTGGAGCCGCCGCTCGGCGGCGAGCCGCCCGGGTTGCCGCCCTGCCCGGGGGGCGTGGTCGGCGGCTGCGGCTGCTCGGGCTCGGTGTCGGTCGTCTCGGTCGTCTCGGTCGTCGTCGTGGTCGTGTCGGTCGTCGTCGTCGTGTCGGCGGTCGTCGTCGTGTCCTCCTCCGTCGAGGAGGTCGTCGGCGCGGCCTGATCGCACTGGCCCTCGATCTGGTTGCCGAGCCGCCCGAGCAGCTCGACGAGGTCGTCCTTCAAGGCCTGGTCGACGTCGGCCGGCACCCCCTCGACCGCCGTCGTCAGCGTGCCGAGCTTCTGCTGCGCGCCGTCGCAGTCGCCGGCGGCGACCAGGTCCGCGATCTTGTCGAGCGCGCCGTTGAAGTCCATCTCGTTCTGTTCGCTGAAGGGTGCGCCGGTGAGGTCGCGGGAGCCGCCGCCGCCGCACCCGGTGCTGATGATGACGGCGACGCAGACGGCGAGCAGCAGCGGCAGTTGACGGAGCCGGCGCGCCATCGGCGGCGAGTGTAGCTGCGCCCTCATCGCCCCAGGAACAGCCTTTTCGCGAGCTGCTCGGGCAGCCCGGCGCGCTCGATCGCCGCCGCCGCGCGGTCGATCTCGTACTCGACGCGGTGGTAGGTCGCCTGCCAGGAGCCGGTGTCGAGCTCGAGCCAGGCGGCGCGCGGGTCGCCGTCGCGGGGCTGGCCGACGCTGCCGGGGTTGATCAGCCAGCGGCCCTCGTCGATCTCGAGCTTGGTCCCGGCGCCGGCCTGCCACCCGCGCGCCTCGGGCGGTCGCGCCGCCGGCGCCTCCGTCTCCTCGGCCGAGAAGAACAGGGCGACGTGAGAGTGGCCGATGAAGCTCACCCGGCGCGCCTGGGCGATCAGGCACTCCGCCGCCTGCTCGGGCCAGAGCACGTACTCCCAGACCGGGTCGCGGGGGGAGGCGTGATAGAGCGCGGCGGCGCGCTCGGTGTCGGCCGGCTCGAGCCCGCGGAGGAACTCGAGGCTGGCGTCGCTGGAGTTCGCCGCCGTCCACTCGACCGCCGCCGCGGCGGCGGTCGAGAAGGTCGAGGTGTCGAGCGCGCCCAGCGCCGCGAGGTCGTGGTTGCCGACCAGGCAGGCGTCGGCGCGCTCGCGAACGAGGTCGACGCAGGCGTCGGGGCTGGCCCCGTAGCCGACGACGTCGCCGAGGCACCAGCGCTCCTCGACGCCGACCTCGTCGGCATCGCGGAGCACCGCCTCGAGGGCCGGCAGGTTCGCGTGGATGTCGCTGAAGACGGCGATCTGCATGGGCGAGCGGGGCGCCACCCGGGAGGATGACGACCCGGCCCGCTAATCGTAGGCGGGCGCGGTGCGGCGCGCCGGAGCGGGGCCGCGGCGCGAACCCGGCTGCCGGTGCGGAAAGTTGCGTCCGATCGGCCTTGTTATCGTCGCGCCGCCCGAACGCGACAAGTTCCACACGAGGAGGAAGCAACTGTGACCAAGGCAGAGTTCATCGATCGGATCGCCGCCGACGACCGGGTCGGCAGCAAGAAGGGTGCCTCCGACGCGGTCGAGGCTGTGCTCGACGGCATCGTCGCGGCGCTGACGGCCGGCGAGGACGTGAACTTCACCGGCTTCGGCAAGTTCAGCGTCAACGAGCGCGGCCCGCGCCAGGGCGTCAACCCTCGCACCGGCGAGCGGATCACGATTCCCGGCGGCAAGGTTCCGAAGTTCTCGGCCGGCGCCGGGCTCAAGGGCGCCGTCAAGGGCTCGTAGTCACGCACCCGTTCGCAGACCGGCTCGCGGCGCTCGTCGAAGCGCGCCGCAGCCAGGTCTGTCTCGGGCTCGACCCGGTCCCCGCCGCCGAGCCCTGGCGCTCGGGCGCCGCGCCGGCGGCGGGCGCCCCGGCGGAGCGCGCGGCGGCCGCGGTCGCCGCGGTCTGCGCGTCGCTGATCGCCAGCGCCGGCCCCCACTGCGTTGCGGTGAAGCCGCAGCTCGCCCGCTTCGAGGCGCTCGGCGGCCCCGGCTGGGCGGCGCTGCAGCGCACGGTCGAGGCCGCTCACGAGGCCGGGCTGCTGGTCATCGCCGACGGCAAGCGCGGTGATGTACCGGTCAGCGCCGAGGCCTACGCCGACGGCCTGTTCGGCTCGACGCCGAGCCCCTGGGGCGAGGTCGGGGGCCTCGGCGCCGACGCGGCGACCGTCAGCCCGCTGCTCGGCCGCGACTCGCTCGAGCCGCTGCTCGAGCGCGCCGCCGCCGCCGGCGCCGGCCTGTTCCTGCTCGTCCGCACCTCCAACCCCGGCGCCGCCGAGCTGCTCGGCGCCGATGCCGGCGGCGCTCCGCTGCAGGAGCGGATCGCCGCCGCGGTCGACGCGCTGGCGCCGCGGCTGGCGGGCGCGGCGACCGGCCTGAGCGGCGTCGGCGCGGTCGTCGGCGCCACCGAGCCCGCTCACATCGCGCGGCTGCGCGAGCTGATGCCGCGGGCGATCCTGCTGCTGCCGGGCGTCGGCGCTCAGGGCGGCGACGCCGGCCTGCTCGGGGCGGCGTTCACGGCGGGGCCGGCGAGCGCGCTGGTCACCGCCTCGCGCAGCATCTGCGCGGCCGCCGACCCGGCGCGTGCCGCCGCCGAGCTGCGCGCGGCCGTCGCCGCCGCCGCCGGGTGAGCCGCTGCGCCGCGGCGCTGTCCTAGAGTCACGGCCGCGATGAGCGCCCAGCCCACCAACCCCGTCGCGATCCTCGGCGAGGCGATCGCGGCGGCCGTCGCCGAGCTCGTCGACGGCATCGCCGAGCCCCGGCTCGAGCGTCCGCCGCGGCCCGAGCTCGGCGACTACTCGACGAACGCGGCGATGCTCGCCGCACCCCTCCTGCGCCGCTCCCCGCGCGATCTCGCCGGTGATCTCGCCGGCGACATCAAGGCGCGGCTCGGCGCCGGCGCCGAGCGGGTCGAGGTCGCCGGCCCCGGCTTCCTCAACCTGCACATGTCGGAGCGCTGGATGCGTGAGGCGGCCGCCGCGATCGCCGCCGCCGCCGGCTGCTTCGGCTCCGGGGTCGTCGCCGAGCCGCGGACGATCCTGGTCGAGTTCGTCAGCGCCAACCCGACCGGCCCGCTGACCGTCGCGAGCGGCCGCCACGCCGCCTACGGCGACGCCCTCGTGCGGCTGCTCAGGTTCGCCGGCCATCGGGTCGACAGCGAGTACTACGTCAACGACGCCGGCGGCCAGGTGCGGCTGTTCGGCGAGTCGATCGCCGCCCGGATCGAGGGCCGCGAGGTCCCGGAGGGCGGCTACGAGGGCGACTACGTGGCCGAGCTCGGCGCCCGGATCGCGGCCGAGGACGGCGCTGAGGGCGCCGCCGCGCTCGCCCGCCGCGGGGTCGAGCTGATGGTCGAGTCGATCGCGGCGACGCTGGCGCGGGCGCGGGTCGGCTTCGACCGCTGGAGCTCGGAGCGCGACCTGCACGAGAGCGGCGCGATCGCGGCGACGATCGCCGACCTGCGCGAGCGCGGACTCGTCTACGAGAGCGAGGGTGCCGTCTGGCTGCGAACCACCGACCTCGGCGACGACAAGGACCGGGTCCTGATCAAGGCCGACGGCGAGCCGACCTACTTCGCGCCCGACATCGCCTACCACCGCGACAAGCTCGCCCGCGGCTTCGACCTGCTGATCGACGTCTGGGGCGCCGACCACCACGGCTACGTCCCGCGGATGAAGGCGGCGATCGCGGCGATCGGCGAGCCCGAGGACGCCTTCGAGGTCGAGATCATGCAGCTCGTCAACCTGATCGAGGGCGGCGAGCGGGCACGGATGTCGAAGCGCCGCGGCGACTTCGCGACGCTCGACGAGCTGCTCGACGACATCGGCGTCGACGCCGCTCGCTTCTTCCTCGTCCAGCGCAGCCACGAGACGCCGCTGGACATCGACCTCGAGCTCGCGCGCAAGCGCTCCGCCGACAACCCGGTCTACTACGTCCAGTACGCGCACGCGCGGATCTGCAGCCTGTTCCGCGCCGCCGAGGACGAGCCCGACCGCAGCGGCGATCCGGCGCCGGCGGGAACGCTGGAGCCCGCCGAGCGATCGCTGATCGCGCGGCTGCTCGAGTTCCCCGGCGCCGTCGCCCACGGGGCCCGCCTGCGCGAGCCGCACTCGATCGGCGTCTATCTGCGCGAGGTCGCGGCCGACTTCCACGCCTTCTACCGCGACTGTCGCGTCGTCGGCGCCGGCCCCGGCCTGCAGGCGGCCCGGCTCGATGTCTGCGCCGCGACCCGCGCCGTGCTCGCGACCGGCCTCGACCTGCTCGGCATCGAGGCGCCGGAGGCGATGTGAGCGGATCGGACGGGGCGCCCGCCGCGACCTCCGCGGCCCTCGCCCCGCGCGCGCGGGCGCTGATCGCCACCGGCCTGCTCGGCCTCCTGCTCGGCTTCCTCTGGGGCATCGCCGACGTGCCCCGCTACCGGGCCGGCGCCACGGTCCTCGTCAGCCGCGGCGGCGCGCCCGCCGCGGGCGCCGAGCTCGAGGCGGCCGCCGAGCTCGCCGCCGGCGCCCGGGTCGCCGACCGCGCCGCCGGCCTGCTCGGGGGCGACGTCGCCGGCGCCGACCTGCTCAGCGAGATCGAGGCGACGACCGACCCGGGCGCGGGCGCGGTGCGGATCGAGGCCGAGGCCGATGACCCCGACTTCGCCGCCGCCGCCGCCAACGGCTACGCGGAGGCGCTCGTCGACGTCGGCGGCAAGCGCTTCTCCGAGGGTGCCGCGGCGGCGATCCCCGGCGCACCGAGCGAGAACCGCTCGGCCGTCGTCTCGAGCCTGATCGGGCTGCTGGCCGGGCTGCTGGCCGGCGCCGCGATCGCCGCCCGTCGCGGCCGCGCGCCCGAACGGGTCCGCGACGCGGCGCTCCGCGGCGAGCT
>CAZCFA010000053.1:0-5583 GCA_964497825.1 uncultured Conexibacter sp.
TCGACGTCCTGATCGCGCTCGGCGGCGCCGGCGGCGGCGCCGCATCGGGCGTGATCATGGCCGGGACGAGCTTCGCGACCCTCGCCCTCTGCGGCGGCCTGCTCTCGATCCTGCTGCTCGGCGTGCTGTGGTGGCACGCGCCGCCGCGCGCCGAGCCCGCCTCGGCGGGCTGAGGCCCGACAGATCGTGCCGGGATCGGCCCGGCGGCGCCGGGCCGGCGGGCAGCTTCCGGCGCGAGGCCGTCCCGGCCGAGTCCCTAAGCTCGCCGCATGAGCGACACAGCGACTGCTTCGACCGGCGCCGGCGTCTACGAGGTTCCCGAGGAGCTGCGCGACTTCCGCGACCTCATCCGCCGGCTCGCCGAGGAGCGGATCGCGCCGCGCGCGGCCGAGATCGACGAGCAGGGCGAGTACCCGTGGGACATCCGCGAGCTGCTCGGCTCCCACGACGTGCTCGGGCTGCCGCTTCCGGCCGAGTACGGCGGCACCGGCACCGGCACGCTGATGCAGCAGATCGCGGTCGAGGAGATCGCCAAGGCGTGTGCCTCGAGCGCGCTGATCCTGATGGTCCACGAGCTCGGGTCGCTGCCGATCACGCTGTTCGGCTCCGACGAGCAGCAGCAGCGGCTGCTGCCGAGGCTGGCGAGCGGCGAGATCTCGCCCGCCTTCGCCCTGAGCGAGCCCGAGGCCGGCTCCGACCCCGCCTCGATGCGGACCAGCGCCGTGCGCGACGGCGAGGAGTGGGTGATCAACGGCAGCAAGAACTGGATCACCAACGCGGGGATCGCCGACTACTACGTCGTCTTCGCGGTCACCGACAAGGAGAGCCGCCGGATCACCGCGTTCATCGTCGAGAGCGACCGCCCCGGCTTCTCGATCGCCAACCTCGAGCACAAGCTCGGGATCAGGGGCTCGCCGACCGGCTCGCCGGTCCTCGAGGACGTTCGGGTGCCGGCCGAGAACGTCGTCGGCGAGGTCGGCCACGGCCTCGCGGTCGCGCTCGCCACGCTCGAGCGCACCCGCCTCGGCGCCGCCGCGCAGGCAGTCGGGATCGCCCAGGGTGCGACCGACTACGCGGTCGGATACGCGAAGGAGCGGGTCGCGTTCGGCAAGCCGATCATCGAGCTGCAGGGGATCCAGTTCAAGCTCGCCGACATGCAGACGAAGACGGCGGCGGCGCGCGAGCTGCTCTACGCCGCCTGCGCGAAGATCGACCGCGGCGACCCCGACCGCGCTGCCTACGGCTCGATGGCGAAGCTGTTCGCATCCGACACGGCGATGGAGGTCACGGTCGAGGGCGTGCAGGTGCTCGGCGGCTACGGCTACGTCACCGACTACCCGCTCGAACGGATGATGCGCGACGCCAAGATCACCCAGATCTACGAGGGCACGAACGAGATCCAGCGGGTCGTGATCGCCCGCGGCCTGAGCCGCTGAGCGCCGTCCGCTATCCGCGGACCCGGTGCGGCCGCAGCGGGCCCGGGCGGAGCTCGATCGTGTGCGCGCCGCGTGGCACCTCGACCGTGACCCTGTAGCCGAGCAGTCCGGTGGTCGGCGTCCGGTAGCGAGCCCGCCTCAGCCGCCGTGGCTTGTGGCGCTCGCCGTCGATGTAGACGCGGACGAGGGGCCTGCTCAGCGCGGTCTCGCCGCCGTAGCGGACGACCGTGCCGCTCCACAGCCGGGCGAGCCCGCCGCGGCCGCGCACCGACGCGGTCAGCACGCCGTCACTGAACCCGGTCGCGGTCAGCTCGCCCGGCACCCAGTCGACGTGCGGGCGGGAGAGCTGCTGGGCGCGGAACGAGTCGTCGCGCAACGACCCGTCCTCCTCGACCGTCTGCCAGTTGTAGAAGCCCTCCTGCTGCTTCCACATCCAAAAGCCGCTGCCGACCCGGTAGCGATCCTGGAGGTCGAGCTTCGCCGCGCGCATCATCTCCGCCTTCGGGTCGCTGCCGCCGCCCCATTCGCCGTCGACCCAGGCGGCGTCGTAGGCCCGCGCCTCCTGCTCGGCGTTGGCGTAGGAGCGCTCGAGCTCGGCGACGCCGCCGGAGTTGAACGTGCCGGTGTAGACGTGCGGCGCGTAGACGAGGTTGGGGTCGTCGGAGAAGCGCTCGGGCTGACCGCTGTCGACGTCGGTGACGTCGCGCAGCAGGTTGGGGTCGAACCAGATCATCCGCCGCTCGCCGTCAGCGCGCAGCGCGTCGATCATTCGCGACTCGAACGGCCACAGCTGGGTGCGCTCGAACGCCGGCGGCGGCGTCGTGCCGAAGGTCGGTTCGTTCATCAGCTCGATCCCCAGCAGCCGGCGGTCGCCGCGCAGCCGGCGCGAGACCGCGAGCAGCGCGTCGAGGTAGTGATCCTGCAACGGCCGGCCGGCGACGACCGTGTTGTTCCAGAAGTTGTCGTAGGCGGCCTGCGAGCAGGGTGAGAGGAAGAAGCTCTCCTCGCAGGGCTTGCCATCCGTCAGCGTCGCCCAGTCCGGGGCGCCGTCAGCCTCGTCTCCGGGTCGCAGGTTGCGGTTGTAGCGGTCCTGGTGGAAGTCGATCACGACCCGCATCCCGGCCCGCTCGGCGGCCCGGACCTTGCGCTCGATCAACCGCAGGTAGTCGGCGGAGAATCGCCCCGGGCTCGGCTCGAGCAGGCTCCACGAGATCGGCAGCCGCAGGAAGTTGAAGCCGAGCGCCGCCATCTCGACGAAGTCGTCGCGGCGCAGCGGCACAGTCTGCTGGAAGTAGTCGGGATACTCGACGAGCGCGTTCGAGTTGATCCCGCGCAGCAGCAGCTCGCGGCCGTGCTCGTCGGCGATCCGGGCGCGCTCGCCGGAGCGCTCGACGTGCGGCACCGGCTTCGGCTCGCGCGCCTGCGCCGGCGCGACGGCGAACAGCGCCGCCAGCGTCGTCGCCAGCGCCGCCGTCCTGATCCCGTGCCGATCCGTCACCGATGCGGTGATAGCAGACGGGCCGCGGTCGTCACGCCGCTTCGGGGTCGGCCGCCGGACCGCGTCGACCGTGACCGCGCGCGGATCAGCGAGGCGACGACGCCGGTCGCGAGCACCAGCGCGGGCCGCGGGCAGCCTGATCCCGTGCCGACGACGACCGTGTTGGGAGCCAATTCCCTTCCGCTTCTCGGTCCCGGTATCGCCGACCTATACTGCGCACGCCTTGCGCCTCTACGTCTGCTGGGACAGCCGCGCCGAGCACCCGCTGATCGGCGGTCATCCCTGCGGGGTCGCGCTCGAGGCGCTGCGAGCGGCGGGGCACGATCCCGAGGTGGCCCGCTGCTACGGCTGGGCGAAGCTGCCGTCGGTCTTCAACCAGACGGCCGGCCGTCGCCGGGTCCGCGAGCTGACCGGCGCCGACGAGGTGCCGGTGCTTGAGCTCGACGACGGGGTCGTCGCCGGCAGCGAGCGGATCGTCGCCTGGGCGGAGGCGAACCCGGCGCCGGCCCCGAGCTGAGCAGCGTCCGGGTCGATCCGCGATGGCCGGCGCGCTCGGCACCTACGCCGCCACGCTGATCACGCTCGGCTCGGCGCTCGGGATCGGCGCCGGCATCCACGCCGCCTGCGGCGGCCGTGAGTGGTCGGCGACGGTGCCGGCGGTCGGACTCGCCGCGGCGATGATGCTCGCCTGGTGGGCGGTGCGGCTGCCCGGCCACGGCCTGACCGCGCTGATCGCCCTGCTCGTCGCCGCGACCGCGGGTGGCGCCCTCGCGGCGGGCAGGCTGGAGGGGCTCGGGGGCGCCGTGCGCGCGGGCGCGCCGGTGCTGGTGCTGACGCTGCTCGCGGCCTCGATCCCGTTCGCCGCCGCCGGCCACTTCGGGGTGCTCGGCACCGGCTTCAACGTCGACATGTCCCAGCACCTGTACGCGGCGAGCTGGCTCGCCGACCCCTCGGGACCGGCGCCGGGGCTGTTCGAGCAGGGCTACCCGCTCGGCCCGCACGCGCTCGCGGTCGCCGCCCACGAGTTCGGCGCTGACCTCACGGTCGCGTTCAGCGGCGTCACGATCGCGCTGCCGGCGCTCGCCGGGCTGACCGCGCTCAGCGGCCTCCGCGCCTGGCCCACCTGGCGGGCGACGATCGCCGCGGTGCTGGCGGCGCTCGCCTACCTCGTCGCCACCTACCTCGCCCAGGGCGCGTTCAAGGAGCTGTTCGAGATCACGTTGCTGTTCGGGTTCGCGCTGTGGCTGGCGGAGCTGCGCGGCGTGGCGGGCGCCCTGCGGGCTGCGCCCGCCGCCGTGCTCGCCGCCGCGACCTTGTACGCCTACAGCTCGCCGGGGCTGGCCTGGATCGCGGCGACGCTCGCCGCCTGGGCGCTGCTCGAGCTGCTGCGCCGCCGCCGCGTGGCGGCCGCGGCGCTGCGCGGCGCGCTGCCGATGCTCGCCGCCGGGATCGCGATCACGCTGCTGCTCGCGCTCCCCGAGCTCGATCGGATCGTCGACTTCGGCGGATCGGTCGGCACCGTCTCGGAGGCGGGCCGGGCCGGGAGCGCCGCCGCCGCGCCGGCCGCGGGCAACTCCGGCGGCGATCGGCGACGACGTCGCGACAGGCTCGAGTTCGACGACGATCTCGGCAACCTGTTCGGCCAGATCAGCCCGCTGGAGGCGCTCGGGATCTGGCCCAGCGGCGACTTCCGGGTCGCGCCCGGTGACGGCGGCGTCCCCGCGCCCGTCTTCTACCTCGGCGCGCTGCTCGGAGCGCTCGCGCTCGCGGCCGGCGTCGGCGCCGCCTTCGGCGCCGGCGAGACGGCGCTGCTGGCGGCGCTGGCGGCGGCGCTGGCGATCTGGATCGCCGCCCGGATCGGCAGCACCCCCTACACGGCGGCGAAGGCGCTGGCGGTGCTCGGTGCGGTGACGATGCTGATCAGCGCCCGCGGGGCGCTGCGGCTGCGGGTCTTGCCGCTGCCGCGGCCGCTGCCGGTGGCCGGGCTCGGCGCCGCGGCCGCGGTCGCGTTCCTGCTCGCCGCCGCGGCCAGCTCGGCGCTGGTGCTCGCCAAGGCGCCGGTCGGCCCGAGCGAGTACGAGCCCGGGGCGCGCCAGCTCAGCCAGCGCTACGCGGGCCGCCCGACCCTGGTCCTGATCCCCGACGACGTCTACTTCGACCAGCTCGGCGCCGACTTCTACGGCTGGGAGTTCCGCGAGGCGACGCCGCCGTGCGTGCTGCCGGCGCCGGCGGCGGGTGGCGGCGCCCCGCCGCCGGGCTGGCGGCGGGTGGCGGTCGTCGGCGCCGCGGCCGCCCCCTACGAGGATCTGACCGAGGTCGGGGCCGGGGGCGGGGTGACGCTCTACGCGGTCGGCGGCCGCCGTACGGGCCCACCGCGGCCGGCCTGCCCGCCGGCCTGACCGGCGCCGGTGCCCGGCCGCCCCGATACGCGAGCGACGACGCGCGGCACCGGCGGTGGCGGCCGATCGCTCGCCCCGCCGCGCGCCCGAGCTTTTTGAACGCGGATCGCAGCGCGGTCAGCCTGCCGCCGACCGGGGACGCCCGCAGCGAAATCAAGGCTCGAGCCGCAGATTGCGGCAACGCCAGTGCCGAAATCCGCGGCTCGGCGTTGGCGGGGGTCCCGCCGCGCCGCCCGACGCGGCCTCCCGC
>CAZCFA010000053.1:5683-19655 GCA_964497825.1 uncultured Conexibacter sp.
GTCGCGCTCGGGCAGCACCGGGCCGCGGTCGTGGCCGCCGAGCCGCTCGCGCGGGAAGATCGCGAAGCTGCCGATCGCGGTTGCGAGCAGGCGGCCGCTGTCGTGCTCGACCCGGCTCGACAGCACCGCGACCCGGTCGTTGCGCCGGTCGAGGGTGCTGGTGCAGGCGACGTCGCCCGCGCGGGCAGTCTGCACGTAGTTGATCGCGATCGAGATCGTCGCGATCCGCTCACCGCCCTCGCGGCTGCGCCACAGCGTCGAGCCCATGCAGTAGTCGACCAGCGCGTAGGCGACCGGCCCCGAGAGCAGGCCCGCCGGGTTGATCAGCTCGTCGCGGATCGTCAGCCGGACGCGGTCGTGGCCCTCCCAGCGCAGGCCGAGCCAGCGGGTCATCCCGTCGACCCCGATCGCGGGTCGCTCGGCGCTCATCGCGACTCGAACCTCGGCCTGGTCACGAACGCGGACGGTGCCACACCGCGGCGGTAGGCGCGCAGCGCCGAGCGCGAGGAGTTGATCCGCAGATCGATCACGTCGCCGCGCTCGCGGTAGCGCTCGTTCCACCACGAGACCGCGCCGATCTCCGGATAGCGGGTCCTGATCGCGCGCAGCGTCCGTCGCGTCCAGGCCGCCTTGCGGCCGCGCCGGTCGCGGTCCTCGAGGACGCCGGTCTCGAGCACCGCGACCGGCTTGTCGCCGAGCGCCGCGATCTCGGCCCGGACGCGGTCGTAGCGGCGGCCGAAGTCGCGCCAGCGGTCGCGCGGGCTCAGCGACCCGTAGTCGGAGATGCCGATCCAGTCGACGTAGGCGTCGCCGGGGTAGTAGGCGGCGATCCGGTTCCAGGGCGCCGCCGGGGAGCCGCCGACGTCGACGTGGAAGAACCAGGTGATGTCGTCGGCGCCGGCGAGCCGGCAGACGTCGACGACGTGGCGGAACGCGTCACGGAACCGCTCCGGGCCGTCGGCCAAGAGCGGGTCGCCGTAGCCGCTCGTGGCGCCGGCGCCGTTCCAGCGGCCGTTCCAGGGGAACCAGGAGCCGTTGATCTCGGTCCCGAACTCGACCAGCAGCGGACCGCCGACGGCGGCGGCCCGCCGGCACCAGCCGAAGAGGCCCTGCGAGCCCCGGCGCGGCGCATCCCAGGCGCCGTCGAGGATGCTCTGCATCGTGTAGCGGCGATCGGGTCCGCCGGGACGGAAGCCCGACCGCGGCTCGATCCGGATGAACGGCAGCCGCCCGGCCGCCTCGGCCGCGGCGACCTGGCGGCCGGGGAAGTTGACGCCCCCGGTCCAGTTGTTCGAGAAGTAGGCCCAGGCGATGCGCCTGCCGGCGAGCCGCTCGAAGCGGCGGATCCGGCGCCGGTCGACGTGGTCCTCGCTGCCGCCGAAGCCGGCGTTGGCGGCGTGGTAGATGCCGCCCGCGGGCGGCGGCGCCAGGAGCTCGCCGGCGTTCGCCGCCGGCGCCGCCAGGGCGAGGGCGGCGGCCGCGATCGCGATCACCGGTCCCGGGCGCATGCCGGCGACGCTAGCGCGACGGGCGCCGGCGCCGCTGCCCGTAGCATGGCGGCCGCGATGTCGCCCCTGACCGTGACCCTGCCCGACGGCACGCCGCTCGAGCTCGACGACGGCGCCAGCGGCGCCGATGCCGCCGCGGCGATCGGCCCCGGCCTGGCGAAGGCGGCGCTGGCGCTGCGGGCCGACGGCGTCGAGCGCGACCTCGCGGCGCCGCTCGCCGACGGCGAGCGGATCGAGATCGTCACCGCCGACAGCGACGGCGCCCTCGACCTGATCCGCCACGACGCCGCCCACGTGATGGCGACCGCCGTCTGCGAGCTCTGGCCCGGCACCAGGGTCTCGATCGGGCCGCCGATCGAGGGCGGCTTCTACTACGACTTCGAGTTCCCCGAGGGGGTCTCGGTCAGCGACGCCGACTTCGAGCGGATCGAGCAGCGGATGCGCGAGCACATCGCCGCCGACGAGCGGTTCGAGCGCAGCGACGTCCCGGTCGCCGAGGCGCTCGAGCGGTTCGCGGCCGCCGACCAGCCCTACAAGGTCGAGCTGATCGAGGACCTCGTCCGCGACGAGGGCGTCGAGACGGTGTCGCTGTACCGCAACGGCCCGTTCATCGACCTCTGCCGCGGCCCGCACGCGCCCTCGACCGGGCGGATCAAGGCGGTCAAGCTGAACTCGGTCGCCGGCGCCTACTGGCGCGGCGACGAGACCCGGCAGATGCTGACCCGCATCTACGGCACCGCCTTCTTCTCGAAGCGGGACCTGAGCCGCCAGCTCGAGCGGATCGAGCTCGCCAGGGCCAGCGATCATCGCCGGCTGGGGCCCGAGCTCGGCCTGTTCACGTTCCGCGAGGAGTCGCCGGGGATGCCGTTCTGGCTGCCGCAGGGGACGGTGCTGCTGCGGCTCGTTCGCGATCGCGTCGACGCGCAGCTGCGCAAGCGCGGCTACGTCGAGATCAAGACGCCGGAGGTGATGGACGTCGAGCTCTGGCACCGCTCCGGCCACTACGACAACTACCGCGAGAACATGTACTTCGCCGAGCCGGTCGAGCGCGAGCGCGAGCAGGAGGGCCGCCGGTTCGCGCTGAAGCCGATGAACTGCCCCGGCGCCTGCCTCGTGTTCGACTCCGCCCGGCGCTCCTACCGCGACCTGCCGCTGCGGATGGCCGAGTACGGACACGTCGCGCGGTTCGAGCGCGCCGGCGTCCTCCACGGCCTGCTGCGGGTCCGCGCCTTCACCCAGGACGACGCGCACGTCTACTGCACCCCCGAGCAGATCGAGGCCGAGGTGATCGACATCTGCGCGGCGATCGACGAGCTCTACGCGGCCTTCGGCTTCGACGACGTCAGGCTCGAGCTCTCGACCCGGCCGGCGAAGTCGATCGGCTCCGACGAGGTCTGGGAGCAGGCCGAGGCGGCGCTCGCCGCGGCGCTCGACGAGCAGGGCCGCGAGTACCGCCTCAACCCCGGCGACGGCGCCTTCTACGGCCCGAAGATCGACTTCCACGTCACCGATGCGCTGGGCCGCTCGTGGCAGCTCGGCACCTGCCAGCTCGACTTCATGATGCCCGAGCGCTTCGACCTCGCCTACCAGGGAGCCGACAACGCCAACCACCGGCCGGTGATGATCCATCGCGCCCTGCTGGGCTCGATGGAGCGCTTCATCGGGATCCTGATCGAGCACCACGGCGGCCGCTTCCCCGACTGGCTGGCGCCGACCCAGGTCGCTGTGCTGCCGGTCGCCGACCGCCACCTCGATCCGGCGCGCCGGCTGCTCGCCGAGCTGCGCGCCGCCGGCCTCCGCGGCCGGATCGACGAGCGGGCCGAATCGGTCGGGCGCAAGATCCGCGACGCCGAGCTCGCCAAGGTCCCCTACATGCTCGTCGTCGGCGACCGCGAGGCCGAGGCGGGCGGCGCCGCGGTGCGCTCCCATGCCGACGGCGACCTCGGGACGATGTCGGCGCCCGAGCTGGCGGCGCGGATCGCGGCGCCGCCCGGGGGTTGAACGCGGCGCCCGCCTCTGTATGCTGCGCGGCGATGCAAGTCAACGAGACCCCGCCGCGCCGCTGAGCGCGCCGTCCTGTACTTGCGTTCCCCCCATCCTCCTCCCGCAGCGGTCGACGCTTGACGTGCGTCCTCGCCGCTAGCTGATGCCGGTCCCCCGACGCTTCGACCGGCGCCCCCCCGAGCGCGATCAGACCCGGATCAACGAGCGCATCCGCGTTCCCAAGGTCCGGCTGATCGGCGCCGACAGCGAGCAGATCGGCGTCGTCGACACCGACGAGGCGCGCCGGATCGCCCGCGAGGCCGACCTCGACCTGGTCGAGGTCGCGCCGGACTCGCGGCCGCCGGTCTGCCGGCTGCTCGACTACTCGAAGTACAAGTACGAGCAGGAGCAGAAGGCGAAGCAGGCCCGCAAGCACCAGCAGCAGGTCAACGTCCGCGAGATCAAGCTGCGGCCGAAGATCGCCGACCACGACTACGAGACGAAGAAGGGCCACGTCGTCCGCTTCCTCAACAAGAAGGACAAGGTCAAGGTGACGATCATGTTCCGCGGCCGCGAGCAGGCGCACCCCGAGCGCGGACGGGCGCTGCTCGACCGCCTGTTCGGCGATCTCGGCGAGCTCG
Source organism: uncultured Conexibacter sp. (assembly GCA_964497825.1). Classification (GTDB taxonomy): domain Bacteria; phylum Actinomycetota; class Thermoleophilia; order Solirubrobacterales; family 70-9; genus RHKX01. Next base: position 9,816 of record CAZCFA010000053.1, read on the forward strand.
CGACGATCGAGCAGGCGCCGCAGCAGGAGGGCCGCAACATGCACATGGTCCTCGCCCCCGGCAAGGCCGCCGGCGCCTCCTGAGCACGGCGCGCGGGTGGCCGCCCGCGCGACGACGACGCCCGGCGTTCCGCCCCGGCGGCGCGGGGGCGGGGCGCTCTGCTTCAATACCCCGTCCCGATGCCGAAGATGAAGTCACACTCGGGCGCGAAGAAGCGCTTCAAGCGGACCGCGAACGGCAAGCTCCGCGGCCGGCGCGCCTACTCGAGCCACATCCTCGAGAAGAAGTCGCCGAAGCGGAAGCGGCGGATGCGGCAGCCGGTCGCGATCGACGCGGTCGACCAGCCGCGCGTCCGCAAGCTGCTCGCCGGGGGCAAGAAGTAGATGCCGCGCGCGACCAACGCGGTCGCCCGCCGGCGCCGCCGCAAGCGGACGCTGGCGCGGGCCAAGGGCTACTACGGCCGCAAGCACTCCTCCTACCGGTTCGCCAACGAGCAGCTGATGCGGTCGGGTTACTACGCCTACCGCGATCGCCGCAACCGCAAGCGCGACTTCCGGCGGCTGTGGATCACCAGGATCAACGCCGCCGCGCGGCTGAACGGGATCAGCTACTCGCAGTTCATGCACGGCCTGGCCGCGGCCGGCGTTCAGGTGAACCGGAAGATGCTCGCCGACATCGCCGTCCGCGACCCCGAGGCGTTCCGCCGATTTGCCGAGCTGGCCCGGGAGGCCGTCGCGTAGCGGCGGCCAGATCACGATCCTTCCCGGGCGGTCCAAGGTGGGCCGCCCGTTTTGTTTCAGGAGCCCGACGATGATCACAAGCAGCGACAACTCGAAGCTGAAGCTGGTCCGCAAGCTGCGGAGGCGGCGCTGGCGCGAGCACGAGCGGGCATTCGTGACCGAGGGCGAGGACCTGCTCGCGGCCGGGCTCGCGGCCGGCGCGGTCCCGCGCGAGGTGCTGGTCGCGCCCGGCTGCGGCATCGAGGGCGAGGAGGTCGATCCGGGCCTGCTCGAGGCGGTCTCGACGCTGGGCTCGGGGACGCGGGTGATCGCGGTCTGGCCGCAGCCCGCGCCCGCCGCCGACGGCGCCGCCGTCTACCTGCACGGCGTCGCCGACCCCGGCAACGTCGGCACGATCGTCCGCAGCGCCGCGGCGCTGACGGCGGCCCGGGTCGTGCTCGGCCCGGGCAGCGCCGACCCCTACTCGCCGAAGGCGGTGCGGGCGACGATGGGGACGCTGTTCGGCTCGCCGCCGGCGCCGGGCGGGATCGACGGCACGCCGGCGCCGCGGCTGGCGCTCGCCGCGCACGGCGGCGATCCGGTCGATGCCGCGCTGGAGCGCCTCGGCGCCGCCCCGACCCTGTGCCTGGGCGGCGAGCGCGAGGGCCTGCCGGCGGCGATCCTCGAGCGCTGTGACGCCGTCGCGACGATCGCCGTCGTCGCCGGTGCCGAGTCGCTCAACGTCGCGGCGGCGGCGGCGATCGGGCTGCAGCGGATATCGTCGATCGCCGTCGCCGGGGGCGGCTGAAACGATGCTCGAGCGGATCGAAGAGCTGCGCACCGAGGCCAGGACCGCGATCGAGGCGGCGCCCGACGCCGACGCGCTCGAGCGGATCCGGGTCCGCTTCCTCGGCCGCAAGGCCGAGCTGGTCGCGATCCTGCGCGGCATCGGCGAGCTGCCGCCCGAGCAGCGCGGGCCGGTCGGCAAGGCCGGTAACCGGGCGCGGGCCGAGCTCGAGTCGCTGCTCGACGGCGCCCGCGAGCGGCTCCGGGCGGCGGCGCTCGAGCGGCGGCTCGCCGGCGACTCGATCGACGTCAGCCTGCCGGGGACCGCGCCGGTCCGGCTCGGCCACCTGCACCCGCTGACGCGAACCCGGCGCGAGATCGAGGACGTCTTCATCGGCCTCGGCTACCGGGTGATGGAGGGTCCTGAGGTCGAGCACGACTACTACAACTTCACCGCGCTCAACCACCCGCCCGGGCACCCGGCGCGGATGCTCGCCGACACCTTCTACGTCGATCCCGGCTCGCTCGGCGCCGAGCCCGAGCTCTACGGCACCGACGGCGCGCCGCTCGAGCTGCCGCCGGGTCCGCGCGACGTGCTGCTGCGCACCCACACCTCGCCGATGCAGGTGCGCTCGATGGAGGACGCCGAGCCGCCGATCTTCATCATCGTCCCCGGGCGCACCTACCGCCGCGACTCCGACGCGACCCACACCCCGATGTTCAACCAGATCGAGGGCCTGGCGGTCGGCGCCGACATCACCCTCGCCGACCTGAAGGGGACGCTGCTGACCTTCGCCCGCGCGATCTTCGGGCCCGACCGTGAGCTGCGCCTGCGCCCGCACTACTTCCCGTTCACCGAGCCGAGCGTCGAGGTCGACGTCTCCTGCTTCCGCTGCGGCGGCGACGGCAGCCTCGCCGGCGGCGGGCGCTGCAGCCTCTGCAAGGGCACCGGCTGGCTCGAGATCCTCGGATCGGGGATGGTCGATCCGAACGTCTTCGGCTTCGTCCGCGAGCACGGCTACGACCCGGACTCGGTCCAGGGCTTCGCATTCGGGATGGGCATCGAACGGATCGCGATGCTCAAGCACGGCGTCCCCGACCTGCGGATCTTCTTCGACAACGACGTGCGGATGCTGGAGCAGTTCCGGTGAGGGCGCCGCTGAGCTGGCTGACCGAGCTCTGCGACCCCGGCCTCGAGCCGCGGCAGCTCGCCGAGCGGCTGTCGATGACCGGCACCGAGGTCGAGCGCATGCTCGAGCTCGGCAGCGCCGACGGCGCCGGCTTCGTCGTCGGACGCGTGCTCAGCGCCGAGCCGCACCCGAACGCCGACCGGCTGCGCGTCTGCGCCGTCGACGCCGGCGCGGGTGGGCCGCGGACGATCGTCTGCGGCGCGCCCAACGTCGCCGCCGGCCAGACCGTCGCGGTCGCGCTTCCCGGCGCGCTGATGCCGGATGGGACCAAGCTCGGCAAGGCGAAGCTGCGCGGCGTCGAGTCGGCGGGGATGATCCTCTCCGAGGCCGAGATGGAGCTCGGCGAGGACGCGGCCGGGATCGCCGTGCTCGACGCCGGCGTCGCACCGGGGACGGCGCTCGCCGAGGTGCTGCCGATCGCCGAGACCGTGCTCGAGATCGAGGTCACTCCGAACCGGCCCGACTGCTTCGCCGTCTACGGCATCGCCCGCGAGCTGCACGCGATCACCGGCGCCGAGCTCGCCGAGGCGCCGTGGGCGAGCGACGGCGAGGCGAGCGGCGGCGACGACGTCACCGACCACGCGTCGGTCGCCGTCGAGGTGCCCGAGCTCTGCCCGCGGTTCACCGCCCGCGTCTTCGAGGACGTCGAGATCGGTCCCTCGCCGCTGTGGCTGAAGGCGCGGCTGATCGCCGCCGGCCAGCGGCCGATCAACAACGTCGTCGACATCACCAACTACGTGATGCTGCTGACCGGTCAGCCGTTGCACGCCTTCGACCTCGACGCGGTCCCCGGCGGCGAGATCGTCGTCCGCGCCGCCCGCGCCGGCGAGCGGATGACGACGCTCGACGGCGTCGAGCGGGCCCTCGGCGCCGGCACCGTCGTCGTCTGCGACCGCAACGGCCCCTCGGGCATCGCCGGGATCATGGGCGGGCGGAGCTCCGAGGTCTCGGAGCGGACGACGCGGGTGCTGCTCGAGAGCGCCAACTGGGACGGCGTCAACATCCTCCGCAGCTCGAACGAGCTCGGGCTCCGCTCGGAGGCCTCGACCCGGTTCGAGAAGGGGATGCACCCCGACACGACGATCCGCGGGCAGGCGGTCGCGGCGAAGCTGATGATCGCCAACTGCGGCGCCCGGCTTGTGCCGGGCACGATCGACGTCGACGCGCGGCTCGCGCGCTTCGATCCGATCTCGGTCCGCCTCGATCCGCCGCGGGTCGAGGGCCTGCTGGGGATGCCGGTCGCCGTCGCCGAGATGACCGGCTACCTCGAGCGGCTCGGCTACGGCGTCGCGGCCGGCGCCGACGGCACCCTGGCGGTGTCGGTGCCGGCCGACCGGATGCTCGACACGACCCGCGAGGTCGACCTGATCGAGGAGGTCGCTCGGGTCCACGGCATCGACGAGCACCTGCCGGCGACGCTGCCCGCTCGCGGCACCGCGATCGGCGGCCTGCGCCGTCACCAGGCGCTGATCCGCAGGCTCGAGGACCTGATCCGCGACTGCGGCCTCGACGAGGTGGTCACGTTCAGCTTCGTCGCGCCCGACCGCGACGGCGTCCCCGGCCTCGACGCCACCGCGCCGGTGCGCGTGCACAACCCGCTCTCGGAGGAGCAGGCGGCGATGCGAACGGACCTGATCGGCGGCCTGATCGGCGTCGCCGGCCGCAACCTCGCGCGCGGCGCCGAGCGGGTCGCGCTGTTCGAGAGCGGCCGCGCCTACCTGCCCGAGCGCCCGCCCGCCGCCGGCGGTCCCGCCGCCGGCGCCTTCGCCGGCCGCCGCGGCGCCCCGGTCGCCGAGCCGCACCGGCTCGCGGCCCTGGTCGTCGGCGAGCTGCGCCGCGGCTCCTGGCGCCAGCCCGCCGCCGCCGTCGACTTCTACGACGTCAAGGGCCTGCTCGAACTGCTCGCCGAGGCGATCGCGGCGCCGCTCGAGCTGGCGCCGGGGCGGCGCCCGTTCCTGCATCCGGCGCGCGCCGCCGACGTCGGCTTCGGCGCCGCCGCCGCCGGCTGGGTCGGCGAGCTGCACCCCTCGGTGCTCGCCGCGCTCGGGGTCGAGGCCGCGGCCGGCTTCGAGATCGACGTCGCGCCGCTGCTTGCGGCCGCCGCCGTCGGCGAGGAGAGCTTCGAGGACGTGACCACGTATCCGGCGCTGGGCGAGGACCTCGCCGTCGTCGCCGACGCCGAGCTGCCGGCCGGGCGGGTCGTCGCCGCCGTCGAGGAGGCCGGCGGCGAGCTGCTGCGGTCGGTCGGGGTCTTCGACGTCTACAGCGGCGAGCAGGTCGGTGCCGGCAAGCGCAGCCTGGCGCTGCGGCTCGAGTTCCGGGCGCCGGATCGGACCCTGACCGACGCCGACGTGGCGCCGCTGCGGGCGGCGATCGTCGCCGCGCTCGAGCGGATCGGAGCGACGCTCCGTGGCTGATCACGGCCAGCCGCTCGAGGGCGATCCCGCCGCGCGGGTGCTCGTCGCCGGTGCCTCCGGCCTCGCCGGCGCGCTCGCCGCCGAGCTCGTCTGGCGCCACCCCCGGCTCGAGCTCGCGCGCGCGACCGCGCGCAACGACGCCGGCAGCAGGCTCTGCGACCTGCACCCGCGCCACCGGGTGCCGCTGCTTCTGACCGAGCTCGACATCGACGGCGCCGGCGACTGCGACGCGGCGATCGTCGCCTACCCGCACGGGGCCTCGGCGCCCCTTGTCGCCGGCCTCCGCGACCTCGGCCTGCAGGTCGTCGACCTCTCCGCCGACTTCCGCCTCCGCGACGCCAACGTCTACGCCGAGTGGTATGGCGAGCTCGCCGCCCCCGAGCTGCTCGGCGAGGCCGTCTACGGGCTGCCGGAGCTGTATCGGGAGCGGATCGCCGCCGCCGAGCTCGTCGCCAACCCCGGCTGCTACCCGACCGCGGCGCTGCTGACCCTGGCGCCGCTCGCCGCCGCCGGGCTGATCGCCGACGTCGTCATCGACGCGAAGTCCGGCGTCTCCGGCGCCGGCCGCGGCGGCGGCGAGCGGCTCAGCTTCGTCAGCCTGACCGAGAACGCGAGCCCCTACGGGACCGGCGGCCACCGCCACGAGCCCGAGATCGCGCAGGAGCTGGCGGCGCTGGCGGACGGGCGCTGCCCGCCGCTGAGCTTCGTCCCGCACCTGTTGCCGCTCGATCAGGGCGAGCTCGTCTCCTGCTACGTGCGCCCCGCGCGCGAGACCGACGCCCGCGAGGTCAGGGCGCTGTACGAGCAGCGCTACGCGGCCGAACCGTTCGTCGAGCTGCTCGAGCGCCCGCCCGGCGTGCGCGAGGTCCGAGCCACCAACCTCTGCCGGATCCACGTCGAGGTCGACCGCGGCGGCCGGATCCTCGCCTTCGGGGCGATCGACAACCTCTGGAAGGGGGCGGCGGGGCAGGCGATCCAGAACCTCAACCTGATGCTCGGCCTCGACGAAGGGCTGGGGCTAGGATGAGCGCCGGCCACGCAGCCTCGGGGGCGGCCGCCGGCCCGCAGCGGTTCTTCCGCTCGCGCTGGGTCGAGCCGCCGGCCGGGATCGAGGAGCTCGAGCCGACCGCGCTCGCGCCCGGGTTCCGCGCCGCCGGCCGCGCCTGCGGCCTGAAGCCGTCCGGCGCGACCGACGTCGGCGTGATCGCCTGCGACGCCGCCGCGGTCGGCTCGGCGCTGCTTCTGACTCGCAACGCCGCCGCCGCGGCGCCGGTCAGGGTCTGCCGCGAGCGCTGCGAGCGGGGCGCGCTGCGCGCCGCGGTCGTCAACTCCGGCAACGCCAACGCCGCCACCGGCGAGCGCGGCTACGCCGACGCGGTGGCGATGCAAGAACGCGCCGCCGCCGCGCTCGGGCTCGAGCCGGCCGCGGTCGCGGTCGCGGAGACGGGAACGATCGGCGTGCCGCTGCCGATCGACCGGCTGCTCGCCGGGATCGACGAGGCCGCGGCGGAGCTCCGGCCCGAGGGCGGCGCCGACTTCGCGGCGGCGATCATGACCACCGACCGCTGGCCGAAGCGCTGCGCGGTTCGGGCCGGCGGCGTCACCGTCTCCGCCCAGGCGAAGGGCGCGGGGATGATCGAGCCCGGATTCGCGACGATGCTCTGCTTCGTGCAGACCGATGCCGCCCTCGGCGATCCCGAAGCCACGCTGCGCGCCGCCGTCGGCGGCTCGTTCGAGCGGATCACCGTCGACGGCCAGATGTCGACCAACGACACGGTGCTGCTGCAGGCGAGCGGCGCCGCGGGCGAGGAGCTGCCGGCGGGCCTGCTCGATGCGGTCCTGCTGCAGCTCGCGCTCGAGATCGTCGCCGACGGCGAGGGCGCCAGCCGGACCGGGCGGATCGAGGTCAGCGGCGCCGCCGACGCGGCCGAGGCCGAGCGCGTCGCCCGGGCGATCGCGAACTCGCCGCTGGTCAAGACGGCCCTGTTCGGCCACGATCCGAACTGGGGCCGGATCGCGCAGGCGGCGGGGATGGCCCTCGCCGGCGCCGAGATCGGCGAGCTCGGCCCCGACGCGATCGAGGCCGGCGAGCTCGGCGGCGACGGCCGCGAGGCCGAGATCGGGCTCGGGCTCGATCGCGGCGCGGCGAGCGCCCACGTCTACTTCAGCGACCTCGGCCACGACTACGTCACGCTGAACGCGGAGTACACGACGTGAGCGATCGCAGGACTGCCGAGGAACGCGCGCTCGCCGCCGCCGGCAGCGTCGAGACGCTGCTCGAGGCGCTGCCCTACATCCGCGAGTTCCACGGGCGCACGGTGGTGATCAAGTACGGCGGCGCGGCGATGCGCGATCCGGCGCTGCGCGACGAGTTCGCCCGCGACGTCGTGCTGCTCAAGTACATCGGCCTGAACCCGGTGATCGTTCACGGCGGCGGCCCCGAGATCAGCGACTACATGGAGCGGCTCGGGCTCGAGGTCAGGTTCGTCGAGGGGCTCAGGGTCTCCGATGCCGCCACCGTCGAGGTCGCGAAGATGGTGCTGGTCGGCAAGATCAACTCCGACATCGTCCAGCGGCTCAACCGCCAGGGCCAGCCCGCGGTCGGGCTCTCGGGCGAGGACGGGACCCTGTTCGAGATCCGCCCGGTCGCCGAGGCCGAGCTGGTCGGCTTCGTCGGCGAGATCGAGCGCGTCGACGTCGACCTGCTCGATCACATCGCCTCCGACTACATCCCGGTGATCGCCTCGGCCGCCTCCGACCGCGACGGCAACTCCCACAACGTCAACGCCGACTCGGCGGCGGGCAAGGTCGCGGCGGCGCTCGGCGCCTACAAGGTGATCTTCCTGACCGATGTCGAGGGCTGGCGCGCGGTCGCCGACGACCCGGCGACGCTGATCTCGGAGGCGACGATCGCGGAGGTGCGGGAGGCGTTGCCGGGGCTCGAGGGCGGCATGCGGCCGAAGCTCGCCGCCTGCGCGGAGGCGATCGACGGCGGCGTCCAGTCGGCGCACATCCTCGACGGCCGCCGCCCCCACAGCCTGCTGCTGGAGCTGTTCACCGACGCCGGGATCGGCACCAAGGTGACCCCCTGAATGCGATTCCCCCCTGTACTGGAGCTGCACGTGCGATGACCGACATCAGCGAGCTCCGCGACCTCGAGCAGCGCTACGCGATGCCGACCTACGCGCGCGCGGGGGTCGAGTTCGTGCGCGGCGAGGGCTGTCGCCTCTGGGACCGCGAGGGCACCGAGTACCTCGACCTGTTCAGCGGCCTCTCGGTCCACAACGCCGGTCACTGCCACCCGCGGATCGTCGCCGCGATCTGTGAGCAGGCCGCGGCGCTGGCCGGGACCTCGAACCTGTTCTACTCGGAGCCGGTGATGCGGCTGAGCGAGCGGCTCGTCGCCGCCTCGCTCGGCGGCCGCGCCTTCCTCTGCAACTCCGGCGCCGAGGCGAACGAGTGCGCGATCAAGCTCGTCCGCAAGCACGCCCGCGGGCGCGGGGTCGAGCGGCCCGAGATCGTCGTCTTGGACTTCGCCTTCCACGGCCGCACCCTGGGGGCGCTGGCGGCGACGCCGCGGCTCGCCCGCGAGGACCCGTTCGGGCCGCTGCCGGCCGGCTTCGTCACGGCTCCGCGCGACGACCCCGACGCGTTGCGCGCGGCGGTCGGCGAGCGCACCGCCGCGGTGATGCTGGAGCCGATCCAGGGCGAGGCCGGCGTCCACCCGATCGCCGACGAGGTGATGATCGCCGCCCGGCGCGCCTGCGACGAGGTCGGCGCGCTGCTCGTCTTCGACGAGATCCAGACCGGGATGGGGCGGACCGGCACGCTGTGGGCGTCGCAGTGGACGCCGGTCCGGCCCGATGTGATGACCGCGGCGAAGGCGCTCGGCGGCGGCCTGCCGGTCGGCGCCTGCGTGACCGCGCCGGTCGTCGGCGCTGGGCTGACGGCGGGCGAGCACGGCTCGACCTTCGGCGGCGGGCCGATCTGCGCCCGGGCCGCGCTCGCGGCGCTCGAGCTGCTCGCCGACCCGGAGCTGCTCGCCGCCTCGCGCGAGCGCGGCGACGAGCTCCGCTCCGGCCTCGCCGGGCGCGACGGGATCGCAGCCGTCCGCGGCCGTGGGCTGATGCTCGGCGTCGAGCTGGACGCGGGGATCGACGCCTCGGCGGTCGCCGCGGCGGCGCTCGCGGACGGACTCGTCGTCAACGCCCCGAACCCGGAGACGATCCGGCTGCTGCCGCCGCTGACGATCGGCGCCGAGCAGGTCGCGCAAGCCGCCGACCAGCTCGCTGCCGCCGTGGCGATCGTCGCCGCCCGGCGGCAATAGACTGGCGCCCATGCACGACGATCCGACGAACGTGATGCCCCCCGACGACGACCGCGGCGGCCGCGGCGGCCGCGACCCGCGGCGCGATGACCGCGACCCGCGGCGCGATGACCGCTACGGCGACGACGGCGGGATGTCGACCGGCCAGAAGGCCGGGATCGGGCTCGTCGCGGCGGTGATCATCGGCCTTGTGATCGCCGTCATCGCCCTCGCCGGCGGCGGCGGCAGCGACGATACGACCTCGCTCCCGACGGCCGCGACGACGACCACGACGACGACCGAGCCGACGACCACGACGACCACCAGCACCGAGCCGACGACGACCACCAACACCGCGACGACGACCTCGTTTACGGCGACGGCGACCACCGAGACGGCCACCGATACCGGTGGCTCCGGCG
>CAZCFA010000054.1:0-19502 GCA_964497825.1 uncultured Conexibacter sp.
GGTCGGCCTGACCGGCCCCGAGCTCGAGCGCATGTACCGGCTGCTGGCGATCGCCGACTACGACGACCGCTACGTGATCCCGAAGGCGCACGCCGAGCTCGGCGAGCGGCTGATGCAGGAGCAGGGCGGCTGCGGGCTCGACTTCCAGGGCGGCCCGGGCAACTGCGGCGCCGTCGACCCGCGCCCCGACACCTCCTCGCCGGTCGTGCCCGTCGACGGCGAGAGCTTCCACCTCGTCGACCTGCTGCAGCGCGAGGAGCGGACCGGCGGATGAGCGTTGAGCTGCTGCGGCGCGGGGAGCGAACCGGCCGATGAGCGGCCGCAGGGGTGAGGCCGAGCCGCCGCCGTGGGCGCTGCTGTCGTTCGTCCTGCGCTACCCCGATGAGCGCGTCGCCGCGGCGCGGCCGGAGCTCGCCGCCGAGGTCGCGGCGCTTTCGGAGGGGCCGGTGCGCGACTCGCTGGCGTCGTTTCTGGCCGGCTGGACCGGCAACGCGACCGAGCTCGCGGCGCGCTACGTCGAGACCTTCGACCTGCGCCGCCGCGCCAGCCTCTACCTGACCTACTACGCGCACGGCGACACCCGCGAGCGCGGCATGGCGCTGCTGCGGCTGAAGAAGCTCTACCGCAGCGACGGCCTGCCGATGGACTCGGCCGAGCTGCCCGACCATCTCGCGGTGGTGCTCGCCTACGCGGCGCTCGCCCCCGCGGGCCACGGCGAGGCGCTGCTCGGCGAGCACCGCGCCGCGATCGAGCTGCTGCGACTGTCGCTGCACGACCTCGACAGCCCCTACGCGCACGCGCTCGACGCGATCGCCGCCTGCCTGCCCGGGCTCAGCGTCAGCGAGCGCTCGGAGGTCGAGCGGCTGGCGCGCGAGGGCCCGCCCGAGGAGGCCGTCGGGCTCGAGCCCTACGGGCCGGCGGAGGCGATGCCGGAGGGGGCGCACGCGTGAACAGCGCCGGCGAGATCCTGCTCTGGGTGATCCTTCCCTACGCCGCGATCGTCACCTTCCTGGTCGGGATCTGGTGGCGCTACCGCGCCGACCAGTTCGGCTGGACCAGCAGCTCGACGCAGCTGTTCGAGGGCAAGATCCTCGGCTGGGCGGGGCCCGCGTTCCACTACGGCGCCCTCGCCGCGATCGGCGGCCACGTGATCGGGCTGATGATCCCGGCCTCGTTCACCCACGCGATCGGCATCTCCGAGCCGGTCTATCGCTGGTTCTCGGCGATCGCCGGCGCGATCGCCGGCGCCGTCTGCGCGGTCGGCTTCGTCGGCCTCGCCTACCGGCGCGCGACCAACGTCCGGGTCCGGCGGGCGACCTCGCGGACCGACATGCTCGTCTACTTCCTGCTGACGCTGATGATCGCGCTCGGCTGCTGGATGACGTTCGCCGACAACCTGCTCAGCACCAACCCCTACGACTACCGCGAGTCGATCTCGGAGTGGTGGCGGTCGCTGTTCATCCTCCAGCCCGACGTCGACGCCGCCGCGGGCGCGAAGACGATCTACCAGGTGCACGCGATCGCCGCCTGGGCGTTCTGGGCGATGTTCCCGTTCAGCCGCCTCGTGCACGCGTTCAGCATCCCGCTGCAGTACCTCGGCCGCCCCTACATCCTCTACCGGCGCCGCTTCGCCACCGCCTCGACCACCCGCCAGCGCTAGATCTAGACGCCGAATTCACGGCTTCACGCGGCCGCTCCCGCCACCGCCACGCCGCCGGCCTGAGCCGCCGAGCGCAGCTTCCGGTCGGGGGCCATATCTTCCCCGACCGCCCGTAACCCGCGACCTCGACACACCGCGCGCCAAGAACATCGCGCTGATCCTCGTGGCGATGACGCAGTTCGTCGTCGGCATCGACGCCTCGATCGTCAACGTCGCGCTGCCGTCGATAGGGACGGCGCTGGGGAATCTCGCAGGACGATCTCTCCTGGGTCGTCAACGCCTACACGCTCACCTTCGGCGGCTTCCTGCTGCTCGGCGGCCGGCTCGCTGACTTTTTCGGCCGGCGGCGGATGTTCATCGTCGGCATGACGCTGTTCTCGCTTGCCTCGCTGCTCGGCGGGCTCGCCCAGAGCGAGGCCTGGCTCAACGGCGCCCGGGCGGCGCAGGGGCTCGGCACCGCGATGATCTCCCCGGCGGCGCTGTCGATCGTCACGACGACCTTCGCCGAGGGGCCGAGCGCAACCGCGCGCTCGGCGTCTGGGGCGCGGTCGCCGGTGCCCGTCGGCGCCGTCGGCGTCCTCCTCGGCGGCTTCCTCACCGAGTACCTGAGCTGGCTGGGTGCTGTTCGTGAACGTGCCGATCGGGCTGTTCCTGGTCTATCAGGCGCCGCGTCGCCTCAAGGAGTCGACCTCGGGCGAGGAGGAGGAGCGCACGTTCGACCTCCCGGGCGCGTTCGCGGTCACCGCCGGGCTGGCGCTGCTCGTCTTCGCGCTGGTCGACGCCGAGAGCGCGGGCTGGACGTCGACGGCGACGATCCTGCGACTCGTCGGGGCGGCGGTCCTGCTGGCGGCGTTCGTCGTGATCGAGCTGCGCAGCAGGCGGCCGCTGGTCCCGTTCTCGATCTTCAACCTGCGAACGCTGCGCGGCGCCAACATCGTCGCGCTGCTGGTCGGCATGCCTGCAGCAGGTGCTCGGGCAGTCGGCGATCGAGGCACCCAGATCAGCGCCCCCGGAACCAGCCGAGGCCGGCGGCGACGAGCAGTATCCCGGCGATCAGCGTTACCTGCCGCTGTCGGCGCTGATCATCATCGCTGCCGGGCTCGCGTTCGTCTCGGTGACGATCGCCGCCATGACCGGGACCGCGCCGCAGCAAGCGGGCCTCGTCTCGGGGCTGATCAACACCTCCCAGCAGGTCGGCGGCGCGCTCGGCCTGGCGATCCTCGCCTCGGTCGCGAACACGGTCACCAGCGACGCCTTCGCCTCCGGCGTTAGCGACCAGACGGTGGCGCTGACCGAGGGGGTTCCAGGATGCGTTCACCGTCGGCGCCTGCTTCGCGCTCGCCGGCGCGCTGTTGGCGGCGTTGCTGCTGTCGTCGAAGGATTCGCGCGAGCACGCCGAGGCGGCGCGCCGTGGCGAGGCGCCGGCCGCCGGCTAGCGCGCCCGCGGCTGGAGCAGCCGAGCCACGGTCGCAACGCGACTCCTGGCCGATCGACGGGCCGGCACGGCGATCGCACGAACCACCGAAGTGAGCCATCCACCCTGCGTTGCGCATGCAACTGTTGCATCCGCAAATGATCTGTTAGGATATTTGCACCAACAACTATCCCCCTACCAGAGGCAAAGGATGAGGACATGAGCACAGCAAACATCGACAGCAGGACGATCGCCCCGGCCGGCACCTGGAAGGTCGACCCGGCGCACACCCGATTCGGGTTCGCGGTCAAGCACATGGGCGTGGCGACGGTCCGCGGCCACTTCGAGGAGTTCGACGGCACGCTCGAGATCGGCGAGGACCCCGATTCGGCGAGGATCGCCGGCAGCGCCAAGACGGCGAGCGTGACGACCGGAGTCGGAGCGCGCGACGACCACCTGCGCTCGCCCGACTTCTTCGATGCCGAGACGTTCCCGGAGCTGAGCTTCGAGTCGAAGCGGATCGAGCCGATCGACGAGGAAACCTACATGATCGTCGGCGAGCTGACGATCCACGGCGTCAGCCGCGAGATCAAGCTCGAGGCGGAGGTCGGCGGGGTCGAGGTCGGGATGGACGGCGAGGACAGGATCGGGATCGAGGTGACCGGCGAGCTCTCCCGCGACGCGTACGGGATGAAGTTCAACGCCGCGCTCGGCAGCGGCAACGCGGTCGTCGCCGACAAGGTCAAGCTCGTGCTCGACATCTCGGCGATCCGCGCAGGCTGAACGGCGGCCGGGCCCCCACCGGGCCCGATCTCGTTCGACCGCCCGGCGTCCGCGTCGCAACGACGCGGGCGCCGCCGGCGCGCGCCGGACCTGCTTGGCTACGCCGCGTGATCGAGCGGTCCCGCGAGGGCGGCGTGGCGATCCTCCGCATGAACGCGGGGGAGAACCGCTTCTACCCCGACAACGTCGACTCGCTCGAGGGCGCACTCGACGAGGTCGACGGCTCCGAGGGGCCGGCGGCGATCGTCCTCACCGGCAGCGGCAAGTTCTTCTCCAACGGCCTCGATCTCGAGTGGATGGGCGGCGCGCCCGCGGGCGAGCCGCAGCGCAACGTCGCCCGCGTGCATGAGCTGCTGGCGCGGTTGCTGGGCTCGCCGGTGGCCGTGCTCGGCGCCCTCAACGGGCACGCGTTCGCGGCCGGGGCGATGCTGGCTCTGGCCTGCGACGAGCGGGTGATGCGCTCCGACCGCGGCTTCTTCTGCCTGCCCGAGGTCGACATCAACATCCCGTTCACGCTGGGGATGTCGGCGCTGATCCGGGCGAAGCTGCCGACTCGCGCGCCGCCCGCGAGGCGATGCTGACCGGCCGCCGCTACGGCGGCGTCGACGCGCTCGAGGCGGGGATCGTCGACGCGGCGGTCACCGAGGACGAGGTCGTCGCGCGCGATCGAGCGGGCGGCGACGCTCGCGACCAAGAACCGCGACGTCGTCGCCGCGATCAAGGCCGAGATGTACGGGCCGGCGCTGGCTGCGCTGCGGCTGCCGGTCGAGGCCTGAGCCCGATGCGCTCCGAGATCGCCGCCGGCTGACGCTCAGCAGGCGGGCGGGAGGCGGCCGGAGACGGTCTCGATCCGCCCGTCGAGCACCGTCACCTCGGCCGCGAAGGGGTTCGCGCGGCCGCGCTCGAGCCGCCGCGGCGCCACCCGCGCCCGCAACGGCCGCCGCCTGTCCCTGTCGTTGGGCCCGGGGAGGATGAACTTCGCGCTCACGGCCTGGCCGGCGTCGCGGCCGCCGATCGCGACCTTGACGCCCGAGCGCACGCAGCGCTTGCCGCCGCCGCGCCGGCCGAGCCGGTAGCGCAGCTTCAGCCGCAGCCGCGGCGCGATCCGGCAGCCCCTGCCGCGGCAGAGCTGCATCCGGTCGAGCAGCCGGCTCAGCGCCGCCCGCTCGGGCGCGTAGCCGGGCCTGCCGTCGAGGCTGGTCAGCTCGTAGGGATCCTTCTCGAGGTCGTAGAGCTCCTGCTCGCCGTCCGGATAGCGCATGTAGGCGTAGCGGTCGGTGCGCACGCCGCGGTAGCGGGGCGTCGTCGGGCTGCCGGGGTCGTAGCAGGTGAGCTCGTCGGTCTGACACCAGTTCTCGAGCACGATCGCGCGGCCGGGGTAGAAGTGGCGGTCCCTGATCAGCCGCATCATCGAGCGGCCGTCGATGCCGGCGCGGCGCCCGGCGCCGGCGAGGTCGAGGATCGTCGGCGCGAGGTCGATGTTCGCCGCCGGCTGCCTGCGGACCTCGTTTTTGGGGATCCCCGGCCCGCGGATCTCGAACGGCACGTTGATCGACTCCTCGTAGGGGTACTGCTTGCCGGTCGGGATCCGGTGCTCGCCGAGCAGGAAGCCGTTGTCGGAGACGAACACGATCACGGTGTCGTCGAGCTCGCCGGTGCGGCGCAGCGTGTTGACGATCCGCTTGACCATGTCGTCGACCGCGAGCAGCGATCCGAGCCGCGAGCGGTAGCGGTTGCGCGACTGGCCGGTGGCGGCGCCCGACATCAGCGGCCGATCGCGGACGCCGAGCGGCTTGTCGGCGACGTCGGCCTCGTTGAACGACGGGCCCTTGGGCAGCTTCTCGTGCTGGAAGCGGTTGCTGTGGCGCGGCGCCGGCCGCGGGTTCGGGTTGCGCGGGGTCTCGGCGTCGTCGTTGCCGTCGTCGCGGCGATAGACCTCGACGTGGGGGGCGAGCGGCGCGATCGAGAGGTAGAACGGCTGCTCCTGCGGCGCCCGGCGCCGGATGAAGTCGGTCGCCTTGTCGGCGTAGACATCGGTCTGGTAGTTGGCCGGGTCCGGCGTGTCGTAGTCGCCGTAGGTGACTAGCTGTCCGTTCTCGTTCAGCGTGTAGCCGTACATCCGGTAGGTGCCGGGATCGACCGAGCCGTACCACTCGGTCCAGCCCGGCGGGATCTCCACCGGGTCGATGGCGCCGTAGCCGTTGACGTACTTGCCGATGTGCCCGGTCGCGTAGCCGGCCCGCTGCAGCCACAGGGGCAGCACCTCGTCGTCATTGAAGACCGCGTAGCCGCCGTTCGGGGGCGCGTTGCGGAAGACGCCGGTGTTGTGCGCGTACTGGCCGGTCAGGCCGGTGGTCCGGGACGGGCAGCAGACCGGGTTGGTCGTGTAGTAGTTGCTGAACGTCGTGCCCTTGCGGGCGATCAGCTTGCGGACCTTCGGCATCACCCGCATCGACTCGAGGTCCTGGTCGTCGGTGAGGACGACGACGAAGTTGGGCTTGCCGCTGCCGCCGGCGTCCGCCTTCGCCGCTGCGGCGGTGGCCGCGGCCCCGCCGCCGGCGGTCGCGGCGACCAGCAGCGCCAGCGCCGCCGCCGCGGCGAGCCGCGCCGCCGCCCGATGCTCAAGCCCTGGCATGTCCCCGCAACACGATCGGCCGCTGAGAGTAGCGACGCCCGGGCTGGCAGACTGCACCCGGTGGACGACGAGGAGGAACGCTCCGAGGCGGAGGCAGCGCGGATCAGGACCGGGCGGATCGGCCGTACCGCCGGCGTCGGCGGCATGGTCGCGCGCCAGGGGATCGGCTGGGCCGGGACGCGGCTGGCGAACCTGACCCGCGACGAGATGCGGCGCCAGGAGAAGACCGACGAGCGCGTCGGCAAGATCGCCGTCCAGATCGCGCGCCAGCTCGGCGAGATGAAGGGCGCGGCGATGAAGATCGGCCAGGTGCTCTCGACGGTCGAGCTGCCAGGCCTCTCCGAGCAGGGACAGCGGGAGTTCCACGCGGCGCTCGCCGAGCTTCGCGACAACGCGCCGAAGTTCGGCTACGACGACATCCGCGACGTCGTCGAGGACGACCTCGGCGGCCGCATCGACGACCACTTCGCGGAGTTCGAGCGCGACGCGTTCGCGGCGGCCTCGATCGGCCAGGTCCATCGCGCCGTCACCCACGACGGCGAGACGGTCGCGGTCAAGGTCCAGTACCCGGGGGTGGCCGAGGCGGTCGAGATCGACCTCCGCAACCTGCACCTGATCCTGCGGCTGGTCAAGCGGATGGCGCCGGGCCTCGACGTGAAGGCGGTCGGCGGCGAGGTCCGCGAGCGGATCTCCGAGGAGCTCGACTACGAGCTCGAGGCGCAGAACCACCGCGCGATCGAGCGCGTCTATCGCGGCCACCCGTTCATCGTCGTCCCGCGGGTCTTGACGGCGCTGTCGAGCCGCCGCGTGCTCGTCACCGAGTACCTCGAGGGGCTGCGCTTCGAGCAGGTCAAGCAGCTCGACGACGCGACCCGCGACCGCTACGGTGAGATCGTCTTCCGCTTCTTCTTCGACCGCGGCCGGACGCTGATGGTGCTCGGCGACCCGCACCCCGGCAACTACCTGCTGCTCGACGACGGCCGCGTCGGCTTCCTCGACTTCGGCATGGTCCGGCGCGTCCCCGCCGAGCACCTCGAGCGCGAGCGGCGGCTCGGCGAGGCGGTCGCCGCCGGCGACGCCGTCGCCGTCCACGAGCTGCTCGCCGAGCTCGGCTACCTGCCCGACCCCGACGAGTTCGATCCCGGGGAGCTGCTCGACCAGGTCCGCAGCGGCGCCGAGTGGCTGTTCGAGCGCGGCTTCCGCCGCCTCGACCCCGACTACGCACACGAGCTGATCGAGCTGACGAGCTCGCCCCGCAGCCCCCACTACGAGGCGATGCGACGCCAGACGCTGCCGCCGGCGTCGCTTCTGATGCGGCGTCAGGAGGGGCTCGTGTTCGTCACCCTCGCCGATCTGCGGGCCGGCGCCGACTGGGCGCGGATCATGGCCGAGTACCTGTCGGCCGAGCCGCCCTCGACGCCGCTCGGCGTGGCCGAGGCGGAGTTCTTCGCCGCGACGGCCTGAGCCGCGCGCCGCCGGCCGCCCGGCGGCGAGCTTGTGTCGGCGCCGCTCCAGTGGGCAACATCGGAGGCACCGAACCGACCAAGGAGGTCACGTGGCCCTGTCCGTCCCCATCATCCTGATCATCGTCGGGATCATCGTCGCGCTCACCGTTTCCTGGCTGCTCGGCGTGCTGCTGATCATCGTCGGCGTCGTCCTGCTGCTCGTGCCCTACGGGAGGAGATGAGAGGTGGCGCCGGGCCGTGGAGCAGCGCCCGCGGCCCGGCGCCGGTAGGTTCGCCCCGCGATGGAGCCCAAGCCCGAGATCGATCCCGCGGGGTTCGCGGCCGTCGACATGCGGGTCGGCCGCGTGACGCTGGTCGAGGACTTCCCCGAGGCCCGCAAGCCGGCCTGGAAGCTGACGATCGACTTCGGGCCCGAGATCGGCTCGAAGCGCTGCTCGGCCCAGATCACCGGCTACCCGCGCGAGCAGCTCGAGGGCACGCTGGTCGTCGCCGTCGTCAACCTGCCGCCGCGCCAGGTCGGGCCGGTGCGCTCGGAGGTGCTGGTGCTGGGCGCGCTCGACGACGAGCTCGGGGTGGTGCTGCTGCGCCCCGACCGCGACGCGAAGCCGGGCGACGCGATCGCCTAGCGCCGCCCTTGGGTCCCCGCTCGGCGCCGTGCGGGCCCGCACGGCGCCGGCGCTATAGCCTGCGGCGCGCGATGGAGGTCAGCGGAGCGGGAGCGATCGTCAGCGGCGGGGCCTCGGGGCTCGGCGCGGCGACGGCGCGGCGGCTGCACGAGGCCGGCGCCCACGTCGTGATCGCCGACCTCAACGCGGAGCGGGGCGAGGCGCTGGCCGCCGAGCTCGGCGAGCGCGCGGCGTTCGCCGAGGCGAACGTCAGCGACGAGGACGCGGTCGCGGCGGCGGTCGCGGCCGTCGCCGCGCCGCGCGGCCTGCGGATCGCCGTCGCCTGCGCCGGGATCGGCTGGGCGCAGCGGGTGACCGGCAAGCAGGGCCCGCACCCGGTCGACCTGTTCCGCAACGTGGTCGAGGTCAACCTGATCGGCAGCTTCAACCTGATCCGGCTGGCGGCGACGCGGATGAACGAGAACGACCCCGACGACGGCGGCGAGCGCGGCGTCCTGATCTCGACCGCCTCGGCCGCCGCCTTCGACGGCCAGATCGGCCAGATCGCCTACGCGGCCTCGAAGGCCGGGATCGTCGGCATGACGCTGCCCGCCGCGCGCGATCTGGCGAGCCGCGGCATCCGGGTGATGTCGATCGCCCCGGGCCTGTTCGACACGCCGCTGCTCGCGGCGCTGCCGGAGCCGGCGCGCGAGGCGCTCGGCCGGACGATCCCGTTCCCGAGCCGGCTCGGCGAGCCGGCCGAGTTCGCCGAGCTCGTGCACTCGATCGCGATCAACCCGATGCTGAACGGCGAGACGATCCGGCTCGACGGCGCGATCCGGATGCCGCCGAAGTAGGTCGGGTGGGCCCCGGCCGCGGGCTCAGCCGCCGCCGCCGTCGGTCCGGCCCAGTCCCCGGGCTCAGCCGCCGCCGTCGTCGGGGTAGGCGAAGCGGATGTGGTCGGTGCCGACGGCAATGAACGGGTGCTCGGAGGTCTGCCGGGCGCCGGCCGGCGTGCGCTCGATCACCTGCACGTCGGTCAGCGTCACGAAGCGCAGCTCGGTGCGGTTGATGAAGTCGGAGAAGCGGCTCCGGTAGCCCTCGGAGGGCAGATGGACGTCGCCGACGATCCGGTGGTCAGCGGTCTCGAGCACGACCCGCTCCTTGCGCGTATCCATCAGCCGGGGTTTCTATCAGCCCGGCGGGCGGCGTCCGGGGCCCGGTCGGCGCCCGCTCCGATCGGCGCGGCCGTCAGCGGCGCCCGCGAGGGCCGGCGAGCGCGCCGCGCCGCGCCCGCCGATCAGCCGTCCTTGAGCGAGATGATCCCCCCGATCGTCCCGAGGTAGGCGCGGCCGCCCTTGCCCAGCGCCAGGCCGGCGTAGTTGTTGTTGAACGTCAGGCCCGAGCCCGCGTACTGCATCCACGCGGTCTTGCCGCTCCGGTAGTCGATCGCGGTCCAGAAGTAGCCCTGGTCGCCGAGCGGGTCCTCGGGTCGCGAGTAGGTGTAGATCAGCCCCGTCTTGTTCGAGATCTTCGGCACCACCGTCGGCGAGCGGACCTCGTTGTTCGTCCACCTCTTCTTGCAGGCGGTGCCCTTCTTGTTGACGTCGACGCGGGCGAAGCCGGGCTCGGTCAGGGCGCCGGCGTCGGGGCCGAACGGGTCCTGGTAGCCGTAGTTGTTCTCGACGATCAGCGAGCGCTTCGTCCCGATCAGCGTGTTCTCGGTCGCGCTCGCCCCCCGCTTGAACACCGGCACCTTGCAGACCGCCCGGTGCTGGCCCTGCTTCAGGTTCTTCTTCGTCCGGTAGACGACGACGTTCATCGGGTCGGCGTTGTCGGTGATGCCGACGTAGCCGCCGTCGAGGATCGTCGGCGTGGTCCCCGATCCGGCGTCGACCTGGCTCGGCTTGACGATCCCCGAGTTCGGGTACTTCTGCCGCCAGATCACCCGCGGCCTGTTCTTCTTGGTCGCCTTGAACCGGTACATGCGCTTGTCGCTGACGATGTAGACGCCGTTGGCGGCGACCGCGAACGAGTTCTCGATTTCCTCGCCGAGGCGCATCACCTTCAGCTTTCCGGTCTTCGGATCGAGCGTGCCGACCTTGCCGTTCGTCTTCGAGACGAACCAGATCAGGCCGTCGTAGTCAGGCAGCGCCGAGGTGACCCGCTCGGTCGAGGGGTCGAGCACCGAGGTCAGGTCGTAGTCTCGCTTCAGCGTCAGCGTCCTGCCGTCGGCGCCCTCGCTGATCACGTAGAGGTGGTCGGTCCGGGTCGCGACCCAGATCTGGTCCTTGTCGTCGAGGAACAGGTAGCCGCCGCCGGCGAAGTTCTGGTACTCCTTGGTGCCGGGCGGGTTCGGCGCCGTCGGCAGATCGAGCGTCGAGATCGGCTCGAGCGTGTCCGGATCGATGATCCGCGCCTGCGGCGGCAGCGGGATCGACGGGCAGACGGAGACGATCCGGCCGCGGGAGTCGAAGGCGAGCGAGCCGCACAGCGACGAGGGGTAGGCGGTCGAGCTCGTCACGAGGTCGTTGCCGAGCGGGCCGCGGCGGTTGTAGGCGTCGGTCATCCACGCGTCGTTGTGGATGTTCGAGTTCGGGTCCTTGGCCATGAACGGGTTCTGCTCGGGCTTGGCCGCCCCCTTGATTGGGTTGGCGTCGGCGGCGGCGCCGGAGAACTCGGGCAGCGAGGTCGCGCCGGCGCTGACGATCGGCGCCGCCGATACGGAGGCCGCGCCCAGCAGCGCGACGGCGACGGCGGTGGCGGTGGCGGCGCAAAGCCGCGCGGGGGTGAGCTTCACTCGAGTCTCTCCTCGGTCGGGTGGCCTTCGACCGGGCAAGCTACGACACTGTTTACACAATGTCAAGTTGATACCGCGTAAACGGTAGACTCGGGCGTCGTGAGCGGACCCGCGGAGACCCAGGGCGTGCGGCGGATGAGCTCGGAGCAGCGCCGCTCCCAGCTCGTCGCCGCGGCGCTCGAGATCGTCGCCGCGGGCGGCTACGCGGCGCTCACCCTCGACTCGGTCGCCGAGCGCGCCGGCGTCACCCGCAACCTGATCTACCACTACTTCCCGCGCGGCCGGATCGACCTCGTGCTCGCCGTCGTCGATCGCGCCGGCGGCGAGCTGACGGGCGACTGGCTGACCGATCCGGAGGTCCCGATCGAGCGGCGCCTGGCCGAGAACTTCGCCCGCTTCTTCGAGCACGCGTTCGAGCCGTCGCCGATCTGGCTCGTCCACCGCCACGGGCGCCTGCTCGACGACCCCGAGGTCGCGGCGCTGCGCGACCGCTACCGGGAGGTCGTGATCGAGTCGGTGGCGCTGAACCACTTCGGCACCGCCGAGCCCGGCCCGGCCGCGGTCGCGGCGCTGCGCGCCTACCTCGACTTCGGCGAGCGGGCGCTCGACGAGTGGCGCGAGCGCGGGCTCGACCGCGAGGTCGTCTACCGGCTGCTGGCGGAGACGCTGCTGGCGGTCGCCGGCGCGGTCGAGGGCTCGGCGCCGGCGCCGCGCTGAGCCCGCGGTCGGGTCCCGTCCGGGTCGCGCTGAGCGGCAGGAGCGCGCCGAGCGTCGCCGCGGCGGCGTCTGGCGCCCGGCCTCGACCGGGAATCGCTTCCGGATAGCGAGAGCGATTCCGGTCGCAGGCCGCGAACCAACTCAGAGCTCGGGCGGGTGCGCGACCGCCTCCTTCGCGTAGCGCTCGCGCGAGCGCGCCAGCTTCGCCTCGCCGTAGTGCCGGCGCGCCCAGGCCGACGTCGGCCGGGCCAGCCGCAGCGTGCCGATCAGCCCGACCAGCGGGATGTAGATGCCGATCACGCCCCACATCAGCTTGCCCTTGCGGAAGCAGATGTAGGCGAGGACGAGCCCGACGAGGATGCTGGACGCGATCGAGATCACGTCGCCGCTCTGGCTCTCGTCGCCGATCCCGAGCGGGTAGGCGCCGATGACCATGAACCCGCTGATGATCGCGAACACGATCACCGCGTCGATCGACTGCCGGCCCTGCTCGGACCAGTAGACGTCCTCGAGGTGGAGCCAGAGCGCGAACTCGTCCAGGGTGAGGGCGGCGCCGATCCCGAACAGGATCGCGGTCAGCTCCAGCGGTGGCTGCCAGGCGACCGAGATCAGCCCGGAGACGAGCAGCAGCGAGATCCCCCAGACGAGATGGTGGATGTGGGTGTCGCCGGCCTCGACGTTGCCGAGCCAGTGGAAGCGGTCGGTGCGGATCGAGTGGGTGATGAAGCGGGTGATCCCGAAGGTCGCCCCGAACGCGACCAGCATGAACAGGATCGGCTGGTTGCCGTGGTCGACGACCTGCCGCGTGTAGGCGTCGAGCAGCGATGCGGACGGCGGGGCCATGGCGGCGTCAGCCTACGGGCAGGCCGGGCGGCGCGAGGCTTGATGCCGATCGCGGCGATCGGCGAGGATGACAGGATGGAAGACGAGCCCGACCTGCCGCTGACCGGGCGCTGCTGCTGCGGCGCCGTCACCTACGAGGTCTCCGCGCCGCTGCTGCGGATGGCCCTCTGCTACTGCAAGCGCTGCCAGCGCCGCACCGGCACCGCCTTCTCGGCGTCGGCGCTGACCGAGCCGGGGTCGTTTCGGATCACCGGCGGCGAGGAGCTGGTCACGACCTACGTCCCCGGCGGCGACGGCTGGAACAAGAGCTTCTGCTCGCGCTGCGGCGGCCACCTCTACGCCACCAACCCCGACAACCCGGAGCTGATCGGCGTTCGCGCCGGCAGCATCGCGGGCGATCCCGGCGTCCGACCCGGCCTGCACCAGTTCACCGACTACGCCGCCGCCTGGTGGCCGGTTCCCGACGATGCGCTGCCCCACTTTCCCGAGCGGATGCCGCATCCCGAGCAGTAGCCCGGCCGGGTGCCGAGGCGCTCAGGCGCCGAGCCTGCGGATGATCCGGCGGTAGGCGCCGAACGCGGGCTTGCGCGAGTAATCGTCGCGAAGCAGGCCGAAGAACGACTGGAAGTTGGGGCCGGCGCTGTTGTTGTCGCGGAGGCCGAACCAGAACGCCTCCTCGATCCCATAGCTGCCGCGGTAGCGGCTCAGCGTTCGCATGAACCCCCGCAGCGCCCGCGCCTGCTCGGCCTCGCTGCGGCCGGGGCCGGTCGGGTAGCCGAGCTCGTCGACGCGGATCGGCACCCGGCGCCCGAGGCGGGCCAGCGGCATCATGCACTCGCGCAGCTGCGCGATCGCCTCGAGCAGCGCGTCGCCGGGGTTGACGAAGGTGGGCGGGATGAAGGTGCCGGGGTAGGCGTCGATGCCGACCCAGTCGGTCGCCCTGCGCAGACGCCTGCCGCCGGCGGCGCCGACCGCGCGCCAGAAGTCGGCGTCGGCGCCGAATCGCCAGGCGTAGTTGAACCCGATCTCGAGCTGGTCGTAGCCGCGGCGCCGCGCCTCGCGCTTGGCGGCGGGAACGCCGCGGGCGAGCGCCTCGACCGCGCGCTCGTAGTAGCCGTCGGAGGTGTTCGGCGACAGCTTCAGGTTCGCCTCGTTGGTGATCTGCAGCGCCTTCACGCGCCTGATCGGCCCGAACGCCCGGACCACCCGGCGCACGTAGTTGAGCCAGGCGCCGATGTCGCCGTTTTGCTCCGGGGCCGGGTGGTAGCGGACCTGCAGGGTGACGTCGAAGCCGAGGCCGGCGTAGTGCCTGGCCATCCGCTTGAAGCGGCGGATGCCGGCGCCGCCGTCGGCCTGGAACAGGCGGTTGAGGCGGACGGCGAGCCGGCGCCTGCCCTGCAGCTGCAGCAGCCGCCGGTCGCGCTTGCGCTTGTTCTCGGCCACGGTCGGGGTCGTCTGCGCCGTCCCCGCCTCGCCCGCGAGCCGCGGCCCGATCCCGAACCGCAGCGGCGGCCCGCCGGCGGGCGCGTCGTCGGCGTAGCTCTGCGTGCACTCGGGGTCGGGCAGGGTCGGCGGCGGCGTCTGCGCCGGCGCGATCGCGCCGGGGGCGTCCCAGGGGATCGCGGCGGCGGCGCCCGCGCCCGCCAGCGAGCCGGCCAGCGCGGCCGCCGCGATCAGCGCCGCCCCGCGTCGTCTCCGCCCGCAGCTCACGCGGGCAAGGGTAGGCGCTGGCTGCCGCCTCAGCGCCGGCTCAGTGCGACGACCGGGATCCGGCGGTCGGTCTTGCGCTGGTAGTCGTCGTAGTCGGGCCAGCTCGCGGTCATCGCCTTCCACAGGCGCTCGCGCTCCTCGCCCTCGACGACCTCGGCGGTGACCGGGATCACCTCGTCGCGGACCTGGATCTCGATCTCCGGGTCCGCGGCGAGGTTCTTGAACCAGGCCGGATGTTCGGGGGCGCCGCCCTTCGAGGCGATCACCACCCAGCGGTCGCCGTCGGTGACGTGGATCAGCGGCGTCGTCCGCTTCTCGCCCGAGCGGCGGCCGGTCGTCGTCAGCAGCAGCACCGTCGTGCCGCGCCAGCGGTAGCCGCGGCGGCCACCGCTCTCGCGGTAGGCGCGGACGTGCTCGGCGCCGAACAGCTCGTCGTCTGAATCAGCCATCTCGTCCAGGGTACGCCCTCGGCCCGATCGGCCTCCGTGGCGCCTGCGAGAATCGCCGCCGTGAGCTGCGGCAGCGGAGGCGGGGCGGGATGACCTTCGACGAGGCGCTCGCGGCGCTGCTGACGCTCGTCGGCCGGCGGGTCGAGGTCCACGTAATGGACGCGGGCGAGAGCCCGCATCTGGTCGCGACCTTCGCCGGCACCCTCCAGGCCGGCTACTCGACCAGCGGCGGCGAGCCCGACGAGGGCGAATCGATCTTTGTCCGCATCGACGCCGGCGAGGAGAACGCGTCGGTGATCCTCGACCGCGAGGTCTATCGCGAGGGGTTCGTCCACGCCGACGGCACCTCGATCAGCCTGCAGATGGGGACGACCGAGCTCGCGGTGATGGCGGCGCCGCGCGAGCCCGCCTGAGCGATCGCGCCCTGCGGCCGCGCGGGCGCGGCCGCCGACGGTCCCGTTGCAGCATCATTTGCCCGATGGAAGTACGAGCGCCCGGGGCCGAGCAGTCGCTGCACGACCGCCGGATCGAGCGGATCACGCCGCTGGCGACGCCGGCGCTGCTGATGCACGAGCACCCGCTCTCGGCCGCGCGGGCCGAGCAGGTCGTCGGCCACCGGCGCGAGGTGACCGCGGTGCTCGACCGCGCCGACCCGCGGCTGCTGGTCGTCGTCGGCCCCTGCTCGGTCCACGACCCCGAGGCGGCGCTCGACTACGCCCGGCGGCTCAGCGCGCTCGCCCCCGAGCTCGAGGACCTGCTGCTGGTGATGCGCGTCTACTTCGAGAAGCCGCGGACGACGACCGGCTGGAAGGGCCTGATCAACGACCCCAGCCTCGACGACTCCGGCGACGTCAACACCGGGATGCGGACGGCGCGCGAGCTGTTGCTCGACGTGCTCGGCCTCGGCCTGCCGGTCGGCTGCGAGTTCCTCGACCCGATCACCCCGCAGTACATCGCCGACACGGTCTCCTGGGGCGCGATCGGGGCGCGCACGACCGAGAGCCAGACCCACCGCCAGCTCGCCTCCGGCCTGTCGATGCCGATCGGCTTCAAGAACCGGACCGACGGTGACGTCGCGGTCGCCGTCGACGCGGTCCGTGCCGCCGCGGCGCCGCACTCGTTCGCCGGCGTCGAGCTCGGCGGCGGCTCGGCGATCCTGCGCACGACCGGCAACGAGGACTGCCACGTGATCCTGCGCGGCGGCGTCGAGCCGAACTACGACGCGGCCTCGATCGCCGCGGCGCTCGAGCGGCTGCGCGCCGTCGGCTTGCCCGAGCGCCTGATCGTCGACGCCTCGCACGCCAACAGCGGCAAGGACCACGAGCGCCAGCCCGCGGTCGCCGCCGAGATCGGGCGCCAGGTCGCCGCCGGCGACGGGGCGATCGTCGGTGTCATGCTCGAGTCGTTCCTGCTCGCCGGCAACCAGCCGATCGGCCCCGACCTGACCTACGGCCGGTCGATCACCGACGAGTGCATGGGCTGGGAGACGACCGTCGAGGTGCTCGGCGCCCTCGACGAGAGCGCGCGCGCCCGCCGCTCGGGCTGAGCCGGTGGCATCCTTGCCCGCGTGAGCGAGCCACGGGAGGCGAGCGCGACGCAGCCGGCGGTCGCGGCGGCGGCCGCGGCGCCGCGCGAGATCGTCGTGGCGCTGCTCGTGCTGACCTTCACGACCGGGATCGTCGACGCGGTCAGCCTGCTCGAGCTCGGGCCGCTGTTCGTCGCCAACCAGACCGGCAACGTCGTGCTGCTCGGCTTCGCGATCGCCGGCGTCGGCGGCTTCACGGTCGTGGCGACGCTGATCTCGCTGGCCAGCTTCCTCGCCGGGATCGGCATCGGCGGCTTGATCGGCCGCGATCGCCGCAGCGGCGCCACGGGTTGGATGAGGCTCGAGCTGACGATCGAGATCGCGCTGCTGGCGGCGGCGGCGCTGCTCGCGATCGGGGTCGATCCCGGCGCCGGCGATGAGGCCCGCCGCTACGCCGCGATCGCGCTGCTGGCGGCGGCGATGGGCAACCGCAACGTCGCCGTGCGCGATCTCGCGGTCGCCAACCTGGCGACGACCACCGTCGTCTCGATGACGATGACCGGACTGCTGGCGGACTCCGAGCGGTTCCGGGGTGCGCGCGGGACCAACCTCGTGCGCCGCGGCGGCGCCGTGGCGGCGATGCTCGCCGGCGCGCTCGCCGGCGCGCTGCTCGCCCGCCACACCGATGCCGCGGTGCCGCTGGCGGTCGCGACGGCCTGCGTGATCGCCGGCCTGGCGCTGATCGGGCGGGTGACCGCGACCCGCCGCTGAGCGCGGCGCTCAGCGCAGCCGCTCGGCCAGCGGTCCCGAGAGCAGGTCGAGGTACTGCAGGAGGTGGCGGCTGCCGAGGAACTCGGACTCGACCCGGGCGTGGGCGGCCGCCCCGAGCCGCGCCCGCAGCCCGGGGTCGGCGGCGAGCCGTCGCAGCGCCGCCGCGAAGCCCTCGAGGTCGGCCGGATCGGCGAGCAGGATGCCGCTCTCGCCGTCGACGATCTGGTCCTGGATGCCGCCGATCCCGCTCGCGATCACCGCCGCCGACTTCCACATCGCCTCGGCGACGGTCAGCCCGAAGCCCTCGGCGAGGCTCTTCTGGACGACGATGTCGGAGCGGCGCTGGATCGCGTTGACGATCGCCGCGTTCTCCTGCACGTCGTCCATCGGCAGGCAGGCGAGATGGGTGCGGGCGCGGACCTCCGGCTCGAGCCGCTCGCGGGCCGCGCGCACCTCGGCCAGCACCTCGGCGCCCTCGGGGTCGTCGGAGACGGCCTCGACCGCGGGGCCGGCGAGCAGCAGGTGGGCGTCGTCGCGGTCGCCGAGGCCGGCCGCGAAGCCGTGCAGGACGCCGACCGGGTCCTTGAGCCGATCCCAGCGCGAGACCTGGGTGACGAGCAGCGCCCCGGCCGGGAGCGGGCCGTCCTCGGTCAGCTCGGCGCGGCGCTCGACGGTGCCGGTCGAGCCGTCGATGCGGGCGTACTCGGGCGCCGAGCGCGGCTCGCCGGAGCCGATCCCGGCCCGGAGCAGGATCGCCTCGACCCGGTCCGGCGGCAGCTCGCTGTTCTTCGGCGCGAACGCGTCGATCGACGGCGCGACGAGCCAGATCCGGTCGCGGTCGAGCGAGTCCCAGGCGAACGCGTGGCGCGAGAAGACGAAGGCGTCGGCGCCGTCGACGTAGGGGACGAGGAAGCGCCAGGCGCCGCGCGCGGTCGCGTTCGGCTCGTCGAGGCCGACGTGACAGCGCCAGACGACGAGCGCGCCGCTGGCGGCGATCGCCTCGACCATCCCCGCGGTCTGCGGGTCGTGCAGGAAGACGACGTCGTGGGGCGAGACCCGGGCCGCGAGCTCGCGCCCGGGCGCCGCCAGCGCGCGCTCGTAGACGCCGTGCTGCTCGGGGCCGAGCGGCTCGCCGTCGCCGGCGGCCCCGTGCAGGTGGTTGTGGATCCGCTTGGTGATTGCGAAGAAGTCGGGCTCGCCACCGATCACCATCCAGCGGGCGTCGATCCCCGCTCCCCGCGTGTAGGCCAGCAGCGACTGCAACAGCTCGGCGACGCCGCCGCCGCGCGCGGTCGAGTTGACGTGCCAGACGACGCGACCGTCGAACAGCTCGCGGCCGCGCGCGATCGCCGCCTCGAGCTCACCGTAGCGGCGGCCCAGCAGCTCGCGGAACCGCTGCGGCTCGAGCTCGCCGACCTCGACCTCGCTGATCGCCGCCATCCGCGCACCTTATGCAGCGACGACGGCGGCCGTCCCGCGGGCGATGGGCGCGGCTGGTTTCGAACCAGCGACCTCTCGCGTGTGAGGCGAGCGCTCTCCCACTGAGCTACGCGCCCGCGGTGGGCGGCCGATTCTAAGGCGCGATCGCGGCGGCTGTGGCTAGGGCGCGATCGCGGCGGGGTGGGGATCGCTCCCGGATCCGGGAGGAAATCCACCCGCTTCCGCGGCGGGCCGGCGGCGGCGCTGAACGTGGTTCGCGTGACCGCCGGTTCAACCGACGCCGACGCCGCCCGTCTCGGCGACGGGGTTCGCCGCCTGGCGGCCGAGCTCGGCCTCGATCCGACCGATCCGGGCGACCCCGATGCCGCCGCTCGGGCCGCCGCCGCCGGCACCGGCCTGCAGGCCGCCGGAGTGGTGGCCGCCGGAGTGGTGGCCGCTGCCACCCCTGCCGCCGCCGGGCTTGCCGCCGCCGTTGCCCCGGCCGTTGCCGCCCTTGCCGCTGCCGCCGCCGGGCTTGTCGCCGCCGTTCCCCTTGCCGTCGCCGGACTTGCCGCTGCCGCCGGCCTTGCCGCGCCCCGCTCCCGGGCAGCGCATCGTGTAGACGCTCCTCGGCGAGCGGCCCGGCCGCGTCTCCGAGTGGTTCCAGCTCAGGTGCAGGTGGTTGCCGCGGCCGTGCCCGGCGTC
>CAZCFA010000055.1:0-19416 GCA_964497825.1 uncultured Conexibacter sp.
GGGCGGCATCGCGATCAGCAGCCGCAGCCGGCCGCGCAGGCCGGCGCCGGCGGCGAGGTCGCGGCGGGCGGCGCGGCGGGCGGCGAGCGTCGGCCGCGGCGGCGGCGCGGGCCCGTAGAGGCGGGCGCGGAAGCGGCGCACGTAGCCGGCGGCCCGCGGACGCCCGGCGCCGCGCAGGCGATCCTCGGCGACGAGCAGCGTCGTCGCGCGCCGCGGCGCCCAGCCGCTCGCTCGCAGCGCCCGGCGCAGCTCCGCGGCCTCGCGCTCGGCGGCAATGCCGGGGGCGAGGCGACGGTGGCGCAGCGCCCGGATCGGCGCGATCAGAGCGGCGGCGACGGCGATCAGGGCGAGGACCAGCAGCGGCAACGGCAGCGGCCCGGCGCCGCGATCCGCCGCCGCGGCGGGGGCGATCGCGTCGTGGGCGCGCTCGGCCCGATCGCGACCGCCGCCGAGGCTGAGCGGGCCGCCGAGGGCCGCGGCGCCGACCCCGGCGACCGCGAGCGCGGTCGGCGGGGTCGGATCGAACGGGACCCAGCCGATCCGGTTGAAGTAGACCTCGACCCAGGAGTGGGCGTCGAGGTCGGTCACCTGGTAGCCGCGGCCGTTGCGCAGCGGCGTGCCCGGGGCGAAGCCGGTCGCCACCCGCGCCGGGACGCCGACGATCCGCAGCATCAGCGCCATCGCGCCGGCGAACTGCTGGCAGTAGCCGATCCGGTCGCGGAGCAGGAAGGCGCGCAGCGGCAGCGCCCGCGGCGGCGGCTGCTCGTCGTAGTCGTAGCTTTCGCGCAGGTGCGCGGCGATCGCGCGGGCGGCGCTGTAGCCGTTGCCCGCGCCCGCCGTCAGCCGTTGGGCGAGCCGGGCGACGCGGCCGTAGCCGCTCGCGGCGAGCCGGCGCCGCGCCCGGCCGACGCCGCGGCGCTCGCCGAACGGCGGCACGGCGACGTGCACGGGCGCTGCACCCGTGGCGCCGCCCGCGAGCGCCAAACGCGTGTAGGCGCGCAGCCCCCGCCGGTAGCGGCGCGAGGCCGTCCGCAGCTTCGCCGCCGGCGGGTCCGGCGCCCAGGCGGTGACCGAGTAGGAGTCGCCGTGCCGCAACGGCTCGGCCAGGTGCGTGGTCCCGTCGCGATCGCGGTCGCCGCCGCCGACGCCGCTGTGCGCCAGCGGCGCGCCGGGGCTGATCAGCAGCGGGCTCTCGAGGCCGCGGATCGAGAACCAGGCCGACCGGGTGCGGTTCGGATCGGTGGTCGGCGCCGGCGTCGGGCCGGGCTCACCGGCGACCGGGGGACCGCCGCCGCGGGAGCGGCGCCAGACGGCGCCGTCGAAGCGGTCGAGGACGTCGGCGCGCCAGAAGCCGCGCCGCTCGGAGTGGACGCGGAACATGACCCGGCCCGACCGCGGCCAGTCGATCGGCCCCGAGGCCGCCTCCCAGTCGAAGCTGATCCCGCGCTCGACCCGCGGCAGCGCCCAGGACTGGTAGTCGATCCGCGGCTCGCCGGCGGCGATCGACGTCGCCAGGGGGACGGCGGCGAGCGCGAAGCCGGCGACGAGGCCGAGCGCCGCCGGCGCCCGCAGCCGCCCGCCCCAGAGCCAGAGCGCGATCAGCGCCAGCAGCACCGCTCCCCACAGCAGCGGCGCCGCCGCCGGGCGGATCGTCGCCGGGATCGCGAACGCGGCGACGAGCAGGCCGAGCCCGGCGACCGGGGCGCGGCCGGGGCGCGACGAGAGCGCGGCGGCGGCGATCGTCAGCGGCACGATCGCGACGACGAGCAGCAGCCGCGCCCACTGGTCGGGCCGTGCGAACGGGTAGTCGAAGGCGCCTCCGAGCCCGGCGAGCCCGCGGTCGACGTCGGCGGCGAGCCGGCCCCAGCGCCACGGCAGCAGCTCGCCCGCCGGCACGCCGATCGCGAGCAACGCGGCGACGGCCGCGACCGCGATCAGCGCCACGGTCGCGAGCGGCCGCGGCCGCGTTCGGTCCAGCAGCAGGGCGAGCAGCGTCGCGATCGCGACGACGGCGAGCAGCCGGAAGGTCGGCGGCGCGACCAGCAGCGCGCCCCACTGGAGGGCCGCGAGCGACCCGATCGCGGCGAAGACGGTGAGCCGCAGCGCGGTCATGCGGCCACCGCTGACGGCGCTCGCCGGGCGAGGTCGCGGCCGCTGCAGCCGGCGACGGTGAACGCGGCAGTGCCCGGGCCGGCGCCGGGGCCGGGCGTGACGATGAAGCCGCGGGCGAGTCCGGCCGGCGGCCGCGCGGTCGCCGACGCGGCGACCCAGATCAGCTCGCCACGGAGCTCGGCGGCGCCGAGCCGGGGCGAGCCGTCGCCGGCGGCGACGACGGCGAGCGCGGCCAGCGCCGGCGCCCAGGTCCGCCGGTCGCGGCCGGCCGCGATCCGCCGGGCCGAGCCCGCGACGACGATCTCGCAGCCACCGCGGCGGGCCAGGTGGGCGAGCAGCGACGCCGCCGCCCGGACGGCGCGGTCGAGGTCCTCGGCGCTCGCCGGATCGGAGGGATCGAGGGCGATCAGCGGCGCCGCGTCGCCGGCGGCGACGATCCGGCGCTCGGCGAGCCCGGCGCCACGGGCGAAGGCGGGCCAGTAGATGAGCGTCGCCTTCGTCCCCGGCCGGTAGCGGCGGATCCCGTCGATCTCGGGGTCCTCGGCGAGCTCGCGCCCGGCGCCGGCCGCGATCCCGGCGCTGCCGCGGTCGCCGTCGCCGCCCGCCGGCCCCGCGGCGTCCGGGCCGGCGCCCGGGGCGAGCGGCTCGATCCGCGGCAGCACCAGGACCGAGGCCGGCACGCCGCTCGGCACGGTGGCGGCGGCGAGCCCGAGCGGATCGGCGATCCGCAGCGCCGGCGCCGCCAGCGACCGGCGGCCGCGGCGGGCGAACGAGCTCTCGAGCCGGAGCGTGAACGGCGCCCGGGGGCGCAGGGCCCGCAGCCGCCGCGGCGCCGGGGCGGCCTCGTCGGCGACCGTGGCGATCAGCGGCAGCGGGCCGCTGCGCCCGCGCAGGGTGAGCTCGAAGCGCTCGCCCTCGGTCACCCGCTCGGGCAGGCCGGTCCGCCGGGCGCTGACGCCGCGGGCCGTGAGCCGGGCCCAGCCCACGCAGCCGGCGGCGAGCAGGACCAGCGCGAGGCCGGGTAGGGCGAGGACGGGGGCGGCGAACAGCGCCCCCGCGACCGCCAGCCCGAGGCCGAGGCGCAGGGTCGGCGCCGCGGCGGCCATTCAGCTCGCCGCGGCGGCGGTCACAGCGCCGGCACCGACTCGACCGCGGCGGCGACGATCGCCGGCCGCTCGGACTCGGGCACGCCCGGGGCCAGCAGCATGCGGTGCGAGAGCACCGGGCCGGCGAGCGCCTGGACGTCGTCGGGGAGGACGTGGTCGCGGCCGGTCAGCGCCGCCAGCGCCTTCGCCGCCCGGAACAGCATCAGCGCCGCGCGCGGGCTCGCCCCGAGCTCGAGCCGCGGGTCGGCGCGGGTGGCGGCGGCGAGCGCGACCACGTAGCGGCGCAGCTCGGCGCTGCCGTGGACGGCGGCGGCGGCGTCCTGGGCGCGGCGCACGTCGTCGAGGTCGGCGACCGGCTCGAGCCCGGCGACGAGGTCGCCCGCCGCGTGCTCGTCGAGCAGCTCCGCCTCCTCGACCGGATCGGGGTAGCCGAGCTCGATCCGGACCATGAAGCGGTCGAGCTGGGCCTCCGGCAGCGGGTAGGTGCCGGCGTACTCGACCGGGTTCTGGGTGGCGACGATCAGGAACGGCCGGGCGAGGTCGTGGCTGCGCTGGTCGACGGTGACGCGCCGCTCCTGCATCGACTCCAGCAACCCCGACTGCGTCTTCGGCGAGGCGCGGTTGATCTCATCGACGAGGACGATGTTGGCGAAGATCGGCCCCGGGTGGAACTCGAACGCCGCCTCGCGCTGGTTGAAGACCATCGTCCCGGTGATGTCGGCGGGCAGCATGTCAGCCGTGCACTGCACGCGCGAGAACTCGGCCCGGATCGAGCGCGCCAGGGCCCGCGCCAGCGCCGTCTTGCCGACGCCGGGATGGTCCTCGATCAGCACGTGCCCGCCGGCGATCAGCGCGACCAGCAACTCGCGCAGGGCGGCGTCACGGACCTTCAGCGCGCGCCGCACGTTGGCCCGCATCGCATCCCCGATCGAGCGCACCGCGCCGGAATCGAGATCCGCGTCCCTCTCCACTGCGGAACCAATCGTAGGGCTCGGCGGGACCGGGCCGGCACGGTCGCCGTAGAGTGGCCGCCATGCCCGAAGGGATCGAGGTCAGCGTCGACGGCGAGCAGGCGGCGCTGACCCTCGACCGGCCCGAGAAGCTGAACCCGCTCAGCCCGGCGGCGCTGCGCGCGATCGCCGCGGCGGCGCGGAGCTTCGATGCCGACCACCCCGAGGTTCGCGTCGTCGTCGTCTCCGGCCGCGGCGCCGCGTTCTGCGCCGGCGCCGACGTCGCCGCGTTCAGTGCCGGCGCCGTCTCGCGCGCCGACGCCGACGCCGGGCGGCTGATGGCGGAGGCGCTGGAGGCGATCTCGGCGATCACGATCGCCAAGATCCACGGCTGGTGCGTCGGCGGCGGGGTCGTGCTCGCGGCCGCCTGCGACCTCCGGATCGCGGCCTCCGACACGCGCTTCTCGATCCCTGAGATCGACCTCGGCATCCCGCTCGCCTGGGGCGGCATCCCGCGCCTCGTCGCCGAGATCGGCCCCGCCGCGACCAAGGACCTGGTGATCAGCTGCCGCCCGTTCGGAGCCGACGAGGCGCTGCGGCTCGGCCTGCTCAACCGCGTCGTCGCGGCCGCCGAGCTCGACCGGGCCGTCGCGGACCTGGCCGCCGAGATCGCCGCCAAGCCGCGGGTCGCCGTCGCGGCGACCAAGCGCCACGTCAACGCGGTCGCGGCGGGCATCAGCCAGCCGGCCCGCTCGTGGTCGGACGCCGACGGCCTGATGGCGGCGATCGCCGACCCCGAGGCGCGCGCGGCCGCCGCCGCCTACCTGGAGCGCATGCGCGGGGCCGACGGGTAGCGGGGCCGGGCTCCGGCGCCGACGCGCGGGCCGTCAAGCCCGCCGAGCGCCGGCCCGAACCCCCCAACCGGGGGGGTCCGCAGTAACCCGCTCGGGCGCCCGTGTAGCTGAGATATCGCGCCCAGCCCGACAGCCACCGCCCCCGAGGATCAGCCCGCCGCAGCGGCGACCGACGCCTACGCGCCGATCCGCGACGTCCTCATGGAGCTGCTGGGCGAGCTCGACGAGGCGGCGGCGGGATCGCCGCGGGCGTTCTTCGACCGGATCTGCCGCGGGATCTGCGAGCTGACCGAGATGAACCGCTGCGCGCTGCTGCTCTACGACGAGCGCGAGAAGCGGGTGCGCCCCGCCGGCAGCCACGGCATCGACGAGGCGATCGTCGAGCAGCTGCACGGGACGATCGACGAGACGCCGATCGCTGCCCGCGCGCTCGCCGACGACCGCGTCGTCGTCAGCTCCGACCTCGCCGGCTCGATCCACAGCCGCCACCGGCGGCTGCCGGCCGTCAAGACGCTCGCCTGCGTGCCGATCGCCGCCGGCGATCGCTGGCTCGGGGTGATGTTCTGCGACAAGGGCGGCGGCGCGTTCGAGCTCGAGGCGCCGCACCGGGACCTGATGTGGGCGCTCGGCAAGACCGCGGCGCTGGCCGCGAGCACGAGGCTCGCGTTCGCCCAGCACGAGCGGGCGAAGGTGCTCGCCGAGCGGGTCGCGCTGGCCCGCGAGGTCCACGACCGCGTGATCCAGCGGCTGTTCGGGCTCTCGCTCGGGCTCGGCTCGGGCCGCCGGCTGAGCGTCGCCGAGCAGGACCGGGCCGCTGAGGAGCTGCGCTCGGCGCTCGAGGACCTGCGGACCGTGATCCAGGGGTCGGGGCAGCACCTGCCGGCGCCGAGCGAAACGCTCGCGGCCGAGATCGCACGGCTCGCGACCCACTACCCCGACGTCGAGCTCGCGCTCGGGCCGCTGCTCGACCCGCCGCCCGCGCTCGAGCCGCTGGCGCAGTCGGTCCTCGCCGAGGCGCTGCACAACGCCCGCGTCCACGCCCGGGCGCCGCGGATCGAGATCGAGGCCGGGATCGACGACGGCGCCTTCGTGCTCGAGGTCAGAAACGAACGGTCCGATGCCGCTCCGCAGCGGCGCAGGCGCCCCGGCATGGGACTGCAGCTGGCGGCCCTCGACGCCCTGCAGACGGGGGCGATCCTCGAGTTCGGCCCGATCGACGACGGGCGCTGGCGGGTCCGGCTCGTCGCCCCGGTCGGCAGCGGCGGCGATGGCTGAGCCGGCGGACGATCTCAGCGTCCTGATTGTCGACGACCACGACGTCGTCCACTGGGGCTTCAAGGTGCTGCTCTCGAAGCAGGCCTGGGTCGGCTCCTGCGCCGGCGCGACGACCGCGGCGGAGGCGATCGATGCCGTCCGGGCGAGACCGATCGACGTCGCCCTGGTCGACCTGTTCCTCGGCCGCGAGTCGGGGGCCGACCTCTGCGAGGAGATCCGGCGGGTCTCGCCCTCGACCCGCGTGCTGCTGATCTCCGGCGCCGGCCGGATCTCGCCGGCGGCGGCCGAGGCGGCGGGGGCCAGCGGCTTCGTCTCCAAGCACTGGCGGGCCGCGGACGTCGCGATGGCGGTGCGGATGGTCGCCCGCGGGATGACCGTGTTCGAGCCGGCGGCGGAGGGGCCGGCCCCGCTCAGCGGCCGCGAGCGCCAGGTGCTGAAGCTGATCGGCGACGGCGCCACCAACGCCGAGATCGCCGACCGGCTGCACCTCTCCCCGCACACGGTCAAGGACTACACGAGCGCCCTCTACCGCAAGCTCGACGTGCGCAACCGCTCCGAGGCCGCCCGGCGGGCCGAGCAGCTCGGGCTCGGCTGACCGAGCCTCCCCCGGCCGTCGGCACCGCTCCCCCGATCCGGGGGGTTCGACGCCAGATCCCGGTGACCGCCGATCGGACGCCGGGTAGAAGCCGTCGCATGCGCACCGCCCTCCTCTTCCCGGGCCAGGGAGCCCCCGCGACCGAGTGGCGGCAGGCGACCGCGAGCCTGCGCCCCGACCTGATCGAGGCCGCGTCCCGGATTCTCGGCGCCGACCCCTTCGACCACGTCGGCGAGGGCACCGAGTGGGACCAGCCGGCGATCTACTGCGCCTCGGTCGCGGCCTACGGGCGCGCCCCGCTCGCCGGGCTCCACGCCGGCCACTCGCTCGGCGAGCTCGCGGCGCTCGCCTGCGCCGGCGCGCTCACCGACCTCGACGGCCTCGCCGCGGTCGCCGCCCGCGGCCGCCTGATGGCCGCCGCGGCGGCGGGCGGGGACGGGGCGATGCTCGCCGTCGGCGCCTCCGCCGCCGAGCTCGATCCGATCTGCGAGCGGCTCGGGCTCGCGGTCGCCAACCTCAACTCGGCCGAGCAGACGGTGCTCTCGGGCCGATCGGAGCGCATCGAGGCGGCGCTGGCGCTGCTCCGCGAGCGCCGGGTCCGGGCCAAGCGGCTGCCGATCTCGGGCGCCTTCCACTCGGCTCAGATGAAGCCCGCCGCCGCGGAGTTCCGGGCCGTGCTCGAGCGGATCGCCGTCGCCGAGCCGGCCGTGCCGGTGCTCAGCGGCCGCAGCGGCCGCCCGTTCGAGGACGTCCGCGCCGAGCTCGCCGCCGCGATCGTCGAGCCGGTGCGCTGGATCGACGTGGTCGCGGCGCTGCGGGCGCGCGGGATCGAGCGCTGCATCGAGGTCGGGCCCGGGCGCGCGCTCAGCAACATCGTCAAGCGCAGCGCCGGCGGCGGCATCGTCAGCGAGCCGCTCGCGGCCACGGGCGGCATCCATGCTTGAGGCGCCGCCGGCGAGCGCCGAGGCGGATCGGCGGCTCCGCGACGTGCGACCGCGCACCGCCTCGATCCTCGGCCTCGGCACGGCGCTGCCCGAGCGCGTCGTCGGCAGCGCCGAGATCGCCCGGCGGCACGGGCTCGACCCGGCCTGGATCCACCAGCGGACCGGCGTGCGCGAGCGCCGCTTCGCCGGCCCCGGCGAGTCGCTCGCCGGGCTCGCCACGGCGGCGGCGCGGGCGGCGCTCGACGCCGCCGGGGTCGACGCCGCCGACCTCGACCTGGTCCTCGTCGCGACCCTGACCGCGGACGACCTGCTGCCGAACGCGGCGCCGCTGGTGGCGGAGGCGATCGGCGCCCGCGGGGCCTTCGCCTGCGACCTCGGCGCCGCCTGCACCGGCTTTCTCAGCGGCCTCTCGCTGGCCGCCGCCCAGATCGAGAGCAACCGGGCTCAGACCGCGCTGGTGATCGGCGCCGACCTGCTCTCGCGGGTCACCGATCACGACGATCGCAAGACCTCCGGCCTGTTCGCCGACGGCGCCGGCGCCGCCGTGCTCGGCGCCGGCGGCGGCGGCTCGATCGAGCGCCTGATCCTGCGCTCCGACGCCCGCCGGGCCGAGTGCATCGTCGCCGGCCACGACGAGCGGCTGATCAGGATGCGGGGCCAGGACACCTTCCGAGCGGCGGTCGACTCGCTGAGCGCGATCACCGTCGAGGTGCTGGCGGCGGAGTCGCTCGACGCCGGCGACGTCGACCTGTTCGTCTATCACCAGGCGAACGCGCGGATCACCCGCGCCGTCGGCGAGCGGCTCGGGCTGGCACCGGAGCGGGTCGTCGACTGCATCGCCAGGCTCGGCAACACCTCGGCGGCGACGCTGCCGCTCGCGCTCGCCGAGGCGCACCGCCGCGGCATGCTCGCCGCCGGCGACCGGGTGCTGCTCGCCGCCTTCGGCGCCGGCTTCGTCTGGGGCGGCGGCCTGATCCGCTGGGACGGGAGCGTCGCCCGATGAGTGCCCGCGAACGTCGTCGGGGCTGCGCGCTCGTGACCGGCGGCTCGCGCGGGATCGGCGCCGCCGCCGCCGCCGCGCTCGCCGCCGGCGAGTGGCCGGTCGCGCTCGTCTGCCGCTCCTCGGCGACCGAGGCCGAGGCGGTCGCGGGCGCGATCGAGCGCGACGGCGGGCGCGCCTGCGTGATCGCCGCCGACGTCGCCGATCCGGCCGCGCCGGCGCTCGTCTTCGAGCGGGCCGAGGCCGGCCTCGGCCCGGTCGCGGTGCTCGTCAACAACGCCGGCGTGACCGCCGACGGGCTGGCGCCGCGGATGGAGGACGAGAGCTGGAGCCGGGTGATCGAGACCAACCTGACGGGCGCCTTCCGGATGACGCGGCGGGCGCTCGGGCCGATGCTGCGCGCCCGCTGGGGGCGGGTTATCAACGTCGGCTCGGTGATCGGTCGCCGCGCCAACCCCGGGCAAGCGAACTACGCCGCCGCCAAGGCCGGGCTCGAGGGGATGACGAGGACGATCGCCGCCGAGGTCGGCAGGCGCGGCATCACCGTCAACGCGGTCGCCCCCGGCCTGATCGAGACGCGGCTGACCGAGCGCGGCGTCGCCGACGGCCTGCTCGAGCTGATCCCGGCGCGACGCGCCGGCACCCCCGCCGAGGTGGCGGCCTGCATCGGCTTCCTCGCCTCCGAGGCGGCCTCATACGTGAACGGAACGACCCTGACAGTCGACGGCGGCATGACCGCCTGAGGAAAGGAGCAGACGAGATGACCGAGGCAACCGCGACGCGCGAGGCCCTGGAGCAGCGGGTCACCGAGGCGCTGGTCGAGTTCGGCGCCGAGCGCGACGAGATCGGGCCCGAGGCGACCTGGGACCAGCTCGACGTCGATTCGCTCGACCTGGTCGAGCTCGCGCAGATCATCGAGGACGAGTACGGAGTCGAGCTGCGCGAGACCGACATGGAGCAGATGAAGACCGTCGCCGACGCGGTCGAGATGGTGCACGCGCGGCTGTCGTGAACGGTCGTGTCGCGATCACCGGCGTCGGCGCCGTGACGCCGCTCGGGGTCGGCGCCCCGCGCCTGCTCGAGCGCTGGTGCGCCGGCGACGTCGGGATCCTCGATGGGATCGCGGCCTGCGACGAGTTCGAGCCCGACGAGCTGATCAGCCGCAAGCAGCGGCGCCGCGCCGACCGCTTCACGCAGCTCGCGATCGTCGCCGCCGACGAGGCGACGCGGGCCGCCGGCTGGAGCGAGGGCCTGCCCTGCCCCGGCGAGCGGATCGGATCGATCGTCGGCACCGGGATCGGCGGCATCGGCACGATCGAGGACCAGCACGACGTTCTCCGCGAGCGCGGCGCCGCGGCGCTGTCGCCGCTCGGGGTGCCGCTGATGATGACCAACGCGGCGAGCGGGGTGCTGGCGATCAGATACGGGCTGCGCGGCGAGTGCTACGGCACCTGCTCGGCC
This sequence comes from uncultured Conexibacter sp., assembly GCA_964497825.1. Classification (GTDB taxonomy): domain Bacteria; phylum Actinomycetota; class Thermoleophilia; order Solirubrobacterales; family 70-9; genus RHKX01. The sequence continues at coordinate 10,298 of CAZCFA010000055.1, forward strand.
TGCGCCGCCGGCGCCCACGCGATCGGCGCCGGCGCGCGGCTGGTCGCCGCGGGCATCCTCGACGCCTGCCTGGTCGGCGGCGCCGAGTCGGCGATGACGCCGCTCGCCGGCGGCTGCTTTACGAGCATGGGCGCGACCTCGAGGTGCGGGATCTCGCGCCCGTTCGACCGCCGCCGCGACGGCTTCGTGATGGGCGAGGGGGCGGGCGTGCTGATGCTCGAGAGCGAGCGGCTCGCGAGCGCCCGCGGCGCCCCCGCGCTCGGCTGGGTCAGCGGCTACGGGGCGACCGCGGACGCCCACCACCTGACCGCTCCCGACCCCGAGGGCGACGGCCCGGCGCGGGGGATGGCGCTGGCGCTCGCAAGCGCCGGCTGGGAGCCCGGCGAGATCGACTACGTCAACGCCCACGGCACCTCGACCCCGCTCAACGACGCCGCCGAGACGCGGGCGCTGCGCCGGGCGCTGGGCGCGCACGCCGAGCGGGTCCCGATCTCCTCGGCGAAGTCGGCGATCGGCCACCTGCTCGGCGCCGCCGGCGCGGTCGAGGCGGTGGCCACGGTGCTGGCGCTCGGAGCGGCGGTCGCGCCCCCGACCCTGTCGCTGACCGACCCCGACCCCGAGCTCGGCCTCGACTACGTCCCGCTCGAGCCGCGGCCGCTGGCCGTCAACGGCCGGCCGCTGCGCGCGATCTCGAACTCGTTCGGCTTCGGCGGCCACAACGCGGTGCTCTGCATCGAGGGGCCGCAGCGCTGATGGGGCCGGCGCTCGCAACCGCGACGGCCGCCGCCGCGACGCCCGAGATCGCCCGCCGCCGGATCGACTCGCTCTGCGACCGCGGCTCGTTCCAGCCGCTGCGCACCGCGGTCCGCAGCCCGCGCTCGCGGCGCACCGAGCCCGGCGACGGGGTGCTCGGCGGCAGCGCCGCGATCGACGGCCGCCCGGTCTTCGTCTACGCCCAGGACCCATCGTTCCTCGGCGGCTCGCTCGGCGACGAGCAGGCGCGCTCGATCATCCGGCTGCTCGAGTCGGCGCGGCAGTCGGGCGTCCCCGCGATCGGCCTGATCCACTCCGGCGGCGCCCGGCTCGACGACGGCGCCGCCGCGCTCGAGGGCTACGGCGGCATCTTCGTCGAGCACGTCCGCAGCAGCGGCTGGATCCCGCAGGTCTCGGTGATCTACGGCACATCGGCCGGCGGCGGCTGCTACTCGCCCGCGCTCACCGACCTCGTCGTCATGTGCGCCGACGCGAGCATGTTCCTGACCGGCCCCAGGGTCGTCGCCGAGGTGCTCGGCGAGCAGGTCGATCGCGAGCAGCTCGGCGGCGCCGCGGTGCAGGGCGCCAACGGCGTCGCCCAGCTCGTCGTCGAGGACGAGCGCTCGGCCGCCGCCGCGGTCCGCGGCTTCCTCTCCTACCTGCCCGCCAACAGCGAGGCGGAGCCGCCGGTCTTCTCCCCCGCCCCCGCCGGCAGCGGCGACCCCGGCGCGTTCGTGCCGGGGTCGCCGCGCCGCGTCTACGACGTCCGCGACGTGATCGGCGCGATCGCCGACGAGCGGTCGGTGCTCGAGCTCGGCGGGCGCTGGGCCCGCAACCTCGTCGTCGCCCTCGCTCGCCTCGACGGGCGGCCGGTCGGCGTCGTCGCCAACCAGCCCCGCCATCTCGCCGGCGTCCTCAACTCGGCCAGCGCCGAGAAGGGCGCCTGGTTCATCGAGCTCTGCGACCGCTTCGGGCTGCCGCTGGTCGTGCTCGAGGACACGCCCGGGTTCATGCCGGGCAGCCGCGAGGAGCGGCGCGGCGTGATCAGGCACGGGGCGAAGCTCGTCCGCGCCTTCGCCCGCGCCACGGTGCCGCGGATCACGGTGATCCTCCGCAAGGGGTTCGGCGGCGCCTTCATCACGATGAACTCGCGCGCGCTCGGCGCCGACCTCGTGCTCGCCTGGCCCGCCGCCGAGATCGGGATCATGGCCTCGGCCCAGGCGGTCGGGATCAGCGCCCGGCGCGAGATCGAGGCCGCGGCCGATCCGGTGGCCGAGCGCGAGCGGATCGCCGCCGCCTACGCCGCCGAGCACACCTCCTCCGAGGTCGCTTCGGCGCGGGGAACCGTCGACGAGGTAGTCGCGCCGGCGGCGACGCGCGAGCGCCTGATCGCCGCGCTCGCGGCGCTCGGGACCCGCCGGAGGACGCGATGAGCACGGCCGCCCAGCTGCCCGCCCGCGCGGCGCCGCACGTGACCGGCGCCGTCGTCTGGGCGGCGCTCGGCGACAGCTTCACCGCCGGCTCCCGCCCCGGCGAGTGGACCTGGGCCGCGATCGCCGCACGAACGCTCTCGTGCCCGGCGCGCCCGGTCGAGCTGCGCTGCCTGGCCGCGACCGGGGCGACCTGCAGGCAGGTGGCCGACGAGCAGCTCGAGCCGGCGATCGCGTCCAATCCCGGCTTCGTCAGTCTGATCTGCGGCGCCAACGACGTGATCGGCAGCGTCCGGCCCCGGGTCGAGACGATCGCCAGCGCGCTCGACGGGCTCTGGTTCGCGCTGCGCTCGGCGCTGCCGGGGCGGCCGCTTCTGACCGCCACCTACCCGGCGCTGGGACCGCAGCGCTACGGGCCGCGGACGCGGGCCCGGATCGCCGCCGCCCTCGGCGAGCTCAACCGCTCGATCAGGGCAGTCGCCGCCCGCCACGCGGTCGCCTGCGTAGATCTCGAGGTCCACCCCGGCAACGGCGAGCGCGCGAACTTCGCGGCCGACGGCCTCCATCCGTCGCCGCTCGGGCAGCTGCTCGCCGCCGGTGCGATCGCGCCGGCGATCGCACCGTTGATCAGAGAGGAGATACCCGCATGAACACCGACCGACCGCGGTCCCCGAACCCGTTCGCGCTCCCGTTCGACGAGCTCGACGCCGGCGCCGGCTTCACGAGCGCGCCGATCATCGTCGCCGCCCGCGACGTCGAGGCGTTCGCGGCGCTCACCGGCGACCACCACCCGGCCCACCTCGATCCCGACTGGGCCGGCCGCGGCCCGTTCGGGCGCCCGATCGCCCACGGCCTGCTGGTTCTCTCGCAGGCGGTCGGGGCGCTGCCGCTCGACCCTGAGCGGGTGATCGCCCTGCGCCGGCTCCGCGACGTCGTCTTCAAGCGCCCGGTCGGGGTCGGCGAGGCGATCACCGTCGCCGGCGCGATCGGAACGCGGCGAGCGCTCGACGAGCGCACCGGCCTCGTCGACTGCGAGTGCCGGATCCGCGACGAGCAGGGGCGGCTCAGCGCGCGGGCGGTGATCGAGGTCTTGTGGCGCCGCGAGCCGGCGAGCGCCGCCGCGAGCGGCGGCGGCGATGAGACCGCGCCGGTGATCCGCGATCCGGGCGGCATCGTCCGGGTGCTGCTGTGATGCCCGCTCCCACCGCCGACGCCGTCGCCGGCGACGCGGCGCTCCGGCTCGCCGGCAAGCGGCTGCTGATCACCGGCGTCATCACCCGGCATTCGATCGCCTACGCGGTCGCCGAGCGCGCCCTGGCGCAGGGCGCCGAGATCGTCCTCACCGGCTTCGGCCGCGGCCGGCGGCTGACCGAGCGCGCCGCGGCGCGGCTCGAGGGCGCCCCGCCGGTGCTCGAGCTCGACGTCAACGAGGCCGGCGACCTCGAGCGCCTGCGGGCGGATCTTCAGGACCGCTGGGGCGGGGTCGACGGCATCCTGCACGCGATCGCCTTCGCGCCCCCCGACGCGCTCGGCGGCGATTTCCTCGCCACCCCGGCGGCGAGCGCCGAGATCGCCTTCCGCACCAGCGCCTTCTCGCTGAAGGCGCTCGCCGCGACGCTGGCGCCGCTGCTCGGCGGCGGCGGCTCGATCGTCGGGCTCGACTTCGACGCCTCGCTCGCCTGGCCCGGCTACGACTGGATGGGCGTCGCCAAGGCCGCGCTCGAGTCGGTCAACCGCTACCTCTGCCGCGACCTCGGTCCGCGCGGCATCCGCTCCAACCTGGTTTCGGCCGGACCGCTGGCGACCGCGGCCGCGAGCGGCATCGACGGCTTCGCCGCCCTGGCATCGGGCTGGCACGACGGCGCCCCGCTCGGCTGGGACACCCGCGACCCGGGCCCGGTCGCAGACGCCGCCTGCTTCCTGCTCTCCGACGGCGCCCGCGGGATCAGCGGTCAGATCCTGCGCGTCGACGGCGGCTTCAGCGCCGTCGCCGGTTGCGGGCTAAGCGAGCCCGTAACGAACGGCGCGTCGCGGACGAGCGATGCGTGAGCGCGGGCGCCGGTGACCCCGCCGGCCACATCCTGCTGAGCTCGACCTGGGCGACCGAGCCAGCACCGTCGTGCTCGCCGACGTAAGCAGGCCGTTGAGACCAACCGCCGGCGCCGGGCCTCGAAATCAGGCCTCAGCAGCGGCTCCGAACCAGGTGGTAAGCGCGTCGACGAGGATGGGCTCGGTGCAGTCCCCCACCCAGGCGACGTATCCGTCGGGGCGGATCAGCACGGCAGACGGAGCCTCTACCTCACCGAGCACCGGAAGCTCCCACCGGGACTCGTAGGCGGCATACGCTCGAGGTGGCGAGATCAGCGTCCGCGAGAGCGCCGTCGCGGCGATCACCAGATCGCCGACCCCGGTGCCGCAACGAGCCGGTGACCAATCGCAGGCTCGCCGCCCGGCTCAGCAGCGCTTGACGTTGCGGCCGTGGCGCGGACAGGGCTTGAAGCGAATCGTATAGGTGTAGGTCTTCGCCGCTTCGTCGACGAAGTGAATCGACCCCGGGTCGTGTCGCGTGTTGTCCTGTGGTTGTGAGTAGGAGCCGCTGTCGGAGAACGCCTTCCCGAACTTCTTCGGCGGGAATCCGAAGCGCAGCATCTCGGCGAGCGGCTCGCCGTCGAAGTAGTCCTCGTCGCCGAACACGTAATCAGGGGGGAAGTTGATCGTCGACTCCCCGCCGGGCACGACGAGCGTCGTGCCGTCGTTCCGCGTGCACACCTGATCGGGCCGGATGACGTGTAGGGATCTGTTGTGCAGATCGACGAGGAGGAGGTTGAATGTGATGCCTTCGATCCTGGAGGAGGCACTGGAGATCTGGCCCACCAGCGCCTGCTTCTCGAGGAGATTCCCCGTGTTCGAGTACTCCTGCCAGTCGCAGCCGCTCGCGCTGAAAGCCGGGAAGGCGTAGGAGAAGCTCCAGCTGGTGAGCTCGCCGTTGGCTCCCGCCGCGAAGCGGACGGACGGGCGCAGCCTCTTGCGCGGATGCGCCTTGGTGGGGTGAGGGCAGCCGCCGACCCGGCGCTTCTTGCCCCTGATCCGCCGCCGGATGGTGAAGAAGTCGCGCCCCGCGCCGAGCCTCGGGTTGACGTTCGCGCAGCCGAGCGTCAGCCGCACCGCGGTGCGACTCTTCAGCTTCCACTTACCCTCCCACGTGTCGATCTCGGGTCGCGTCTGAAGCTCGGAGTCATCCCGCGTCACGAGCCCGTCGAACTCGAGCGCGACCCGGTACCACAGCGCGCGCGGTGGGTAGTGCTTGTGCCTCGCGGCCGCCGCCCCACCCGGCGCAGCCAGCGCGATGCCCGCAAGAACCGCCAGCATGGCAAGCGACGACCTTTGGGCACGCGGGCTCAGGATCGGCCTCATTCCCTGGTCACGTTCGCGTACGTGGTTGCCAGTTGCTCCGGCATCAGCGCAACCTCGGTCGCGGGGTACGTTCTCCCGAGCGTAACGGGTTACGACCTCCACGTCCATCTCTCGCAAACAGGCCAGAAATGGCCGACTACAGCGGAGGGGGAGGGATTCGAACCCTCGATACGCCTAATCGACGTATAACGGTTTTCGAGACCGCCGCATTCAACCGCTCTGCCACCCCTCCAGGTGGCGCCGGGGCGCGGCCGCAAGGGTAGCGGGAGCGGTCCGCGGCGGGAACGGTCGCCCGCCAGGTGGGCGCTGCCGCGCGGAAGCCCCCGGTTCCGCGGAACCGCCCCATGGGATTCCGGAATCGCTCAGGCGAGGGAGTCGCCGCCGGTCGGCCGCCGCTGTTCGTCGGTCGTGGGGCGCCGGCCGCGGGGAGCCATCCCGGTTCCGCGGAACCGCCCCCATGGGATTCCGGAATCGAGCCGATTCAGCAAGGGAGGCGCTGCCTGGTCCGCCGTCGCTGTTTGCGGCGTGGGGGCGCCGCTGGGCCGAACTGCCCCGGTTCCGCGGAACCGCTCCCATGGGATTCCGGAATCCAGGAGCCGAGAGACACGCCGGCGGGGCACGGCTGCGTGGACTGCCGGGCCGGCTTCAGTCGCGGACCATCCTCGCGACGGGGCTGAACGGGGCGTGGCCCTCGGGGTCGTGGCCGCTCGGCGGCGGGTCGGCGGCGAGCAGCGGCTGCAGGCAGCCGGTGCGGTCGAGCAGGCGCTCGGTCGCCGAGCGCTCGTCGCCCTCGAGGTCGAGCAGGGCACGGCGGATCCGGTCGAGGGTCCAGACCCGGTAGCGGCTCGTCGGCACGTCGCGGTAGCTGGCGCCGGCGGCGCTGAAGCCGTGGCTGCGTTGACCGGCGGCGAAGGCGGCGGCGTTGGCGGCGAGCATCGGCAGGTGGGTCCCCGCGATCTCGCCGAGCAGCGGCTCGAGGTCAGCGGGAAAGCCGTCGAGGAGCGCGGCGGCGCCGATCCGGCTGGCGCGGGCGGCCCACAGGCGCGCCACCCACTCGTAGACCGCCGGCGCCCGGCGGCGCATGATCGCGGCCGGGGTCGGATCGAGCGAGAAGTGGCGGAACATCGATCCGAACAGGCCGAGGTCGGCGATCGTCGGCCTCCCGCCGAGCAGGAACGGGCGCTCGGCGAGCACCGGCTCGAGGAGCTCGAGGACGCGCGCGTAGGAGGCCTCGACCGCGGGCCGGGTGGTGGCGTCGACGCCGTCGCCGGTCACGAACAGGCGCCGCTGCCGGCGCGCGAGCCAGCGCCGCCGCAGCGCCAGCGGCAGCGGCAGCCGGACCAGCTCGGCGGCAAGCCGGCGCGAGAGCAGGGCGCGGTCGGCGGCGTAGCTCCAGCGGTAGTGCATCGCCGGCCGCCACAGCCACTCGTCGCCGAAGTCCTCGATCAGCAGCGCCGCGAACCGTTGCGGCGCGGCGGCGGGGATCACCGCGGGCTCGGGATGGCGCCGCTCGAGCCAGGCGATCATCGGCGTCGTGTCGGTCATCCAGCGGCCGTCGGCGAGCCGCACGGTCGGCAGCTGGGCGGCGCCGAGCAGCCGCGGCAGCCGCCACGAGTACATCCAGAGGCCGAGCGGGCGGCGCTCGTAAGCGATCTCCTTGAACCGCAGGTAGGCCTCGAACTTGCCGGTGAAGTAGGAGTACTCGGAGCCGTAGACGATCACGCCGCCGCGAGGCTAACGGCGGCTGCCGCGGCGAAGCCCGGGAGGCGTTGCCGGAGCGCAGTCGGGCGTTGCCGGACCGAAGCCGGGAGGCGTTGGCGCGGCGCAGCCGGGAGCCGTTGCTGGGCCGAATCCGGGGGGCCGCGGCGAAGCCGGGAGGCGTTTGCCGGGGCGCGGCAGCGCGGCTACCCTGGAATCGATGGCGGCGCCGCCGGAGACCCGCTATGCGCGCAGCGGCGAGATCGGCATCGCCTACCAGACGATCGGCGCGGGCCCGGCCGACCTCGTCCTCGCGTTCCCGTTCATGTCGCACCTCGACCTGTTCTGGGAGAACCCGCTGATCGCGCAGTTCGTCCGGCGGCTGGCCGGCTTCGCCCGGGTGATCCTCTTCGATCGCCGCGGCGTCGGCCTCTCCGACAGCTCCGCCGGCGCGCCGACCCTGGAGCAGCGCATGGACGACGTCCGCGCGGTGATGGACGCGGTCGGCTCCGAGCGCGCGGTGCTGCTCGGGATGTCGGAGGGCTCGACCGCCTGCATGCTGTTCGCCGCCACCTATCCGGAGCGGACGACGGGGCTGATCCTCTGGGGCGCGATGGCGCGCTCGACGGCGGCCGAGGATTACCCGCTGGCGCCGAGCCGGGAGGCGATCGAGGAGTCCCAGCGGCTGCTGGTCGAGCCGCTGTGGGGGCGCGGCGACACGATCGACATCTTCGCCCCCAGCCTCGCCGGTGATCCCCGCGCCCGCGAGTTCAGCGCCCGCCTCGAGCGCTCGGCGGCGAGCCCGCAGCGGGTCCTGCAGCTGGTCGAGATCTTCCTCGACACCGACGTCCGCGACGTCGTGCCGTCGATCCGCGTGCCGACCCTGATCATGCACCGGCGCCACGACCTCGCCGTCAACGTTCGCTCGTCGCGCTGGCTGGCCGAGCGGATCGAGGGCAGCCGCCTGGTTGAGCTCGAGGGCGCCGACCACCTCCCCTGGGTCGGCGACAGCGATGCGCCGCTGCGGGAGATCGAGGAGTGCGTGACCGGCGTCCGCCCGCGGCCCGCCCCCGACCGGGTCCTGGCGACCGTCGTCTTCACCGACATCGTCGAATCGACCGCCCACGCGACCGCGCTCGGCGACCGGCGCTGGCGCGAGCTGCTCGGCGAGCACCAGGAGCTGGTTCGCGGGCTGCTCGACCGCTATCGCGGCCGTGAGGTGAAGACGACCGGCGACGGCTTCCTCGCCCTGTTCGACGGCCCGACCCCGGCAACCGGGTTCGCCCGCGCGGTCGTCACCGACGTCGCCGCGCTCGGGATCGAGGTCCGCGCCGGCGTCCATTGCGGCGAGGTCGAGCTGATCGGCGAGGACGTCGGCGGCGTCGGCGTCCACGTGGCGGCGCGGATCTGCGGCCGCGCCGGCGCCGGCGAGGTGCTGACCTCACGCACGGTCCGCGACCTCGCGGTCGGCTCGGGGATCGAGTTCGACCCGGCCGGCAGCCACGAGCTCAAGGGGCTGCCGGACGTGTGGGCCCTCTACCGGGTGACGGCGACGCCGTTCTCGCCGTGAGCCCCGACCGCAGCGTCCTCGTCGTCGGCGCCGGGTTCGCCGGGCTCGCGGCCGCCGAGCGGCTCAGCTCCGCGGGCCGGCGGGTGACGGTGCTCGAGGCCCGCGAGCGGATCGGCGGGCGGGTCTGGTCGCAGCCGTTCGGCGGCGGCATCATCGAGCGCGGCGGCGAGTTCATCACCGGCGGCTACGACGAGACCGAGCGGACGGCGGCGCGGCTCGGGATCGAGCTGGTCGGCATGGGGATCAACTACCCC
>CAZCFA010000056.1:0-19069 GCA_964497825.1 uncultured Conexibacter sp.
GTAGGAGACCATGCGGTTCGCGGTGGCCAGCGCGGTGGCCGGCGCGGCGGCGGCGGGCGGGTGCGCGATCGCCGCCCGCGCGCGCTCGGCGGCGGCGGGCGCGCTCGCGGCGGCGATCGCTAGCGCCTGCTCGGATGCGTCGCGGGTCGCGGACGGATCGAAGCTCCAGACGGCCTCGAACAGGCGGTCGCCGTCGGCGCCGGGGCGGTCGGCCGCGACCTCGACGGCGGCGAGGCAGGCGGCGAAGCCCGGGGCGTCGCAGATCACCGCCCACTCGCGGATCAGCGGATCGCGTCCGCCGATCGGGACCTCGGCCGGCGCCCCGCCCCGGCGGCGCGCCGAGCGGAACGCGGCGAGGACGATGGCGGCCGCGGCGAGCCGCGCGAGCTCCCGCCAGCGGCGCTCCACCGCTCGGTAGAAGGCGGGGCGCTGGAAGCTGCCGATCAGCAGGCCGCTGCTCTGGCCGCTCGCCAGGTACTCGTCCTCGATCGCGCGGCTGAGCGCGATCAGCGCCCGCTTGCTGAGCCGGTGCGGGCGCTCGCCGACGCGGCTGCGCAGCGCCGCGAAGATCGAGCCCGGCTCGCGCGCCGCGTGCGCGGTCGCGTTGGCGATCGCGGCCCCCAGCGAGAGGCCGCGGCCGCGTTCGGCCAGCACCAGCTCGACCAGGGCGGCCTCGCTCGCGGGGTAGCGCCGATGGCCGCTGGCGAGCCGCAGCGGGCGCGGAAACCCGTGCCGCGCCTCCCACATCCGCAGCGTCGCCGCCGAGACGCCCGTGCGCGCGGCCAGCGCCCCGATCGAGAGCGCCTCGGCCGGGGCGGCGGCGGCCGCCGCCGGTTCGACGCGGGTCGAGGAGGTCACGTCCGGGCTCGATCAAACTTCAACATGTTGTGTAGGTTATCATCAACGTATGGCAACGACGATCGTCTGGCTGCGGCGCGACCTGCGCCTCCGCGACCATCCGGCGCTGCGGGCGGCGCTCGCGGGCGGCGCCCGCCCGGTGCCGCTGTTCTGCTTCGACGACTCGCTGCTGGGCGGACGTCACGCATCCGGCCCGCGCACGCAGTTCCTGCTCGAGTCGCTCGCCGACCTCGACCGCGGCCTGCGCGAGCGCGGCTCCGGGCTCGTCGTGCGCCGCGGCGATCCCGCGCGGGAGTTGATTCGCGCCGCGCGCGAGGCCGGGGCACGGATCGTGCACGCGACCGCCGACGTCGGGCCCTACGCCGGCCGCCGCGACGAGCGCGCGCGCCGCGCCCTCGGCCGCGCCGGGATCGAGCTGCGGCTGCACCCCGGCCTCAACGCGGTCGACGTCGACGCGGTCCGCAGCGGCCGCGACGAGCCGTTCAAGGTCTTCGGCCCGTTCTTCCGCGCCTGGCTCGAGCTCGAGCGCCGCCCGGTACCGCGGGCGCCGGCTCAGATCGCGCCGCTGCCGCCGGGCCTGCGCAAGGGCAGGCTCCCGGCGCTGGCGGCGCTCGGGCTCGAGCAGCGGGTCGAGGCGCCGCCGCGCGGCGGCGAGACCGCGGCGAGGCGGGCGCTCGACCGCTTCCTCGGTGGCCCGGTGGATGACTACGCCGAGCGCCGCGACCTGCTCGGTGCCGACGGCACCTCGCGGCTGTCCCCGTACCTGCACCTCGGGTGCATCTCGCCGCGTCAGATCGAGTCGCGGCTCGGGCGCGGCAGCGGGCCGGAGGCGTTCCGGCGGCAGCTCGCCTGGCGCGACTTCCACCATCACGTGCTCCTCCATCACCCGCGCAACGCCCGCTCCGAGCTGCAGGAGCGCTACCGCGGCCGGATCAGATGGAGCCACGCCCGGCGCCCGTTCGAAGCGTGGTGCGAGGGCCGGACCGGGTTCCCGCTCGTCGATGCCGGGATGCGCCAGCTCCGTCGCGAGGGATGGATGCACAACCGGGCGCGGATGGTCGTCGGCTCGTTCCTGACCAAGGACCTCGGGATCGATTGGCGCTGGGGCGAGCGCCACTTCATGCGCCTGCTCGTCGACGGCGACGAGGCCAACAACAACGGCAACTGGCAGTGGATCGCGTCGGTCGGCACCGATCCGCAGCCGGCGTTTCGCCGCATCTACAACCCCGCCCGGCAGCAGGAGCGGTTCGATCCCGACAACGGCTACGTGCGCCGCTACGTGCCCGAGCTGCGCGCGGTGCCCGACGAGCACATCCGCGAGCCCTGGACGATGCCGGCCGAGCTGCAGGCCGATTGCGGCTGCGTGATCGGCGCCGACTACCCGGCCCCGATCGTCGACCGGCGGCTCGCCCGTGAGGAGGCGCTGGCGCGCTTCCGGGTCGGCCGGCGGGAAGCGGCAGCGCGATGAGGGCGCTGGTCACCGGAGCGACCGGCTTCATCGGCGGCCGGCTCGCCCGCCGGCTCGCGCTCGCGGGCGCCGACGTTCGCTGCCTCGTCCGCAGCCGCTCCCGGGCCGCGGACCTGGCGGCGGCCGGCTGCGAGCTGATCGAGGGCGACGCGCTCGACGGCGCCGGCCTGCGCGGGGCCGGGGCCGGGGTCGACGTCGCCTACTACCTGATCCACTCGATGGGGCGCGGGGCCGAGGCGGACTTCGGCCGCCGCGACCGCGAGGCGGCCGCCAACTTCGCCCGCATGGCCCGCGAGGAGGGCGTCGGACGGGTGGTCTACCTCGGCGGCCTCGGCGACGACGGCGGCTCGCCGCACCTGCGCAGCCGCCACGAGACCGCGCTCGTGCTCGCCTCCGAGGGCCCGCCGCTCACCTACTTCCGCGCCGCGATGGTGGTCGGATCGGCGAGCGAGTCCTACCGCACGCTGCGCTACCTCGTCTCGCGCCTGCCGGTGATGATCGCCCCCGCCTGGCTTCGGACCCCGACCCAGCCGATCGGGGTCGGCGACGTCCTCGCCTACCTGCTCGCCGCGCCGCGGATCGAGGCGGCGGCGGGGCGCGAGGTCCAGATCGGCGGCCCCGACGTCTGCTCCTACGGCGAGATGATCGGCGCGATGGCCGACGCGCTCGGCAAGCGCCGGCCGCCGATGATCCCGTTCCCGCTGCTGACGCCGACGCTGTCCTCGCTCTGGATCGGGCTCGTGACCCCGGTCGACAGCGGCGTCGCCAGGCCGCTGATCGAGGGCCTGCGAACCGAGACGGTGGTCACCGACGAGACCGGCGCCCGCCTGTTCGACGTCGCGCCGAGGCCGTTCGGAGAGGTGCTCTCCGAGGCCGTCGCCGAGGAGGCCGAGGCAATCGATGGCGGCAGCGCCGCCGCAAGGAGGTAACGAGATGACAAACACAAGCAGCGCGGGCGCCCCGCGCGCCGCGATCGCGGCGTTCGCCGCCGCCCGCGGCGGGTTTGGGGCGGCGCTGCTCGCGGCGCCCGAGCGGGTCGGCGGCGGCTGGCTCGGCGCGGTCGCCGAGCAGCCGGCCGCCCAGGTGGCGATCCGCGGGATCGGCGCCCGCGACGTCGCCCTGTCCGCCGGCGCGCTCGCGGCGCTCGCCCGGGAAGCCGGGTTGCGGCCCTGGCTTTTGGCCGCGGTCGGCACCGACCTCGCCGATGTCGTCGCGGCCGTCGCCGCGCGCGACGGGCTGCCGCCGCGGGCGCGGGCGGGAACGGCGATCCTGGCCGGCGCCGCGGCGGTGGCGGGGGCGATCCTGGCCGCTCGCAGCGGCTGAGCCCGTCCGCCTTCGGCGCCGTCGCGCCCTGCCCGGGCGCCGGGCGAGCTAGGCTCCGGGGCGATGGCGGAACGCGCGGCGATCGAAGCGAGCGGGGCGCCGGCGGCGGTCGGGCCCTACTCGCAGGCGATCGCCCACGGCGGCGTTCTCTACTGCTCCGGGCAGGTGCCGCTCGATCCCACGGGCGGTGAGCTGGTCGCCGGCGGCGCCGGCGAGCAGACGCGGCAGTGCCTGCGCAACCTGGAGGCGGTCTGCGCCGCCGCCGGGACGAGCCTCGAGCGGGCGCTGATGGTCAGCGTCTTCACCACCGATCTCGCCGCCGGGCCGGAGATCAACGCCGCCTACGGCGAGTTCTTCGCCGCCGCGCCGCCGGCGCGGGCGATGGTCGGCGTCGCGGCGCTGCCGCTCGGCGCGACGGTCGAGATCGCCGCCGTCGTCGCCGCCGACTGAGCGGCGATGGCTGCCGCCGGCGACAGCGGGCGCGGCGATCTCAGCCTCGAGGAGCTGCGCGCGATCCACGCCGGCTCGCTCGACCTCGTCCGCCAGACGCCGACGATGACGCTGCGCAGCCTCTCGCGCGAGCTCGGCGGCGAGATCGTGCTCAAGGCCGAGAACCTGCAGCGCACCGGCTCGTTCAAGCTCCGGGGCTCGCTGGCGAAGCTGCGGGCGATCGATCCCGGCGGCTGCGCCGGGGTCGTCACCGGCAGCGCCGGCAACCACGCCCAGTCGCTCGCCTACGCCGCCCGCGGCGTCGGCGTCCGCTGCCGCGTCTACATGCCGGCCGCCGCCGCGGTCGCCAAGGTCGAGGCGGTCGAGGCGTTCGGCGGCGAGGTCGTTCGCGGCGGCGGCTCGGTCGACGAGTGCATCGCATCGGCCCGCGCGGCCGCGGCCGACGAGGGGCTGCTGTTCGTCCATCCCTTCGACGACCCCGAGGTGATCGCCGGGCAGGCCGGGGTCGGGATCGAGCTCGTCGAGCAGGTGCCGGGCCTGCGGCGGGTGATCGTCCCGGTCGGCGGCGGCGGCCTCGCCAGCGGGCTCGCGATGGCGATCAAGTTGCAGTCGCCCGAGGTCGAGGTGATCGGCGTGCAGGCGGCCAGCTGCGCGCCGTTCGCCGAGTCGCTGCGGCAGCGGCGGCCGGTCGAGGTCGAGGCCGGCCTGACGATCGCCGACGGGATCGCGATCAAGCGCCCCGGCGAGGTGACGATGCCGCTGATCGAGCGCTGGCTCGACGGCATGGTGGCGGTCGGCGACGAGACGATCGTCGAGGCGATGGTGCTGCTCGCCGAGCGCGCGAAGCTCGTCACCGAGGGAGCCGGCGCGGCGGCGACCGCGGCGCTGCTGGCCGGCGCGGTCGAGCCCGCGGCCGAGGGCGCGACCGTGCTCGTGCTCTCGGGCGGCAACGTCGATCCGCGGATCCTCGCCGCCGCGATCAACCGGCACGAGATCCATGAGCACCGCCGGGTCCGGATCGGCACCCGCGTCGACGATCACCCCGGCGGCCTCGCCGACCTGCTGCGCGCGATCGCCGAGGCCGGCGCCAACGTGATCGAGGTCTTCCACATCCGCGACCGCGCCGACATCGACCTCGGCCAGACCTCGGTCTCGCTGCTGCTCGAGACCCGCGGCCCCGACCACATCGCCCGCCTCCGCGAGCGGCTGGCGAGCGCCGGCTACGAGCTCAGCGACCCGGAGGACTGAACGGCGGGCGCCCCCGCCCGCCGGCGGCACACGTCACCGCGGCCGCCGGTGACAACGGTCACCGCGGTGCCCCAGACCGATATACCGGCGTTGGATGCCCGGCACGGCAGTTACCCGCCGCCGGAGCGTCCTTCGTCGCCCGCGGCGTGCGGTAACCCGCTTGAGCTTCGGTCAGCGCGTAGGGTTCGCCCGGGTGAACGATGCCGCCGACAGCTCCCTCCGCGCACGGCGCGAGGCCGTGGTTCGCGAGCACATGGAGTCGGAGAACGAGCACGACTTCGACACGACGATCGACACCTTCGGCCATCCGCGCTACGAGATCATCCCGACCGGCGACGTCTACGATGGCGAGCGCGAGGTCCGCGACTACTTCGACGAGACGCGGACGGCGTTCCCCGACCAGCGCAACACGCTGATCGAGGTTCACCACGCCGACGACGCGGTGATCGTCGAGTTCGACCTCGAGGGAACCCACCTCGGAATGCTTCGCAACCTGCCGCCGACCGGCCGCCCGTTCGCCTGCCGGACGCTGGCGATCTTCGCCTTCGAGCCCGGCAGCGACCGGATCAGCTGCGAGCGCGTCTACTTCGACTTGGCGACGATCCTGCGCCAGCTCGGCATCGCCCACGACCCGCTGACGCTGAGCGGCCGCGTGGCGACGATGCTCAACCACCCGCTGACGATCGGCCGCGCGGTCGTCCGGCAGGTCACCGGACGGTAGCGGCGGCGATCGCCACGGATCTTCCCGGGCTCGCCGACGGATACGCTCAGGCGGTGCGGGGGTTCGTCGCTCCGACCGACTACGGCTGGTACCAGTTTCTGCGCGTGCGGCCGGAGCTGCGCGAGGTCAACTTCTGGCGTCCGAGCCAGGCGAGCTTCGGCGCTCTGCGGACCGGCGAGCTCTTCTTCTTCAAGCTCAAGTCTCCGCACGACATGATCGGCGGCTTCGGGCTGTTCACCCGCGGTGCCGTGATGCCCGCCTGGGAGGCATGGGACGTGTTCGGCGCGGCGAACGGAACCGCGACCCTGGACGAGCTGCTGGCACGCATGGGGCGTCTGAGCGGAGCCCGGCGCGGCGCCCTCGACGTCGACACCTGGATCGGCTGCCTCGCGATCAACGAGCCGATCTTCTTCCCGCCCGATGAATGGGTTCCGGTTCCGGCCGATTGGAGCCGAAACATCGTCTCCGGCAAGACCTACGACCTCTCGGTCGGCGAAGGCAAGCTGCTGTACGAGCGTTGCCTCGCGAACGCCGCCGAGTCGGCCGCGGCGGACCGACTCGATCCACCGCTGCGAGACCGCTACGGGCCGGCGCAGGTCGTCCACCCCCGCCTCGGACAGGCCAGCTTCCGGATCGCCGTGCTCGATGCCTACTCGAAGCGCTGTGCGGTCACCGGTGAGCGCTCGCTGCCGGTCGTCGAGGCAGCTCACATCCGGCCCTACGCCGCCGGAGGCGCGCACGCCGTCCCGAACGGGCTCCCGCTGCGGCGCGACATCCATCGTCTCTTCGATCTCGGTTTCGTCAGCGTCCGCCCGGATCGATCGTTCGCCGTCAGCGAATCGCTGCGGAATGACTACGAGAACGGGAAGATCTACTACGACCTCGAGGGTCGGTCCGTGCGGTCGCCCGCCGACCTCGGAGACGCCGCTGACCCGGAGTCGCTCGAATGGCACTACGAGGAGGTCTTCCGAAGGTGACGGGTCGGCGCCACCCGGTCGCCGGCGGCACAACCGTCACCGCGGGTCGCCGGCGGCACATCGCCACGGGGGGACACGGGCGACAGCGGTCACCGCGGTGCCTCAGACCGATATACCGGCGTTGGATGCCCAGCACGGCAGCTCCCCGCCGCCGGAGCGTTCCTTCGTCGCCCGCGTCGGGCCGGGGCCGGCCCCGGGGTTGACCCGGGGCCGGCCGCCGAGCTGAGCCGCAGCCGGCCGCCGCCGGGCGGGCGCAGCCCGGCCCGGCCGCCGGCGGGCACCTCAGTCGAGGTCGAAGCGGTCGAGCTCCATCACCTTGACCCAGGCCGCGACGAAGTCGGCGACGAACTTGTCGCCGGCGTCGGCGCTGGCGTAGACCTCGGCGACCGCGCGCAGCTCGGCGTTGGAGCCGAACACGAGGTCGGCGCGGGTCCCGGTCCAGCGCAGGTCGCCGGATGAGCGCTCGCGGCCCTCGAACAGGTTCTCGTCGCCGGCGACCGACGTCCACTCGGTGCCCTGGTCGAGCAGGTTCACGAAGAAGTCGTTCGTGAGCGTCCCGGGGCTCTCGGTGAGGACGCCGTGCTCGGAGCCGCCGGCGTTGGCGCCGAGCACCCGCAGGCCGCCGACCAGGACCGTCATCTCGGGCGCGGTCAGCGTCAGCAGGTTGGCGCGATCGACCAGCAGGTA
The DNA here is from genome assembly GCA_964497825.1 of uncultured Conexibacter sp. Lineage (GTDB taxonomy): Bacteria > Actinomycetota > Thermoleophilia > Solirubrobacterales > 70-9 > RHKX01. Next base: position 7,733 of record CAZCFA010000056.1, read on the forward strand.
CTCGGCCGCCGGTCGCTGCTCGCCGCCCAGGTAGTTGCGGAAGCCGTCCGCGCGCGGCTCGAGGTGGGTGAACGACTCGACGTCGGTCTGCTCGGCCGAGGCATCGCCGCGACCGGGCCGGAACGGCACCTCGACCTCGTGGCCGGCCCGCTTCGCCGCCGCCTCGACGGCGGCGCCGCCGGCGATCACGATCAGGTCGGCGAGCGAGACCCGCTTGCCGCTGCCGTTCTGCGCGCCGTTGAACTCGGACCGGATTCTCTCCAACTCCTCCAGCACGGCGGCGAGATCGGCCGGGTCGTTGACCTCCCAGTCCTTCTGCGGCGCGAGCCGGACGCGGGCGCCGTTGGCGCCGCCGCGCTTGTCGCTGCCGCGGAACGACGATGCCGACGCCCAGGCGGCCCTGACGAGCTGCGAGACCGAGAGCCCCGATTCGAGCACGCGCTGCTTCAGCGCCGCAACGTCGGCCTCGTCGACGAGCTCGTGGTCGGGCTTGGGAACCGGGTCCTGCCAGACCAGCTCGACGTCGGGCACCTCGGGGCCGAGATAGCGATCGACGGGCCCCATGTCGCGGTGGGTGAGCTTGAACCAGGCGCGCGCGAACGCGTCCGCGAGCTCCTCGGGGTGCTCGAGCCAGCGCCGGGTGATCTCGCCGTAGGCGGGATCCATCCGCATCGACAGATCGGTGGTCAGCATCGTCGGCGTGTGCTTGCGCTCCGGGTCGGCGGCGTCGGGCACGTTCGCCTCGGCGCCGACCGGCGTGTACTGGTGGGCGCCGGCCGGGCTCTGGCCGAGCTCCCACTCGTACCCGTACAGCGTCTCGAGAAAGCTGTTGTCCCACTCGGTCGGCGTCGCCGTCCAGATGCCCTCGAGGCCGCTGGTGATCGTCGCCGTGCCGTTGCCGGTCTCGAACGAGCTCGCCCAGCCAAGCCCCTGCTCGGTCAGCGGCGCCGACTCCGGCGCCGGGCCGACGTGACCCTCGGGGTTGGCGGCACCGTGCGTCTTGCCGAACGTGTGGCCGCCGACGATCAGCGCCGCGGTCTCCTCGTCGTTCATCGCCATCCGCGCGAACGTCTCGCGGATGTCACGGGCCGCGGCGATCGGATCGGGGTTGCCGTTGGGGCCCTCCGGGTTGACGTAGATCAGCCCCATCTGCACCGCGGCCAGCGGCTTCTCGAGCTCGCGGTCGCCGCTGTAGCGCTCGTCGCCGAGCCACTCGGTCTCGGGTCCCCAGTAGACGTCCTCGTCGCTCTCCCAGGCATCGACGCGGCCGCCGGCGAAGCCGAACGTCTCGAAGCCCATCGACTCGAGCGCGACGTTGCCGGTCAGAACCAGCAGGTCGGCCCACGAGAGCTTGCGGCCGTACTTCTGCTTGACCGGCCAGAGCAGCCGCCGCGCCTTGTCGAGGTTGGCGTTGTCGGGCCACGAGTTGAGCGGCGCGAAGCGCTGCTGGCCGCTGCCGGCGCCGCCGCGACCGTCGTCGATCCGGTAGGTGCCGGCGCTGTGCCAGGCCATCCGGATCATCAGCGGGCCGTAGTGACCGAAGTCGGCCGGCCACCAGTCCTGCGAGGTCGTCAGCGCCGCCTCGATGTCGCGCTTGACCGCGTCGAGATCGAGCGACTCGAACTGCTCGCGGTAGTCGAAGCCGTCGTCCATCGGGTTCGTCTCGGCCGGGTTCTTGGCGAGGATCCTGAGGTTGAGCCGGTTCGGCCACCAGTCGCGGCTGCTGCCGCCCTCGCTGGGCTCGGGGGCGCGGACCGGGCAGCCGCGCTCGCCCTCGTTCATCTCGCCGACAACGGCATCGGGCTGATCAGACATCGGTTCCTTTCGGGTCTTGGTCGGTTCGGTTCGGCTCGCACTCGGGGCACAGCCCCCAGTAGATGACCTCGGCCTCGTCGATCGCGAAGCCGTGGTCCTCGGCCGCCGCCAGGCAGGGCGCGTCGCCGACGGCGCAATCGACGTCGGCGATCGAGCCGCAGTCGCGGCAGACGATGTGGTGGTGGTTGTCGCCGGTCCGGGTCTCGTAGCGCGCGACCGAGCCCGCGGGCTGGATCCGGCGGACCAGCCCGGCCGCGGTGAGCGCGTCGAGGACGTCGTAAACGGCCTGGCCGGAGACGTCGCCGAAGTCACGGCGGGTCGCGGCGATGATCGCGCCGGTGTCGGCGTGCGGGTGCCCGCCGACGGTGGCGAGCACCGCCAGCCGCGGGCCGGTGACGCGGAGCTTCGCTCCGCGCAGCATCGCCTCGGCCACGGTCGTCTCCGGCATCGCGCCGCAGTATTGCGCATTCTTGAATGATTCAAGTGTGCGGCCGCGGCGGGCGCCGCCGCGATCGTCGCCGCGAGGCCGGCGAACCGTTGCGGATCACCTCGCTCCTGGCGATGCGATCCGCAGCAGAGCGGCGGGCCGGCGGGCCGGCGGACGCCGGCGGGCGCCGGGCGCCGGTTGGGCTGGCGAGCGTGGCGGGCGCCGAGCGCCGGTTGGGCTGGCGAGCGTGCCGAGCGCGGGCGCCGGGCGGAGGGTGGGCCGGCGGGCCGGACGCCCGGGCGCAGGTTGGGCCGGCGGGCCAGCGGGCCTGCCGGGCGTGGCTTGGCGCGGGGCGAGTTGACCACCGATCGCGTGGAAAAGTCGCCCCGCGCCCCGTGCGCCGCGTGCGTCGCCCCGGGCCGCGTGCCCCGGGCGCCCGGGGCCCCGGGCGCCGGTTTGGGAACGCCCTTCGGGCCCCGGGCAGCGGCCGCCGGTTGCCGCGGGCGGTTGCGGCCGTCGGGCAGCGGCCGCCGGTTGCCGCGGGCGGCTCCGGACCCCGGGCCCCGGCCGCCGCCGGCGGGGCTCGCGCTAGCGCTTGCGGTCGCGGTCGCGCGACGGCTGCACGCGCTTCGGCTCGCCCGGCATCTTCGGGTAGTCGGGCGGGTAGGGCATGTCGCCGCCGTGCCCCTCGGCCTCGTCGCGGGCGTACATCTCCAGCAGCGGCTCGAGCGAGTGGTGGACGTCGTCGATCTCGGCGAAGCGGTCGCCGACCGCGGCGAGGCGGGCCGGCATCGAGGCGACCGTGAAGTCCTCGGGCTCGACCTCGGGCAGCTCGTCCCACAGCAGCGGCGCCGAGACCGGGGCGCCGGGCTTGGCGCGGACGCTGTAGGGGGAGGCGATCGTTCGGTCGCGGGCGTTCTGGTTGTAGTCGATGAAGACGCGCTCGCCGCGCTCCTCCTTCCACCACCTCGTCGTCACCCGCGCCGGCATCCGCCGCTCGAGCTCGCGGCCGAAGGCGATCGCGGCGTGGCGGACGTCGGTGAAGCTCCAGCGCGGCTCGATCCGCACGTAGATGTGGACGCCGCGCCCGCCCGACGTCTTCGGGAAGCCGCGGTAGCCGAGCTCGGCGAGCAGCTCGCGGGCGGCGGCGGCGACCGCGACGGCATCGACGAAGCCGGTGCCGGGCTGCGGGTCGAGGTCGAGCCGGAGCTCGTCGGGATGGTCGACGTCGGCGCGCCGAACCGGCCAGGGATGGAAGGTGATCGTGCCCATCTGCGCGCACCAGGCGACGACCGCGAGCTCGGTCGGGGCGATCTCGTCGGCGTGGCGGCCGGAGGGGAACTCGATCCGCGCCGTCTCGACGTACTCGGGGGCGCCCTTCGGCACCCGCTTCTGGTAGAAGGCGTCGCCGCCGCGGCTCTGGCGGGTGGCGACGACGGCATCGTCGCGGACGCCCTTCGGCCAGCGCTCGAGCGTCGTCGGCCGCTCGCGCAGCGCCCGCATGATCCCCTCGCCGGCGGCGACGTAGTACTCGGCTACCTGCAGCTTGGTCACCGCCTCGCTGCGCCCGGTCGCGGCGAAGATCACCCGGTCGGGGCTCGAGATCCGGACCTCGCGGCCACCCGCGTCGATCAGCACCGGCTTCGACTTCGCGGCCATCGCCGCGACTCTAGAGCGACCGCGCCCTTGTTACCGACGCGCGCCGGCCGCGCAGGTGCTAGAAATCGCCGGCGGGATTACAGGGTTCCGTGGTTCATCAAGAGAGGGTTTCCTTTGCGCCGCACGCTGATTTCGCTGACCGTTTCGATCGCCGCGCTGGCGACGTTCGCCGCCGCCGACGCCCACGCCTTCGAGGCGCACGGCAGCGTCGAGCAGGTCTACGTCACCGGCGTTGCCCCGAACCAGAAGGTGAAGCTGGTCGATCGCCGCGGCCGCAAGGTCGAGAAGCGCGCGGCAACCGCCGAGGGCGGCATCGTCTTCCGCGGGGTCAAGCCCGGCAACGGCTACCGGGTCAAGACCGGCGGCCAGACCTCGGGCAGGCTGCGGGTGCTGACGACGAGGTCGGCGCCGCCGAGCACCGCCGTCTATGACCAGAGCATCCCCTCGAGCGGCTACGGCTACCTGACCACCCGCGACGGCACCGAGCTCGCCTACACGGTCCACCCGCCGACCGACATCACGAGCATCCTCCCCGGCAGCCCCCCCTCGCTGCCGAACCCGGGCCCGACGCCGACCCTGATCGAGTACTCGGGCTATGGCACCGCCGACCCGGCCGGCCCCGAGAGCGGCATCTCGGTGATCGCCAACCTGCTCGGGTTCACCGTCGTCGACGTCAACATGCGCGGCACCGGCTGCTCCGGCGGCTCGTTCGACTTCTTCGAGCCGCTGCAGGGCCTCGACGGCTATGACGTGATCGAGACGATCGCGCGCCAGCCCTGGGTCGCCGGCGGCAAGGTCGGGATGATGGGGATCTCCTACGGCGGCATCAGCCAGCTGTTCACCGCCCAGTACCGGCCGCCGAACCTGGCCGCGATCACGCCGCTGTCGGTGATCGACAACACGCAGACGACGCTCTACCCGGGCGGCATCCTCAACACCGGCTTCGCCTACTCGTGGGCGCTCGACCGCGTCCACGACGCGCTCCCGGCCGGCCCCGACGCGGGCCAGCCGTGGGCCTGGAAGCGGATCCAGAACGGCGACACGACCTGCGCCGCCAACCAGGCGCTGCACGGCGACGCCGTCAACCTGCTGAAGAAGATCCGCGAGAACGACCACTACGTGAAGAAGGTCGCCGACCCGCTGGCGCCGATCACGTTCGTCCACAAGATCAACGTGCCGACGTTCCTCGCCTGCCAGTGGGAGGACGAGCAGACCGGCGGCCACTGCCCGACGCTGGCGAGCCGCTTCACCGGCACCGACAAGAAGTGGTTCACGTTCACCAACGGCGTCCACACCGACTCGCTCGACCCGGCGACGTTCAACCGCTGGCTCGACTTCCTCTATCTGTACGTCGCGAGGCAGTCGCCCGCGGCGGCGGGGGCGATCGCCCACGCGGCGGCGCCGATCCTCTACAACCAGGTGTTCGGGATCAACGGCGTGACGCTGCCGCCCGACCCGGTCCAGACCCAGGCGACCTTCGGCGCGGCGCTGAACGAGTTCGAGCAGGCGCCGCAAGTCCGGATCCTGTTCGACAACGGCGCCGGCGCCGCGCCCGGACACCCCCAGCCCGGCTACGAGCGCTCGTTCCAGTCGCTGCCGGTCCCGGGCGTCAAGGGCCGCTCCTGGTTCCTCGCGCCGGGCGGCAAGCTCGGTGACCGGCGGACCAACGGCAAGCACGCCGACGGCTTCCGCTGGAACGACAACGCGGTGCCGCCGACCGACTTCACCGGCAACACCGGCGCCGGCGGCCTGTGGGCGGCGCTGCCGAACTACAACTGGGCCCAGAACCCGCCGGGGTCCGCGGTCTCCTACGTCAGCTCGCCGCTGGCCTCAGACACCACCGTGGTCGGCGCCGGCTCGGTCAAGGTCTGGGTGCGCTCGTCGCGCCGCAACGTCGACCTGCAGGCGACGATCTCCGAGGTCCGGCCCGACGGCAAGGAGACGTTCGTGCAGAACGGCTGGGTCACCGGCAAGGGCCGCAAGCTCGACCGGAAGAAGAGCACCCGGCTCGCGCCCGTCCTCAGCCTGCGCAAGAAGGACTTCGCGCCGATGCCGAGGCACCGGTTCGTGCCGGTGACGATCCCGCTCTACTACCAGGGCCACGGCTACCGGGCGGGCTCGCGGATCAAGGTGACGATCTCGGCCCCGGGCGGCTCGCAGCCGGCCTGGGCGTTCGCGAAGGCGAAGCCGAAGCACGGCACCGCCAAGGTCGCGATCGCCTACGGCAGGAAGCACAAGTCGAAGCTGCTGCTGCCGGTCGTCGACGGCGTCGGCATCCCGACCGGGCTGCCGCCCTGCCCGGGCCTGCGCGCGGAGCCCTGCCGGGATTACCGGCAGGTGCCCAACGACCGGGCGAAGCGCTAGGCGCCGGCGCGGCGGCTGGGCTCAGGCCGCGCGGCTCCGCGGCCGCGAGCCGGTGACGCAGCCGCCCGGCGCCGGCTCCGCGGCCGCTTCAGGCCGGTAGCCGCGCCCGCTCACCGACGGCGACGAGCTCGCGGTTGAGGCGCCGCATCGCACGCCGGTACAGCGGCGGGCAGAAGCGCTGTAGCCAGAACGCCGCCCGGGTCTCGGCCGAGGTGAAGACGAGGTAGGTGCCGCGCTCGACGCCGTCGAGGATCTTCGTCGCCACCCGCTCGGGGCTGACGGCGCGGCGGCGGAAGCGCTCGGTCAGCCGGCGCGCGTCGGGGTGGTCGCGGTCGACGCCGACGATCTCGACGGTCCCGACCAGCGGCGTGTCGACGGCGCCGGGGCAGACCAGCGTGACCCCGATGCCGTACGGCTCGAGGTCGAAGCGCAGCACCTCGGAGACGCCGCGGAGGCCGAACTTGGCGGCGCTGTAGGCGGCGTGCCAGGGCAGCCCGAGCAGCCCCGCGGCGGAGGAGACGTTGACGAGGTGGCCGCCGCGGCCGGCCGCCATCATCGCCGGCACGAAGGTCTCGATCACCGCGATCGGCCCCAGCAGGTCGACCTCGATCAGCTTCCGCCAGTGCTCGTGGCTGAGCCGGTCGACCGGCCCCCAGGTCGAGGTCCCGGCGACGTTCATGACGACGTCCATCGGCCCGTGCTCGGCGCCGATCCGCTCGGCGAAGGCGCCGACCGCCGCGCGGTCGGTGAGGTCGACGGTCTCGCGGGCGAGCACGCTGCCGCCGCGGGCCGCGATCGACTCGGCGGTCGCCCGCAGCGGCGCCGCCTGGATGTCGGTGATCACCACCGCGGCGCCGCGCCGCGCCGCCTCGAGCGCGGCCGCGCGCCCGATCCCGCCCGCGGCGCCGGTGACGAGCACGGAGCTGCCGGCGACGGAGCCGCTCACCGGAGCTCGTCGGACGCGATCCGCAGCGAGTTGATCAGGCCCGCGACCATCGAGTAGTGGCCGGCGAGCATGCAGAGCTCGATCAGGTCGTTGTCGCTGAGCTCGGCCCGCAGCCCGGCGAAGGTCGCGTCGCTGATCGCGCTTTCGTCGTGGAGCTCGTCGACGGCGGCCAGCAGCAGCCGCTGTCGCGGCGTCCACGGGCCGCCCTCGAGGTCGTCGACGGCGACCGCGTCGAGCTGCTCCTCGCCGAGCCCGACCCGGCTCCCGATCCGGCGGTGGTGGGCGGCCTCGTAGCCGGCCCCGGTCCGGTGCGAGACGCGGAGGATGACGAGCTCGGTATCGGCCCGCGGCAGCTTTCCCCCCGGCATCAGCGCGCCCGCGAACAGCAGCCAGCGCCGGAACAGCGAGCGGTGGCGGCCGACGGTCGTGAACAGGTTCAGCGGCCGCTTCGTGCCGGCCAGGCGGGCCGAGATCCCGGCCAGGATCGAGTTGACGAAGCCGAGCTCGGCCCGTCGCGCGGGCGCCAGGCGGGGCGGCGGCTCGGCGCTCAAGCCCTGATCACCGCGGTCACGCTCGCCGCGTTCACGCGCCACGTCCGGTCACGGCCGGCGACCCTGATCAGCGCAACGCCGCTCAGGCGGGCGGCGGCGGTGGCGGCGGTGGCGGCGCTGCCGCCCGGGGCGCCACCGCGGGGTTGCTCTCCTGCTCGCGCATCACCGATCCGACGACGAGGCCGATCGCGGCAATCAGCATGATCCAGAAGCCGACCCCCTTGCCGACGTCGACGCCCTCCACGGTGACGCGGCCGACCAGGAAGCAGAGCATCATCAGCAGCGCCCAGCCGCTGAGCGCGAGGCGGATCTGCGGCCAGCTCATGCCGAGCAGGCCCGGCAGCCGCGTGCCGGCGAACTCGGAGGCCGCAATCTCGATCGCGACGATCACGCCGAGCAACGCCGGCAGCGTGTAGAGCGGGAAGAAGCCCGAGCCCCAGGCACTCGTGCTGTCGCCGTCGGAGCTGACGGCGGCGAGGAACGAGCCGATCAGAATGACTACCCCCGCGCCGATCAGGACCAGCGCCGCCGGGCTCGGCTGGCCGCTGCCGGCGGGGGGCTCGTCCGCGGCCTCCTCCGGCGCATCGAGCTGGCCCATCACGGCGCCGACGAGCAGCGCGATCGACCCCAGCAGCGTGATGTAGAGGCCGATGTCCTTGCCGAGGCCGCCGCCGTCGCCGAACGAGCGCAGCAGGTAGGCGAGCAGCGTCAGCGTCCCCAGCACCCCGGCCACGACGCGGAGCTGCGAGAAGCTGAACCCGAGCACCCGGTCGGGCAGCGCGACGCCGCCGAAGACCGCGGCGGCGGTGCCGGCGGCGAGCACGGCGCCGATGATCACGATCAGCGTCGCGAGCGGGAACAGGTTGAACGCGTTCGACCACGCGCTCCAGCTCTGGCCCTTGAAGAAGGAGGTCTGCTCGAACTCGTACCAGGACAGGAACGAGAAGATCAGCATCAGGACGCCGCCTGCGATCACGATGATCTCGCCGGGCGGAACCGCTGCCGGCTGCCGCGGAGCGCGCGGGGCCGCGGGCGGCGGCTGCGGCGCCCCGTGCTGTGGCGGTGGTGGCGGCGCCCCGGCACCCTGGTCTGCTGCGTTCATCGCTCCTCGTCTCCTTCCGCTCGGATCCCCGTACGCGCACATTAGCCCAGCGCCCGGTCAGCTGACCGGGGACCGCATCGGCCGCCGCCGTGCCGTGTTCGGACCTGTTGTGGAGGCGAAGCGGTCCGCGGTGATCTGGTCGCTGCTCGTGGCGGCGGCGTTGCTGGCGCTGCCGGCGAGCGCCGGCGCGGCGCAGTCCCACCTCGGCATCGGCTACGACCTCGATGGGACGCCGACGCCGAGCCCGGCGAAGCTGAACCAGCTCGACCTCTACACCCCCGACGGGGTCGGCGCCGGGGCGGGGCGGCCGCTAGTCGTCTACGTCCACGGGGGCGGCTGGCGCCGCGGCGACAAGAACAACAAGATCGGCGACAAGGTGAAGCTGTTCACCGGCGCCGGATACGTCTTCGCCAGCGTCAACTACCGGCTCTCGCCCGACCCGGTCGATCACAGCTACCCGCCCGCTCGGATCCGCTTTCCGACCCAGCCCGACGACGTCGCCGAGGCGATCGCCTGGCTCGCTCGCAACGTCGCCGGCTACGGCGGCGATCCACGGCGGATCCTCCTGATCGGCCACTCGGCCGGAGCCCAGATCGTCGCGCTGCTGTCGACCGATCCCAGCTTCGTCTCCGCCTGGGGCGTCGACCCCGCGCACCTGCTCGGCACGGTCGCACTCGACGGCGACGCCTACGACGTCGCCGCTCGCGTCAGCGGCGGCGGCGACGCGATCAGGCAGCTGATCTACAACGGGTTCGCGACCCCGGCCGAGAACGCCGCCGACGGCACCTGGGCGGCGGCTTCGGCGATCCTTCATGCCGACCCGGCCGATCCCGACCTGCTGCTGGTCACGCAGGCGGCGGCGCCCGAGCGCGTCGCCAATGCCGAGGCGATGGCCCTCGCGCTCGGCCAGGACCCGGCGACGAGCGTCTTTCGCGCCCCCTACGACCACGGCGGGATCAACGCGGCGGTCGGCTCGCCGACCGACTCCGCCGGCGAGACCGACGCGATCATGCGCTTCTTCGCGTCGAAGGCGGCGGCGGCTTCGCGCGTCCGCATCCTCGAGCGGCCGAAGACCCTGATCAGGCTTCGCCACGGCAAGCGCTACCGGGTCCGGTTCCGGTTCAACGCGATCGGCGGGGCGCGCTCGTTCCGCTGCCGGCTCGACAAGCACAGCTTCCACCGCTGCTCCTCGCCGCGGCGCTACCACGTCAAGCCCGGTCGCCACAGGTTCCGGGTCGCCGCCGCCGGCAGCGGCGGCGAGCGCGGGCCGGTGCGGCGGATCGGGTTCCGGGTCCGCGACCGCCGTCGCTGAGACGCCGTCGGGCGATCGCCGTCGCTGAGACGCCGTCGGAGCGATCGCCGTCGCTGAGACGCCGTCGGAGCGATCGCCGTCGCTGAGCGGTGCGGGCTCCGGTCCGGCACCCTTCCGGTTGTGCGCAGCCCGCTCGACCTCTATCGCGGCACCGGCGCCGACCTGCCCTGGGCCGACGTCCGGCGCTCTCATCCGGGCGTGCGGATGGAGGGCTACTTCTGGCGCTTGACGGCGCCGCGCGGAGACGGCCGCTCGCTGATCGCGCTCTGCGGCGTCAACCGCGCCGACGACGGCTCCTGGTCGACGCTTGGCCTCGGCTCGCATCCGAACGGCTTCCTGCGCGCGGCCGAGCACCCGCAGGGGGAGGCCGATCCGGGCCGCCTCGGCGTCCGGGCGGGCGCCGCCTTCGCCGGCGGCGAGCGGACGCTGCGCGTCGATCTCGGCCCCGACGCGCGGCTCGAGGTCGCCGTCACCGACCCGTTGCCGTGGAGTCGCCGCACCCTCGGCGGCTCGAGCCTGTTCCAGTCGATCCCGGCGCTGAACCAGTACTGGCATCCGTGGCTGCTCGGCGGTCGCGCGAGCGGCAGCGCGATCCTCGGCGGCGAGCGCTGGCGACTGGATGGCTGGCAGGTCTATGCCGAGAAGAACTGGGGCCGTGGCGGCTTCCCCGACTCGTGGTGGTGGGGGCAGGCGCAGGGCTTCGCCGAACCCGGAGCCTGCGTCGCCTTCGCCGGTGGCGAGGTCCATTCGGGCCCGCTGCGGACCGAGGTGACCGCGGTCGTCGCCCGGCTGCCGGACGCCCGGCTGCTGCGGCTCGGCAATCCCGGCACGTCGCCGGTGAGGGCCGACATCAGCGCCGAGCGCTGGCACCTGGCGGGCCGCAGCGCCCGCTGGCTCGTCGAGGTCGAAGGCAGCGCCCCGCGATCCGGCGCCCACGTGCTGCCGGTGCCGCTGCCGCGCGAGCGCCGCAACGTCGCCGGCGCCCTCGAGCAGCTCGGCGGCCGGCTCCGGGTCCGGATCGCACGGCGCGGCCGCGGGCTGCTCTGGGAGGGAGAGTCGGCGGTCGCCGGCCTCGAGCACGGCGGCCTCGCCGGCGCGGCGGCCGAGGCCGCGCGGCGCGGGGCGCCGGGCGCCGCCGCGGTGCCGCCGGTCGCGGGCTGA
>CAZCFA010000057.1:0-18799 GCA_964497825.1 uncultured Conexibacter sp.
CGCATCCGGCGGCGGCCGCCGCGGCGCCGGGCCGGCGGGCACCGGCCGCGAGCGCCCGAGCAGCCAGGCCGCCAGCACCAGCGCCAGCCCGACGCCGGCGGCGATGATGCAGTAGGTCATCAACTCGCCGCCAAGCGCATCGAAGGTCTCCTCGACCACGTTGCGGCTGTCCTGATCGTCGAATGCGGCACCGAGCAGGACGCGGCTGACGACCAGTGCGGCGACCCCGATGCAGGCGGCGGCGGCGACCGCGACGCCGACGGCGAGGATCCCGTCGGCGAGGCGGCGCGCGAGCAGCGCCGCGGCGAGCAGCAGCAGGACGCCGGCCGCGATCAACGGCAACCCGAGCGGCTCGAGCCGGCCGGCGAGGTCGAGCAGGTCGAGCATCCAATCGACCTTGCTGAGATCGATCCGCAGCGCGTCGATCTGGTCGGTGGCGAGGTCGAGCGGGCTCGACGAGATCCCGCTCGCGGCCTCGGTCGCGACCTGGGCGAGGTTGAGCTCGAGCGGATCGGGGCGATCGTCGCTGGTCAGGTCCTCGGCCGCGACCCTGACCGCGTCGCCGAAGGCGCCCGCCGCCGTCGGGTTCGCGAGCGCCGTCGCCACCGTGCCGGTCCCCGGGCCGCCGACGATCGGCAGGTCCGGCAGCGAGTCGGCGACCTTGGCGGCGATCGCGGTTCGCAGCCCGGCGTCGTCGACGAGCGCGTCGGTCGCTCGCGCGCCCGCCCGCCCGGGGTCGAGGACCTCGGCGTTGACGTAGGTGATGAACGCACCGGCCAGCAGCACGAGCGCGCCGATCGCGGCCGCGAGCCGGCTCACGGCTGCGTCCGCACCTGGGGCTGCTCGGCGGCGGGGATCCCGTTCAGCTTCTTGGCGACACCGATCACGTCGCCCCGATCGTAGAAGTCGACGTTGAGCAGGTTCGGCTTCAGGCCGCGGATCCGGGCGCAGAGCCGCGCGCGCCCGAGCAGCGCCCGGCGCGAGTCGATCCGGGCCGCGAGGTCGGGGTCGCGGGGCACCGTCTCGATCCAGGAGTTGAGCTGGAACAGCGGGTTCGACCTGCTGCCGCGGTTGGGGCGGCAGCTCGCCTGCGACTCGATCGCGGCGACTCCGTCGAACGTGTAGGGCGTCTCCTGGACGAGGTCGAAGCCGGGCTGGTACCACGGGTACCTGCCGCCGCCGGCGTCGTTCTCGGCCATCACCAGCAACCGCCGGTCGGCCGCGATCAGCTCGCCGAGGGTCGGCTGGACCGGATCGTCGGTTGGGACGTAGGCGTAGCGGAGCAGGCCCGACTTGCGGAACGCGGCGGCGGTCTCGCGCGGGCTGACGACGTCCTCGATGAAGATCACCAGGAACTCGTCGGGATGGCGCTGCATCCAGACGTCGATGCGGGCGAGCGCAACGTCGAGCCGGGTCGCGCCGAGCTCGCAGAGCACGTGGCACAGGTAGGGCTTCGACCCGGCCGGCGGCGAGCTGCCGAAGGCGAGCTTGCCGACCAGGCTCTCGGCCTTGGCAACCGCCTCCTCGCCGATCTCGGCGACGACCTCCCGGCGCGTCTTCTGCTCGCGCTGGAGGTCGGTGATCACGGCGGCGAAGCCGCGGCCGCCGCCGCGCCGGGCGCCGTAGTGGGTGTCGATCAGCAGGCCGCGGATGCCGTCGTCGAGCTGCCGGTGGATGCCGAAACGCTGGTTCGGCAGAAACCAGCCGGGTTCCTGGGCCGCCGCCATCGAGTTGTGGGTGGCCGGGAAGGTGACCTCATCGATGCGCTTGTCGCAGAGCTGCGGGTATCCGTTGCAGGCGGGCGGCGGGCCCGGCGGCCGGGCCGGCGCCTCGCTGCCGCCGCCGTTGACGACGAGGACGACGCCGACGGCGACGATCGCGACGGCGACAACGCCCGTGACCCGGCGCGGCCGCAGCCGGCTTCGGGCGCCCGCGGCGCCGACGGAGGCGGGCGAGCGCGGCGCCAGGAACCGCAGCAGCTCGCCGACGGCAACGTAGAGGACCCAGGCGCCGGCGATCACCGCGATCGCCTCCAGCGACAGCTCCGGCTCGAGGATCAGGACGATGCCGATCAGGGCGAGCGCGACCGCTCGCAGCAGCGCCGGGCCGGTGCGCTCGGGAGCGCGGCGCAAGTGCTCGCCGGCGCGCACGAACGGCGCCAGCGGATCGAACTCCCGGGCGTCGGTGAAGCGGGCGGCGGCGGCGAGCACGACCGCGATCACCGCCGCCAGCAGGAAGGCGTCGCCGAGATCCCCGAGCAGCGCCTCCCAGGCGGCGGCGACCGCGTCGGCGACGAGCTCGTCCTCGAAATGGCCGACGAGCACGCTGCGCAGGACGGCGAGCGCGATCAAGCCGACGAGCGCGGCGGCGAGCGCCGCGAGGCTCGCCCTGACCAGGCCGCGACGCCGGTCGGGGGCGAGCGCCACCGAACCGATCAGCAGCAGCAGCGCGACCGGCGGCAGCACGAGGCCGAGGACGCGCACGTTCTCGGCCGCCTGGATCGAATCGATCCCGGCGACGCTGGCGGTGATGTCGATGCGGACGCGGCGCAGCTTCGCGGGGATCTCGTCGGCGAGCTGCGGCGCGACCGACTCGAGCGTGCCGAGGGCGAGATCGGCGGTGCCGACGAGGTTGAGCAGCAGCGCGTCGGGGTCGCGCTGGAACAGCTTCGCCTCGAGCGCCCGCGCGGCCTCGCCGAAGGCCGCGCGGGCCGGCGGCGTGCCGAGCGCGCCGACGACCACCGACTCGATCAGCGGCCGGGCGTTGACGAGCTTCGCCGGACCGCTGTCGACGATCGCGTCGGAGATCGGCTGCGCGACCGCGAGCCGGACGCGATGGTCGCCGAGCGCCCGCTCGGCGCGGTCGGCGAAGCCGTCGCGGTCGAGGATGCTCTCGCGCAGATAGAGCATCACGCCGCCGATCAGGGCGAGCGCCGACCCGATCACCGCGAGGGCGACTGAGAGCCGTCGGCGGCTTCGCTCTGCGCGGCCGAGGACGCCCATGCGATCGGGGATTCAATCACCGACGCCGACGCCGGCGGGCCGGATCCCTACGGTTGCCGCATGGATCAGCGGCCACCGGCCGGATGCGACATCTGCGTGGTCGGAGCGGGGATCGTCGGCCTCGCGGCGGCGCGCGAGCTGCAGCGCCGCCACCCCGGCGCCGCCGTCGTCGTGCTCGAGCGGGAGCAGCGGATCGCCGGCCACCAGAGCGGGCACTCCAGCGGCGTCATCCACGCCGGCATCTACTACGCGCCGGGATCGATGAAGGCGCGGCTCTGCGTCGACGGCGCCGCCCGCCTCTACGCCTACTGCGCTGAGCGCGGGATCGACGCCCGCCGCGACGGCAAGGTGATCGTCGCCACCGACCCCGCCGAGCTGCCGCGGCTCGACGAGCTCGAGCGCCGCGGCGGCGCCAACGGCGTGCCGGGGCTCGAGCGGATCGGGCCCGAGCGGCTGCGCGAGATCGAGCCGCACGCGGCCGGAATCGCCGCCCTGCATTCGCCCAACACCGGCGTCGTCGACTTCGCGACCGTCGCCGCCTCGCTGGCGAGCGAGGTGCGCGCCGCCGGCGGCCGGGTGATCTGCGGCTGCGAGGTCCACGGGCTCGGGGCAGGCGGCGGCCGGATCGCGGTCGCCCATCCGGGCGGCGAGCTCGACGCGGGCCGGGCGGTGCTCTGCGCCGGGCCCTGGGCGGACCGGCTCGCGGTCGCCGCCGGCGCCGACCCCGATCCGCGGATCGTCCCGTTCCGCGGCGCCTACCTACGGCTGCGGCCCGGGCGCGACGAGCTCGTACGGGCGAGCATCTACCCGGTCCCCGACCCGGACCTGCCGTTCCTGGGCATGCACCTGACCCGCGGCCCCCAGGACGAGGTCCTGCTCGGGCCGACGGCGCTGCTCGTCGGCGCCCGCGACGCCTACCGGCTGCGGCGGGTCGTGCCCCGCGACCTCGTTGCGAGCCTCACCTGGCCGGGGACGGCGCGGATGATGCGCCGGTTCTGGCGCACCGGGCTGGGCGAGCTGCGCCACGCGGTCTCGATCCGCTCGTTCGTCGCCGGGTGTCGCCGCTACGTGCCGGAGCTGCGGCGCGGCGACGTCGAGCGCAGCGCCCACGCCGGCGTCCGCGCCCAGGCGATCGCCCGCGACGGCTCGCTCGTCGACGACTTCGTCGTCTCCGAGACCGAGCGCGCCGTCCACGTCCGCAACGCCCCGTCCCCGGCCGCGACCGCATCGCTCGCGCTCGCCGAGGTGATCGCCGACCGCGTCGACGCGCTCGGTTGAGCCGGGCGCCCGCACCGGGCGGAGCTCGGCGCCCGGGGCAGCGGATCGGCGGACCTCGCGCCCGGCGCCGTCGGCGGGTCCGCCCCGCGCCCCGGCGGGCTTCCGTCGACCGCGCTGGGCGGGTTCACCACCGGATCTGTGGTATTCCCGCCCGGTGTCGGCGGCGGCGCGCGCGCCGGGCGGTTCCGTTCCCGCCCCGCGTCGAGACGGCCCCGGGGGTCGCGCCGAACCTCGGGCCCGGTTGAGCGATCGCCCTCACGGGTAGTTGCAAGCGACGGCCGGCGCCGCGGCCGGACCGGTCCGCAAGCGACGAAAGGGGACCCAGCGTGGACGACAAGCCCGAGAGCGACGCCGCCGCCTCATCGTTCACGAAGTCGCTGCTGCTCGGCGAGATCCACGAGCAGATGGTCTTCCCCTGGCCGGAGCCCGATCAGGCCGAGCAACGCAAGGTGCGCGAGCTCTGCGCGAGGGCGCGCGAGATCGGCGACTCGATCGACCATCGCAAGGTCGAGGAGGACCGCTGGATCGGCGACGAGAACATCAAGCGGCTCGGCGAGGCCGGCCTCTGCGGCCTCTACGTGTCCGAGGAGTACGGCGGCCAGGGGCTTTCGCAGACCGGCTACGCGCGCGTGTTCGAGACCTTCGCCCAGATCGACGCGACGCTGTCGATCATCCTCGGCGTCCATCAGTCGATCGGCTACAAGGGCATCCACCTGTTCGGCAGCGACGAGCAGAAGCAGCGCTTCCTGCCCGACCTCGCCGCCGGCCGCAAGCTCGCCGGCTTCGCGCTGACCGAGCCCGAGGCCGGCTCCGACGCCTACCACGTGCGCTCGCGGGCGGTCTCGCAGCCCGACGGATCCTGGGTGCTGAACGGCGAGAAGCGCTACATCGGCAACGGCTCCAAGGGCGACCTGTTCACGGTCTTCGCGCGGGCCGAGGTCGGCGGCGAGGACCGTCACATCGCGCTGCTCGTCGAGAAGGGCGCCGACGGCTTCGAGGTCGGCGAGCGCTACGACACGATGGGGCTGCGCGGCAACGACCTGCGGCGCCTCTACTTCAACGACGTCCGGGTGCCGAAGGAGAACGTCCTCGGCGAGCCCGGCGAGGGCTTCCACATCGCGATGGAGATCCTCAACAACGGCCGGATCGGCCTCGGCACCGGCTCGGTCGGCGCCGCCAAGAAGCTGATCGACGTGACGATCGACCACGTCGGCGAGCGCCGCCAGTTCGACCAGCCGATCGGCGACTTCGAGCTCGTCCAGGAGAAGGTCGGCTGGATGGTCTCCTACCTGTTCGGGCTCGAGTCGATGGCCTACCTGACCTGCGGCCTCGCCGACGCCCGCGTCGCCGACTACTCGCTCGAGTCGGCGATCTGCAAGGTCGCGGGGACCGAGTTCCTCTGGTACGCGGCGAACCGGGCGCTGCAGCTCGCCGGCGGCGCCGGCTACATGAGGGACCATCCCTACGAGAAGATCGTCCGCGACATCCGGATCTTCCCGATCTTCGAGGGCGCCAACGACGTGATGCGCGCGTTCATCGCGCTGTCGGCGATCAAGCCGGTCGGCGAGCGGCTGTCGGAGCTCGGCAACATCGGCCTCAACGACCCGATCGGCTCGATCGGCGTGCTCGCCGAGTACGCGGCGGGCCGGGTCAAGCGCCAGGTGCGCCCGCAGGGGATCGGGCTCGCCCACCCGGAGCTCGCCGACCACGCCGACGCGGTCTCCGATCAGGTCGGCGAGCTGGCCGCCGCGACCGAGTCGCTGATCCGCGAGCACAAGCGTGAGGTGACCGGCAAGCAGCTGCACCAGAAGCGCCTCGCCGACGCGATCGCCGACGTCTACGCGCAGGTCGCGGTGCTGTCCCGCGTGACCGCGATCTTCGCCGACCAGGGCGTCGAGCTGTCGAGCCAGGAGCACTACATCGCCGACTCGTTCTGCGGCCGCGCCGCCGACCGGGTCCGCGGCCGCCTGCGGCAGATCGAGCACAACGACGACGAGCGCATCACGGCGATCGCCAGGCTCGGCTACAAGCGCGGCGAGTACGGCTACGCGCTGTTCTCGGACTGAGGCGGACTGCGCCCGGCGGGGTCAGTCGATGTCGGAGCGGTCGAGGCGAACGAGCCCGCCGGCGAGCGGCAGCGCGACCCAGATCAGGACCGTGACGCCGATCCTGCCCCAGTCCACGCCTTCACCGGAGAGCAGCTCGGCCAGCTCCGACTGGTCGAGCCAGACGGTGACGTCGGCGATCGAGGCGCTGATCGCGCCGATCAGCCCGATCACGATCGGCGCCGCGAACAGGAGCACGATCGCGAGCGGGCTGTTCATGAACAGCAGCCCGAGCGCGAAGCCGATCGTGACGCTGATCAGCATGTAGAGGGCCCCCTGGCCGGCCTCGGCGGCGGTGGTGCCGGTGCCGGTGCCGATCGCGCCGCCGGCGGCCAGCGCCACCAGCAGCGCGACGGCGGCGGCGAGCGCGACCAGCAGCAGCGCCGCGAGCAGCTTCGCCGCGATCACCCGGATGCGGACCGGCACCAGCGCGAAGGTGATCAGGCCCGAGCGCTGCGACCACTCGCTGGTCACGAGCAGGATCACGAGGATCGGCAGCAGGATGCTGGCGATCCCGCACGTGCTCTGGAAGATCGATCCCGCCGCCGCGTCGGAGCCGGTCGCCGAGGCCGCCTGAGCGATCGCGATCCCGACGACGCCGAGCGCCGTGATCACGAGCAGCCAGAGGCTCGCCCGGGTATCGAGCTGCTTGCGCCACTCGACGGCGACCAGCCGCGGCAGCGGCGGCGGCGCGGCGGCGGCGCTCACGACGGACTCCGTGGCGGCGGTGGTGGCGGCGGCTGCTCCCCACCCGCGGCGGCGGCCGGGGGCGGTGGTGGAGCCGGGGCGGCGGCGGCCGGATCGGCGGTGAGCGCCAGGAACAGCTGCTCGAGGCCGCCGCCGTCGGCCGCGCGCAGCTCGCTGAGCGCGACCCCGCCGGCGTGGGCGGCGGCACCGACCCGCTCGGGCTCGGCGGCCGCGAGCAGCCCGTCGCCGTCGACCTTGTACTCGATCCCGGCGGCGTCGAGCGCGCGCGAGAGCGCGGCGCGGTCGCCGCTGCGGACGAGCGCGCCGCCGGTGGCGAGCAGCTCGTCCTTGGACCCGCTGGCGACGATGCGGCCGCGGTTGATCAGCACCAGCTGGTCGGCGATCGCGTCGATCTCGTGCAGCAGGTGCGAGGAGAGCAGCACGGTGCCGCCCGCCCGCGCGAACCCGCGCAGCAGGTCGCGCATCCAGATGATCCCCTGCGGGTCGAGGCCGTTGGCGGGCTCATCGAGGATCAGCACCTCGGGCTCGCCGATCAACACCTGCGCGAGCCCGAGCCGCTGGCGCATCCCGAGCGAGTACTTGCCGACCCGCTTCTTGGCGGCCGAGGGCTCGAGGCCGACCCGCTCGAGCATCGCCGGCACCCGGTCGCGGTCGACGCCGATCGTCGCCGCCGACAGCCGCAGCGTCTCGCGCCCGGTGCGGCCGCTGTGCTGGGCGCTCGCATCGAGCATGACGCCTATGTGGCGGGCTGGGTTGGCGATCCGCCGGTAGCGCCGGCCGAGCACGGTCGCGCTGCCCGCGGTCGGGTTGGCGAGGCCGCAGATCATCCGCAGCGTCGTCGACTTGCCGGCGCCGTTGGGGCCGAGGAAGCCGGTGACGGTGCCGGGCGCGCAGACGAACGAGACGTCGTCGACGGCGAGCTGGCCGCCGAAGCGCTTGCTCAGCCCCGACGCCTCGATCACGACGCGGCGGCCGGCCGATCAGCCATTGAGGAACCTGCCGATACCGCCGGAGCCGCCGGAAGAACCGCCGGAGGCGACCTGTCCCTCGGAGGGCTGGATCAGCGCCCAGCCCTGGCCGCTGAACGCGATCTGCACCGTCTCGCCCGAGCCCTTGCCGATCAGCGTCTTCATGTTGACGTCGGACTTGACCGAGGTCGAGACGCCCGACGACCAGGTGATCGCCGCCTGCGGGTCGGCGTAGGTCTGCTCGCCGCCGATCTCGATCAGCATCGGCGGTCCATCGGAGATGATCGCGACGTGGCCCGTGCCCTCCAACTGCATGTTGTAGAGGCCGCCGGAGAGCATTCCCGAGGCGCCCTCGACCCGCTTGATGTCCCAGTCGATGCCGGCCTCGAAGGCGAGGACGTTGGCGCCGTTGGCGGTGATCGCCTCCTCGAGGCGCAGGATCTGGATGTCCTGGGCGTTGTCGGCGAGGAAGACCTCGCCGCTGCCGGAGATCTTCATCAGGTCGGCCCCCTCACCGGTCATCGCCTTCTTCATGAACCGGCCCATCCCACCGGTACCCGCGTGCTCGAACCTGACGTCGCCCTGGTGAGCGACCATCGAGCCGAGCTTCGCCTGGACCGTCGCGCTCGCCAGCTCGACCTTGAGCATCTTCGAGCTCTGCAGCGTGAACGCCTCCCCGGTCTCCTTCTCGGCGTACTGCGCCAGCGATTGTTCAACGGCCATCGGCGGGAACCTCCGGATCGATCCAGGTCGGGTGCGCCCGCACCCTAGACACTATGGCCCCGCAACACCGCAGCCTCCGTCCGGCATAGGCCGGACCCTCTCGCTCATGCGGGGGTTTGACTGGCCGGAGACGGGCTCCGGCTGACCCAGGCGAAGGAGGGTCCGGTGAACGGAACCATGACATCTGTTGGCCTCGACGTGCACGCGCGCTCAACGCACGGCGCAGCGATCGACCTCGCAAGCGGCGAACTGAGGCGCGCCCGCTTTGGAGCGGGCACCGGGGAGGTGGTCGAGTGGCTCACCGAGCTCCCGGCGCCGGTTCGAGCCGCCTATGAGGCGGGCCCGACCGGCTTCGGGCTCGCCCGGGCGGCGCGCCAAGCCGGGATCGACGTCGAGGTGGTCGCCCCCTCGAAGACTCCGCGGGCGCCCGGCGATCGGGTCAAGACCGACCGCAAGGACGCCGAGCTTCTGGCGCGGCTTCTGATCGCCGGCCAGCTGCGGCCGGTGACCGTGCCGCCGGGATGGCTTGAGTCGATCCGCCACCTGGCCCGCGCCCGCGAGCACGTGCGGGCCGACCTGACCCGGGCCCGGCACCGCCTCTCCAAGCTCTTGCTCGTCCACGGGCGCGTCTATGAGGGCAAGACGACCTGGAATGCGACCCACCGCCGTTGGCTTGCCTCCCAGCAGTTCGACGAGCAGCCGACCGAGCTCGCCTTCTGCGATCTGCTCGCCGCCATCGACGGGCTCAGCGCTCGCCGCCAGGCGCTCGACGAGCGCCTCTCGCGCCTGGCCACCGACGAGCGCCTTTGGCCGACGGTCGCGAGGCTGCGAGCCTTTCGCGGCGTCGACACCCTGACCGCGCTGGCGCTGCACCTGGAGCTCGGCGGCGATTGGGCCCGGTTCGAGACGCCGCGCAAGCTCGGCTCCTGGTTGGGGCTGGTTCCCTCGCTCGAGCAGTCCGGCCGTCGAGATCGCGCCCGGCGCCGGCCCCGAGCTCTTCCTCTCAGCCGCCTGGCGGCTGCGGTCTCCCGAGTTCGCACTTGACAATTCGAGCCATATCAGAGCAGTCCGCCCGGGCGCCCGCTCAACCGCCGGCGGGCGGCGTTGAGCCGGCCGGCGCCGGCTGCACGTCGAGCAGGTCGACGACGAAGGCGAGCGTCGAGTTCGGCTTGATCGCCGGCGGCGACCCCTGGGCGCCGTAGGCGAGATCGGGCGGGATGATCAGCTCGCGGCGGCCGCCGACCTTCATCC
This sequence comes from uncultured Conexibacter sp., assembly GCA_964497825.1. Classification (GTDB taxonomy): domain Bacteria; phylum Actinomycetota; class Thermoleophilia; order Solirubrobacterales; family 70-9; genus RHKX01. The sequence goes on from CAZCFA010000057.1 coordinate 10,036, forward strand.
CGACGACCCCCTGGTCCCAGCCGGGGATGACGCTGCCGGAGCCGAGCTGGAACGGGAACGGCTGGCCGTTGTCCCAGGAGGCGTCGAACTGCTTGCCGTCGTCGTAGTTGACGCCGACGTACTGGACCGTGACCTGGTCGCCCTCCTCGGCGGTCGCCCCGTCGCCGACGACGACGTCGATGCACTCGAGCTTGTCCGGCGGCTCGCCGTCGGGCACCTCGACCTTCGGCTTCGTCGACGTGTCGGTCGAGATCGACGACTCGCTCGAGCAGTCGGGGCCGACATCGGCCGACTGATCGCCGCCGCCGTCACCGCCCTGGGCGATCAGGATCACCGCGACGACGACGACGAGGACCGCGAGAAAGCCGCCGAGCGCGATCAGCCTCGAGCGGTCGCCGGCGCCGCCGGGCCCGCCCTCGGCATCCGCGCCCGTGGCCTGCTTCGACTCGTCGCCGTCTGCCATCCGCGGCAGCCTCCCACATCGCCGCGTCCGGCGCCGCACCCGTCACCAGCGGCGCCGGCGCATAACCGGGCGCGGCGCCGGGTACCGCCTCAGAAAGCGACGAAGGAGGAGCTATGGCCGACAGCGTCTACCGGGTCACCGAGGTGATCGGGACCAGCCCCGAATCCTGGGAGCAGGCCGCCAAGAACGCCGTCGAGACGGCGGGCACGTCGGTTCGCGGGTTGCGGATCGCCGAGGTCGTCCGCCAGGACGTGACGATCGAGGACGGCAAGGTCTCCGGCTTCCGGGTCCGGCTCGGGATCTCGTTCAAGTACGAGAAGGAGTAGCCGCGTCCCACGGGGCCGGTGGGCGGGCGCTCGGCGCCCGCCCATCGGTGCGGCGCGTACGGCTACGCACCGCTCGAAACCGAGCCGGCGCCAGTGCGACGTTTCGCGGCGTCGAGGACCGCAGCCGGCTCGGGCGGGACGATCAGCCCGAGCCGAGCCGGGCGTCGAAGCGCGGATCCAGCAGGTGCAGAGCGCCGGCCAGCCGCAGGCGCTCGCCGTGGCCGCGGCTGCGCACGAACGCCGTCAAGGCCGCCTGGCGCCTGCTCCGAAGCTGCCGGTACAGGGTCCGGCCCCGGTCGGTGAGCCTGGCCGCTCCCGCCTTCGGCGTAGCCACCATCCCCCGCTTCTCGAGGGCGGCCAGGGCGGCCCGTAACGAGGCGGTCGATAGGCCGGTCGCCCGGGCCAGATCGGCGTGCTCGAGCGATCGGCCGCCGGCGGTCGGCAGCGATGCGCTCGCGGCCAGGGCACGGATCGCTCGCAGCTCGGCGAGGCCGAGCCCGGTCTCGCCCACGGCTGCGAGCAGCTCGCCGAGCGCCTCCTCGATGACGTCGTCGAAGCGGTCGGCGAGCTCGCGACCCAGCCGGGCGGCCTGCGTGGCCTCCGGCTCAGCCCGCTCGGCTGCCTCCAGCTCAGCCATTTTCTCGCGCCCCGGACGGCAGTGAGGACGCGGCGGCCGCCGACCCACCTACGGCCTTTCCGCCCGGCGCCCCGCGCTCGCCCCGGCAGCCCGGCCACCAGGCCCAGCGTCCGAGCAGCGTCGTGATGCTCGGCACCAGCAACGTCGCCATCACCAGCGCGGCGATCGCGATGCCGCTCGAGACGGCGAAGCCGATCTGCATCAGCGAGGCGATCCCGGTCAGAAGCAGCGAGGTGAACGTTCCGGCGAGGATGATCCCCGCCGCCGCCACCGCCGGCCCGCCGTGCTCGACCCCGAGCGCCGCCGCCCGCCGCGGCGACCGGCCCGCGAGCGCCTCCTCGCGCAGTCGGGTGGTCATCAGGATGCTGTAGTCGGTGCCGACCGCGACCACGAACAGGTAGAGGATGATCGGCAGCGTCGACTTCAGCCCCGCCTCGCCGAGCAGGCCCTGGAAGGCGCCGACCGTGAACCCGAGCGTCGCGGCGAAGCCCAGCATCACCGCGACGAGCAGGTACAGCGGCGCGACGAGGCTGCGCAGCAGCCAGGCGAGCAGCAGCCCGATCGCCAGCGCCGCCGCCGGGAAGACGACGGCGAAGTCGCTGTTGGTGGCGGCGCGGATGTCGGCGCTCGCCGCCGTCTGCCCGCCGACCAGGACGCGCTCGCCGGCGCCCGAAGCGTGGGCGGCAGCGCGAATCGGGCCCTCGACCTGGTCGAGGGCGTGGTTGGAGTATGGGTTGTCGGCGAGGACGACGTCGATCCGCGCCGTGCGCCCGTCGGAGCTGTAGACGGGGGGCTTGACCGAGGCGACGCCCGCGGGGCGCTCGGCGCCGGCGGCGAGCGCCGCGATCCGCTTCCGATCGAGCGGCTGCTCGCCGGTCACGTAGACGTGCGTCGGTGTGATCGCGCCCGCCGCGAAGGAGGCACGCATGTCCTCGTAGGCGATCCGCGAGCCGGCGTCGGAGGGGAGCTGGTCGATGCTGTCGTAGTCGGCGCTGTAGAAGAGGGCGCCGGCCGCGAGGGCGACGAGGGCGCCACCGGAGGCGAGGCCGACGCGTCCGGGCCGGCGCGAGATCAGGCCGCCGACCCGGCGGTAGATCGGCTTCGAGGGCCGCCGGCGCCAGGCGCGCGAGGGCCAGAACACGCGCGGGCCGAGCAGTGAGAGCAAGGCCGGGATCAGGGTCACGCCGGCCAGCCACATCAGCGCCACGCCGATCACGAGGCCGGGTGCCATCGTCTGCAGCGAGCCGAGCTGGGAGAGGCCGAGCGCCGAGAAGGCGACGATGACGACGAAGGCGGCGAAGGTGATCACCTCGCCGACGCGGCCGGCCGCGTAGGTCAGCGCCTCGGGGCCGCGGGCGCCGCCGCGCAGCCGCTCCCGGTAGCGGAACAGGGTGAAGAGGATGTAGTCGGTGCCGATCCCGAACAGGACCACGGTCAGAAGCGGCGGCAGATCGAGGCTGACATCGAAGCCGAATCCCTCGGCGGCGAGCGCGATCAGCGAGCTCGCGACCAGGAAGACGAGCGCGATTGATGCGATCGGCAAGAGCGCGGCGACGGGGCTGCGGAACAGGGCCAGCAGCAGCACGAGGATCAGCCCGATCGTCGCGACGCCGACCGTCTTCTCGGCGGTGTCGTGCGCGTCGCGGTCGTCGAGCTTGATCGCCGCATCGCCGGTCAGCCCGACCTCGAGGTCGGTGCCCTCGAGCTGCGCTGCCGCCTGCTCGCGAACCGCCTCGGCGGCGTCCATCACCGGCTCCTCGCCGGAGCTGCCCTCGAAGCTGACCTGGCCGAGCTGGAGCTTGCCGTCGGGCGAGCGCTGCTCGGGAGCGCCGGTCCGGACACCGGCGACGCGATCGATGCCGGCGGCGTTGACCTGGGCCGCGACCCGGTTCGCGCGACGCTCGTCGGCGGCGCTCAGCGGGCCGCCGTCGGCCCGCTTGAAGACGAGCAGCGCGGTCGCCCCGGACTGCTCGGGAAACGCCTGGCGGGCAAGCGCGTCGGCCTCGGCGGACTCGTAGGAGTCGGGCAGGAAGCTCGCCTCGTCGGAGTTGGTGACGTCGCCGAGCTTCGGCGAGAACGGAACGATCGCCAGCGCGGCGATCAGCCAGGCAGCGATCACGGCACCGCGGTGGCGGACGACGAATTCAGCGAGACGATCGAACATCGGTGGCCTCCGGGGCGGACGGGAATAGGTAATCCATCGGACCACTAACTTAGACATCGCTGTCTCATTTGTCAAACTGCGCACGGTAAGGCGACGCACCGAGATCTGATCCAAGACAGGGCTGTCTATAATTGGCCCGGCGCCGTGACCGAGCGACGATCAGATCCGCCCCGGAGCCGGGGGGCGACGCCGCCGCCGGAGCGGCGATCGACGGCGCCGCGGCCGAGGCGGCCGCGGGCCGACGCCCGGCGCAATCGCCAGGCGATCGCCGCGGCTGCGATGCGCGTGCTCGCCGAGCGACCGGGGGCGAGCATGGGTGAGATCGCGGCCGCCTCGGGGATGGCGCGGGCGACCCTCTACCGGCACTTCGCCAACCGCGACGAGCTCGTGCGGGCGATCCAGATGCAGGCGGCCGACGCCGGCGCCGCCGCGCTCGCGGGCGCCGACCTCGAGCGGGGCAGCCCGACCGAGGCGCTGCGGCGGGCGATCGATGCGCTGGTCGGCGTCGGCGATCGCTACCGCCTGCTCGCCCGCGAGTCCGCGCTCGATCCGGCGGTCCTCCAGAGCCAGCCCGCGGTCGCCGGACGCCTGCTGACGCTCCTCGAGCGGGGCCGGCGCGAGGGTGAGCTCCGCGGCGACCTGCCGCCGGAGTGGATCGTCGCGGCGCTGGCCGGCCAGCTCGTGCTCGCGCTGCGCGAGATGGCCGCCGAGCGCCTCACCCGGGAGCAGGCCGCCGAGCGCGTCGCCGCGACGCTGATCGAGGGCATCGCCGCAGCGCGATCGCGCCGCTGAGCTTCGGATCGGCGTGGTCGCCTCCGAGCAGCAGTCCGACCCGGGCGACCGCGGCCCGACCGTCGGGCTGGTGCTGGCCGGCGGTGGAGCGCGCGGGGCCTACGAAGCCGGCGCCCTGTCCGTGCTCGAGCCGGAGCTCGAACGGGCCGGCGCCAGGCCCGAGATCGTCGTCGGATCGAGCGTCGGCGCGATCAACGCAGCCCACGTCGCAGCGACTCGCCAGCTGCCCGCCGCCGCGGCTGCCGAACGCGGGCTTGAGACCTGGAGCAACATCGGAAAGGGCGACGTGATCGGCCCGATCATCTCGCGGCAGGCGCCTCTGACGCTCGCCCGCTACGCGGGCGAGATCCTCTCGCTGCCCGGGGTCAGGGTGCCGAGCCTGCTCGATCCCGGCCCGCTTCACGAGAACCTGGAGCGCTGGATCGACTGGCCCGGGCTGCACGCGAACGTCGCCAGCGGCACCGTGCGGGCGATCGCCGCCGTCACCACCGCGGTGGCGAGCGGCCGCACGGTCGCCCTCGTCGAGACCGCCGCCGCGATGCCGTCCGGCGTCACCCACTCGGTCGATTACGCGCGGACGGAGCTCGGGGTCGAGCACCTGCGCGCATCGGCGGCGATTCCGATCCTGTTCCCACCGGTGCGACTCGACGACGGCGCCGTCGACGGCGGCTGGTACGTCGATGGCGGCACCCGGCTCAACACCCCGATCAAGCCGGCGCTGGACCTCGGCTCCCAGCGCCTCGTGATCATCGCCACCGGAGCGATCGGGGCGCCGGCCCCCTCCCCCGGCGAGGGCGAGGGCGAGCCCCCGGACTTCGGTACGGGGGCCCTGCACCTGCTCCACGGCGCGCTGCTCGATCCGCTCGTCGAGGACATGTACCGGCTCGGCAAGATCAACACCTTCCTGGCCGAGGGCGGTGCCGAGGCGATGGGTCGCTTTCGCTCCGGCCGCGGCCAGCCCCCTACCGTCCCGTGCCCTACCTGTTCGTCGCCCCCGAGCGCCCGCACGCGATCGGCGAGCTCGCCCGCGCCGTCTTCGAGGATCGCTACGGCGGCGTCAGGGGGCTGCGCTCACCCGACATCCGCTTCCTGAACCGGCTGATCGGCGGCGAGAGCCCAACCCACGGCGAGCTTCTCAGCTACCTGTTCTTCGACGCCGAGTTCATGCGGGCGCTGATCGCGATGGGCCAGTCCGATGCGCGCCGCGCACTCGCCCGCTCGGGCGGCGGGCTGCCCTGGCTGAGCGAGCCGCCGGCGAGCCTCGCCGGCGATTCCGGCACGGCCGCCGGAGAATGAGGGTACCGACCGAGGCCGGCCGCAACCGGTGGATGCACGCGCCTTCGCCGCCCCCGTCTCGCGTCGGCGGGTCGCATGCGGGGAGCGCTGCATCGAACGGGTCAGGCGATCGACGGCGTCTCCGGCAGCCGCGCCAGCGCCGCCTCCATGTCGGCCTCGGAGAAGCCGAGGTCGGTGAGCTCGCCGCGGTGGTAGGCGTCGTAGGCGGACATGTCGAAGTGCCCGTGGCCGGAGAGGTTGAACAGGATCACGCGCTCCTCGCCGGCCTCGCGAGCCGCCTCGGCCTCGTCGATCGCGACCCGGATCGCGTGCGCGGCCTCGGGCGCGGGGATGATCCCCTCGGCGCTCGCGAAGCGGACGGCGGCGTCGAACGCGCTCGTCTGCGCGACCGCCCGGGCCTCGACCACGCCGGCCTTGACGAGCGCGCTGACGAGCGGTGAGTCGCCGTGGTAGCGAAGGCCGCCGGAGTGCAGCTCGGGCGGGACGAAGTCATGGCCGAGCGTGTACATCGGCATCAGCGGCGTCATCCCGACCGTGTCGCCGAAGTCGTAGCGGTACTCGCCCCGGGTCAGCGTCGGGCAGGCCGAGGGCTCGGCGGCGAGGAAGCGGGTCGCGCCGCCCTCGCGCAGGCGGCGGCGCAGGAACGGGAAGGCGACGCCGGCGAAGTTGGAGCCGCCACCGACGCAGCCGATCACGACGTCGGGGTACTCGCCGGCGAGCTCGAGCTGCTCGATGCACTCCTGGCCGATCACGGTCTGGTGCAGGCAGACGTGGTTGAGAACCGAGCCCAGCGCGTAGTTGGTGTCGGCGGAGCCGGCGGCGATCTCGACCGCCTCCGAGATCGCGATCCCGAGGCTGCCGCTCGGATGCGAGGCCTGCGAGCGCCCGGCCTCGGTCAGCTCCGAGGGGCTGCGATGGATCGTCGCTCCCCAGGTCTCGATCATCGCTCGCCGGTACGGCTTCTGGTCGTAGCTGATGCCGACCATGAAGACCTCGCACTCGAGCCCGAACAGCTCGCAGGCGAGCGCCAGCGAGCTGCCCCACTGCCCGGCCCCGGTCTCGGTCACGAGCTTGCGAACGCCGGCCTCGCGGTTGTAGTACGCCTGCGGCACGGCCGAGTTGGGCTTGTGCGAGCCGGCCGGCGAGACGCCCTCGTACTTGTAGTAGACGTGGGCGGGCGTATCGAGCGCCCGCTCGAGCCGGCGCGCGCGCAGCAGCGGCGTCGGCCGCCACAGCGCGTAGATCTCGCGCACCTCGTCGGGGATCGCGATCTCGGGCTCGGCCGAGACCTCCTGCTCGATCAGCGCCGGCGGGAAGATCGGCGCCAGGTCGGGCGGGCCGGCCGGCTCCATCGTCGCCGCGCTCAGCGGCGGCAGCGGCTCCCCCGGCAGATCGCCGGCCAGGTTCACCCACGAGGTCGGGATCCGGTCCTCGCCGAGCACGTACCTGGTCTGCTCGCTCATCGCCCGCGCTCCGGATCGGTGCCGCTCAGCTGACTAGTTGATCCGCTCGACGATCATCGCCTCGCCCTGGCCGCCGGCGACGCACATCGTCTCGAGGCCGACCTGGTGATCGTCGGTCTCCATCGCGTTCAGCAGCGTGCCCATGATCCGCGCGCCGGTCATCCCGAACGGGTGGCCGAGCGCGATCGCGCCGCCGTGCGTGTTGAGCTTGTCGAGCTCGATCCCGCACTCGGCCATGATCGGGATCACCTGGGCGGCGAACGCCTCGTTGAGCTCGACGACGTCGACGTCGGTGATCTTCATCCCGGCGCGGTCGAGCACCTTCTTGATCGCCGGGATCGGGGCGACGCCCATGTACTCGGGGTTGTTGCCCGCGGTCGCCGCGGTGATGATCCGCGCCCGCGGCTTCAGCCCGAGCTCGTTCGCCTTCGCGTCGGACATGATCAGCGCCGCGGCCGCGCCGTCGTTGAGCGGGCAGGAGTTGCCGGCGGTGACGCCGCCGCCGCCGAAAGCCTCCTTGAGGCCGGCGAGCTTCTCCCGCATGTCGCCCTCGTCCTTGCGCGGGCCGTCGTCGGTGTCGACCTCGCCGTTCGGGGTCGGCGTGGCGACGATCTCGCGGTCGAAGAAGCCGCTCTCCTGGGAGGCGACGGCGAGGTGCTGCGAGCGCAGCGCGTAGTCGTCCATGTCATCGCGGCTGACGCCGTACTTCTCGGCGACGTTGACGGCGGTCTCGCCCATCGCGATGTAGGCGTTCGGGTAGCCCTCGGTGCCGCCCTTCAGCTTCTCGTTCTGGTCGGCCTCACCGGCCGGCTCGGTGCGCTCGTTGAAGCGCGAGACGAACTCGAGCCCGGCGGCGACGTAGGCGTCGCCCTCACCGTTCTTGACCGCGTTCGCGGCATGGCGGATCGCGTCGAGCGAGGAAGCGCAGTAGCGCGAGACGGTGACGCCGGTCGTCTCCTCGCCGAGGTTCTCGGAGAGCAGGACCATGATTCGGGCGATGTTGAAGGCCTCGAGGCCCTGCGGCATGCCGACGCCGCAGATCACGTCCTCGATCAGGGCCGGGTCGACGTCAGGGTTGCGCTCGAGCAGGCGATCGATCACGAACGCGCCGGTCTCGTCGGGGCGGTTCTGGGCGAGCGATCCCTTGAACGCGCGGCCGATCGGTGTCCGCAGGGTGTCGACGACGACTGCTTCGGGCATCAGGTTCTCCTTGTCTGGACGAGGGGCGTTCGCCCGCTCGATGAGAAGGCGGGTACGGGGGTCAATGCTACGCGACCGGCCGCGGGCTCCGGACCGCGGCGACGGTCTATCCTCGCGGCCCGTGAACGACTCCGATCTCGCAGGCGCCGATCCGGCTCCGGGCCGGGCCGGGCCGGGCGCCGCCGGCGCGCCGATCGAGCCGCCCGGCGACGGCCGGAGCCGGCGATGATGCGCATCGGCCGCCGCAGGCAGGCTGCCCCGGACCAGGCGCCGCCACCGCCGCCGCCGGCGAGCGCCGCGGGCCCGCCGCCGGCGGCGCCCGGGCAAACGGCCGCGCCCGGAGCGGCGGAGTCCGCGGGGCCGAATCCGGTCACGGCCGTGCGGCGGCCGCCGGCGGCGGCCGCGCCCGGGACGGCCCCGCCC
>CAZCFA010000058.1:0-18216 GCA_964497825.1 uncultured Conexibacter sp.
GCCGAGATGCTCAAGGGCGGCGTGATCATGGACGTCGTCACCGCCGAGCAGGCGCGCGTCGCCGAGGATGCGGGTGCGGTCGCGGTGATGGCGCTCGAGCGCGTCCCCGCGGACATCCGCGCCGACGGCGGCGTCGCGCGGATGTCGAACCCGAGCATGATCGCCGAGATCCAGGAGGCGGTCAGCATCCCGGTGATGGCGAAGGCGCGGATCGGCCACTTCGCCGAGGCCCAGGTCCTGCAGGCGCTCGAGGTCGACTACATCGACGAGTCCGAGGTGCTGACGCCCGCCGACGAGGCCAACCACATCGACAAGCTCGGCTTCGACGTGCCGTTCGTCTGCGGCGCCACCAACCTCGGCGAGGCGCTGCGGCGGATCGGCGAGGGCGCGGCGATGATCCGCTCCAAGGGCGAGGCCGGCACCGGCAACATCGTCGAGGCGGTCCGCCACCTGCGCGAGATCGTCGCCGGAATCCGCCGGCTGCAGACGCTCGACTCGGCCGAGATCTACGCCGAGGCGAAGGAGCTGCGGGCGCCGCTCGACGTCGTCCGCGAGGTCGCCACGCTGGGCTGGCTGCCGGTGCCGCTGTTCTGCGCCGGCGGCATCGCGACGCCCGCCGACGCGGCGCTGACGATGCAGCTCGGCGCCGAGGGCAACTTCGTCGGCTCTGGCATCTTCAAGTCCGAGCATCCCGAGCGCGTCGCCAAGGCGGTGGTCGAGGCGACGACCCACTTCGAGGAGCCCGAGCGCGTCCTCGCCGCCTCCCGGGATCTCGGCGCGGCGATGCGCGGCGATGACATCGGCGAGCTCGCCGCCGAGGGCGAGCTGCTGCAGCAGCGCGGCTGGTAGTGGCGGCCGACGGCGGCCGCCCGGCGCTGCGGATCGGCGTCCTCGCCTCGCAGGGAGACTTCGCTCGCCACGGCCGGATGCTGAGCGGGCTCGGCGCCGCGACCAGCGAGGTGCGAGAGCCGGCTGACCTGATCGGCCTCGACGGCCTCGTGATCCCCGGCGGCGAGAGCACGACGATCAGCAAGGCGATCGCGCGCGACGGCCTCGCCGAGGCGATCATCGCCCACGCCGGGGCGGGGCGGCCGGTGCTCGGCACCTGCGCCGGGATGATCGTCTGCGACGCCGAGCACCTCGGCCTGATCGACGCGGTCGCGCGCCGCAACGCGTTCGGCCGCCAGGCGCAGAGCTTCGAGGCGCCGCTGCGTTTCGAGGGGATCGGCGAGGAGCCAATCGAGGCGGTCTTCATCCGCGCCCCCTGGATCGAGTCGCACGGGCCCGGGGTCGAGGTGCTGGCGAGCTGGGACGGGCATCCGGTGGCGGTCCGGGACGGGAGCGTGCTGGCCTGCTCGTTCCACCCGGAGCTGACCGACGATCCGCGCGTGCACGCGCTGCTGATGGCGATGGCGACGACGGCGCGCGAGGGCGCCCCCAGCGGCGAGGCGCGGCGATGAGGGACCCGCGGATCGACGGGCTCGCCCGGGTGCTGACCGAGTACTCACTCGAGCTGAAGCCGGGCCAGGTCTGCGCGATCGACGCGACGACGGCGGCCGAGCCGCTGGTCAAGGCGCTGTACGAGTCGGTGCTCGCGGCCGGCGCCAACCCGATCGTGCTGCTCGCCTTCGACGGCCAGCAGGCGAGCTTCTTCGAGCACGCATCGGATGCGCAGATCGAGTGGATCTCACCGGTCGAGGACTGGGTGATGAACAACGGCGACGCCCGGATCAAGGTCCTCTCCGACACCAACACCAAGGAGCTGTCGGCGGTGCCGCCGGACCGCCAGCAACGGCGCCAGCGCTCGCGCAGCGAGCTGATGCAGCGGATGATGGAGCGCAGCGCCGCGGGCGAGCTGCGCTGGAACGTGACGATGTTCCCGACCGACGCCTACGCCGCGGGAGCGTCGATGAGCCGGGCTGCCTTCGAGGACTTCCTCTACCGCGCCTGCCTCCTCGACCAGCCCGACCCGGTCGCCGCCTGGCGGCGGGCGTCGGAGCAGACCAGGCGGCTCACCGACTGGATCGACGGCCGCGAGGAGGTGGTGATCGAGGGACCGGGGACGAAGCTGAAGCTGAACGTCGCCGGCCGCACGTTCGTCGCCGCCGACGGCCGGTACAACATGCCCGACGGCGAGTTCTTCACCGGCCCGGTCGAGGACTCGGCCAGCGGCGAGATCAGCTTCCACCTGCCGGCCACCTATCAGGGCCGCGAGGTGAGCGGGGTGCGGCTGCGCTTCGAGGACGGCCGGGTCGTCGACGCGACCGCCGAGCGCGGCGAGGACTTCCTGGTCTCGACCCTCGACACCGACGCCGGGGCGCGGTCGCTGGGCGAGCTCGGGATCGGCACCAACTTCGGGATCGCCGCCGGCACCGGCGAGATCCTGCTCGACGAGAAGATCGGCGGCACCGTCCACCTCGCGGTCGGCGCCAGCTACCCGGAGACCGGCGGCGTCAACGAGTCCGCGGTCCACTGGGACATGATCTGCGATCTGCGACGCGGCGGCTCGGTGATCGTCGACGGCGAGGTCCTGCAGCGCGACGGCGAGTTCGTCGTCTGAGCCGCGGCCGCCGGAGCCCGAAGCGTGGGCGGTCCCGACGATGGGCAGCCCGGCACCGCCGGGCGGCGCCGCCGTGCAAGCCCGCAACCGCCAGAGCCCACCTCCCCGCCGCCACGACGTAGAGGAACTATTTAGGCGTCGAAGGCGCGCGGGCGCGCAACTTTCGCCCCGGTCGGCTGTCTAAGCGAACGAGTCCTGATCCGCACCACCTGGTCGCTTGCGGGAGCGCGACGGGGGATCTAGCGGAATCGATGGACCCTTGACGAGGACCGGGTCTCGATCCCCCCGTAGGCCCGGTCCTCGTCTGCTTCTCGCGGCCCGGCCCTAAACTCGCGGCCATGTCGGGTCACTCGAAGTGGTCGTCGATCAAGCACAAGAAGGGCGCCGCCGACGCCAGGCGCGGCAAGCTGTTCACCAAGCTCGCGCGTGCGATCACCGTCGCCGCCCGTGAGGGCGGCGGCAATCCGGAGGGCAACGCGACCCTGGCGAACGCGATCCAGAAGGCCCGGGACGAGTCGATGCCGAAGGACAACATCCAGCGGGCGATCGACCGCGGTACCGGCGAGGGCTCCGACGGCGCCGCGATCGAGCGGATCCTCTACGAGGGCTACGGGCCCGGCGGCACGGCGCTGATGGTCGACGCGCTCAGCGACAACCGCAACCGCACCGGCTCGGAGGTCCGCCACATCTTCGACCGCCACGGCGGCAACCTCGGCGAGCCGAACTCGGTCGCCTGGCAGTTCAGCAAGCGCGGCGTGATCGTGCTCGACGGCCGGCGCTACGACGATGACGACCTGATCGTCGCGATCGACGCCGGCGCCGAGGACGTCGACGCCGACGGCGACGTGGTCCGCGTGCTCACCGACCCCGGCGATCTGACCGCGGTGCGCTCGGCGCTCGAGCGGGGCGGGGTCGAGATCGAGTCCGCCGACGTGATCATGGACCCGACGAACACGGTCGAGGTCGACGAGGCCGACGCGCGCAAGCTGCTGAAGCTGATCGACGCGCTCGAGGACCACGACGACGTCGACGCCGTCCACGCCAACTTCGACATCTCCGACGAGCTGATCGAGCGGGCGCTGGGCTGAGCGCCGGCGGCGGCGCTTCGCAAAGACGGCACGAGCTGCGTGGCGGCGCGCCGCACCGGACAAGCGCACCGCCCGCGCCGACGAGCACCGTGGCCGACGCTGGGCTTTGACCACCCGGCGTGACAAGGAGCCCTGCGTCTGCGATCGCGCCCGGGTCGTAATCGCGGCCGCCCGGGAAGGCATCCGACCCTCGGGGGAGAATCCCTCCCCGATGCGGATCGTGATGGGCATCGATCCAGGCTTGGCGAATACCGGGTTCGGCGTCGTCCGGGTCGCGGGCTCGCGGATGAGCGCGATCGACGGCGGCACGATCGAGGCGCCCGCCGACGCCGCCCCGGAGCGGCGGCTGCGGACGATCCACGAGTCGCTGGCGGAGCTGATCGAGTGGCACGAGCCCGAGTCGGTCGCGCTCGAGAGCCTCTACTTCGGCCGGAACGTGCGCTCGGCGCTGGCCGTCGGCCAGGCCCGCGGCGTGATCATGCTGGCCGCCGCCGAGCGCGGCCTCGGCTGCTTCGACTACACGCCGCAGGCGGTCAAGCTCGCCGTCTGCGGCAACGGCGCCGCCGGCAAGGAGCAGGTCAAGCACATGGTCGGCGTCCTGCTCGGGCTGCCCTGCGAGCCGCCCTCCGATCACGCCGCCGACGCGCTCGCCGTTGCCGTCTGCCACGCCGCCTACCTGCAGGGCGCGAGCGCGCTCGACCCGGTCGCGGCGGGGGTCGCCGCCGCAGCGCCCGAGGTGGCCGCCTCTTGATCGCCGCGGTCAGCGGCGAGGTCCTCTGCCGGCGCCCCGATCACGTCATCGTCGACGCGGCCGGGGTCGGCTACCGGCTCGCGGTCTCGACCGAGACGCTGCGCGCGGTGCCGGCGGTCGGCAAGCGCGTCTCCCTGCACGCCCACCTGATCGCCCGCGACGACGCGCTCGCCCTCTACGGCTTCGCGACCGAGGAGGAGCGCGAGCTGTTCCTGTCGCTGATCTCGGTCTCCGGGGTCGGCCCCAAGGTCGGCCTCGCGGCGCTCTCGGGCGGCGCGGTCCCCGAGCTCCTGCGGGCGATCGCGGCCGGCGACGCGAAGCGCTTCCAGGCGGTGCCGGGGATCGGCAAGCGGACCGCGGAGCGGATCATCGTCGAGCTGCGCGAGCGCGTCGCCGACCGGCTCGAGCAGGAGGTCGTCGCGACCGCCGACGCCGCCGCCGGCCCGCGGGCCGAGGCCCGCGACGGCCTGATCGGGCTCGGCTACTCGCCGCCGGAGGTCGAGTGGCTGCTCGACGCGGCCGCCGGCGACAGCGCCGAGGAGCTGGTCGCCTCGGCGCTGCGCCAGGGCCGCGCCGCCGCCTGAGGGGTGACAATCGGAAGCGATGGCGATCGAGCGCATCCCACTTGACGAGTCGGCCCGGCGCGAGCCCGGTGGCGAAGCCGAGCCGCGGATCGCCGACGCGCGGATCGAGCGCGGCGAGGAGGAGCTCGATCGCAGCCTGCGCCCGGCGAAGCTCGGCGACTTCGTCAACCAGCGCCAGGTGACCGACCAGCTCGGGGTCTTCATCGAGGCGGCGCGGCGCCGGGGCGAGGCGCTCGACCACGTCCTGCTCGCGGGGCCGCCCGGGCTCGGCAAGACCTCGCTCGCCCACATCATCGCCGCCGAGCTCGGCGTCGCGATGGTTCAGACCGCGGGGCCGGCGCTCGAGCGCAAGGGCGACATCGCCAGCTTCCTGACCACGCTCGAGCCCGGCAGCGTCTTCTTCGTCGACGAGATCCACCGGCTCAACCGGGCGATCGAGGAGACCCTCTACCCGGCGATGGAGGACCGCAAGCTCCCGGTCGTGCTCGGCCAGGGCGCCGGCGCCCGCACCGTCGAGCTCGAGCTGCCCGCCTTCACGCTGGTCGGCGCGACGACGCGATCGGGGCTGCTCTCGACGCCGCTGCGCGACCGCTTCGGCGTCAGCCACCGGCTCGAGCACTACGAGGCCGCCGACCTCGGCCGGATCGTCGAGCGCTCGGCGCGGATCCTCGGCGTCGAGATCGAGCCGACCGGAACGCTCGCGATCGCCTCGCGCTCGCGCGGCACGCCGCGGGTCGCAAACCGCCTGCTGAAGCGGGTCCGCGACTACGCCGAGGTCCGCGGCGAGGGCGTGATCAGCGACGAGATCGCCGCCGCGGCGCTGGCGATGCTCGAGGTCGACGAGAGCGGGCTCGACCGCCACGACCGCCTGATCCTCGACGCGATCGCGGTCAAGTTCTCCGGCGGCCCGGTCGGCCTCTCGACGCTCGCCGCCGCCGTCGACGAGGAGCCCGACACGATCGAGGACGTCTACGAGCCGTTCCTGCTCCAGCAGGGCCTGATCAAGCGCACGCCGCGCGGCCGCGTCGCCACCGAGCGCGGCTTCGGGCACCTCGGCCTGCCGCTGCCCAGCGGCCACGCGAGCCTGTTCTGAGCCCGCCCGGCGCCCAGCCCCGGCGGTGCTTGGCCCCGACCGCGAATCGCGGCCCGCGGATCGGCCGCGGGCCGGGGCGACCGTGCGGGTGCGCCGGGCCGATTCACTAGCCTTCGCGCGGTGCCCTTCTTCATCTGTCCAAGCTGCGGCAACCGGGTCCAGAGCGCCGAGCGAACCGCCGGGCTCTCGGGCCGCCCGAAGGGCTGCTCGAAGTGCGGCTTCGGGTTCATGTTCGAGCTTCTCGACGACTACTACCCGGCGCCCGACGCGGCCTTCTTCACCTGCGACGGGCTCGGCCGCGTGCTCGACGTCGGCCGCGGCGGCTTCGAGCTGACCGGGCTCACCGACGAGGACGTGATCGGCCGCCCGGTCAAGGACGTCCTCGGCCTCGAGTGGATCGACGCGGGCGCCGGCGGCGGCGACGGCGGCAGCGTCGCCGACCCGATCGAGACGACGCTCGAGTGGGGCGTTCGCTCGCTCGGCAAGCGGGTCGCGGTCCGCGCCGAGGGCGATCTGCCGGCGCAGGCGGTCGCCGACGTCTTCCCCGCCTATGACGACGACGGCGGGATGCTGCTCGTCCTCACGCCCGAGTAGCGTCCCGGGGCTTCCGAATGGGCTCGCGCCGCCTCAACATCTCGATCATCGTCGTCGTGCTGGCGCTGCTGGCCGGCTCGCTGTGGGCGATCTTCACCAAGCCGGTCAAGCTCGGGCTCGACCTCAGCGGCGGCACCCAGCTCGTCTACCAGGCGCAGCCCAACGCCCAGAACCCGCAGATCGACGAGTCCGACATCAACCGCTCGATCGAGATCATCCGCGACCGCGTCGACGCCTTCGGGGTCTCCGAGCCGGAGATCTCCCAGGTCGGCCAGGACGGGATCCAGGTCGGGCTTCCGGACGTCCAGGACGCGCAGCGCGCGATCGACCAGATCGGCGAGACCGCGCGGCTGTACTTCTACGACCTCGAGCCCAACGTCGTGCCGGTGCCGAGCAGCGGCCTGACGCTCGGCGACGTCACGCCCGAGACCCTCGACGCGCAGGCGCAGAGCCAGTACAAGGCGGTCAAGCTCGCGTCGAAGCAGAAGCCGGCGCCGTGCGGCGCCGACCAGCTCTGCGCCTCGCCGGGCAAGTCCTACTACCTGTTCGACAGGGACGGCCACGGCTACGTCGCCGGGCCCGAGCAGAGCGAGCGCGACCTGCTCAGCCTCGATCAGTCGAAGGCGGTTCCCAAGGACCAGCGCGAGGTCCTCGTCGTGCCCGAGGGCTACATCGTCGTCGAGGACCAGCCGCTGACCGACAGCCAGGGCAACGTGATCGAGAGCGCGCCGGAGAAGTACTTCGTGCTCCGCGACCGGCCCTCGCTGAGCGGCGACGACATCAAGAACCCGGAGCAGAACTTCGATCCCAACAACCAGCCCAACGTCACCTTCGAGTTCACCGACAAGGGCCGCCAGGCGTTCCAGCAGATCACCCGCGACATCGCCCAGCGCGGGATCGAGGCCGGCACCGGCCAGCCCTACGCGTTCGCGATCGTCCTCGACGGCAAGATCGTCTCGCGCCCGATCATCGACTACAACGAGAACCCGGACGGGATCGACGGCCGCACCGGCGCCCAGATCTCGGGCAGCTTCACGGTCCAGGAGGCCCAGGACCTGGCCGAGTTCCTGAAGATCGGCGCGCTGCCGGTCGACCTGAAGCTGATCAGCCAGAGCACCGTGACCGCGACGCTCGGCCAGCAGGCGCTCGACGAGGGGCTGAAGGCGGGGATCGCCGGCCTGATCCTGGTCGCGCTGTTCCTGCTCGCCTACTACCGCTTCCTCGGCCTGATCGCGGTCCTCGGGCTCGCCGTCTACGCGGTCTTCTTCTTCGCGCTGATGAAGCTGATCCCGATCACGCTGACGCTGCCGGGGATGGCGGGCCTGGTGCTGACGATCGGCGTCGCCTCCGACGCCAACGTCGTCATCTTCGAGCGAATAAAGGAGGAGGCCCGCAAGGGCCACTCGATGATCTCGGCGATCACGACCGGCTACCGGCGCGGGATCGCGACGATCATCGACGCGAACGTGATCACGCTGCTGACCGCGTTCATCCTCTTCGGGCTCGCGACGGCGGGGGTCAAGGGGTTCGCGTTCCTGCTCGGCGTCGGCACGATCGTCTCGCTGTTCACCGCCGTCGTCTTCACGCGGGCGGTGCTCGGCGTGCTCGGGCGGACGCGGCTGCTGCGCTCGCCGAAGCTGATCGGCTCGGGGATCGACGACCGCGTCCGCTGGCACTTCGACTTCGCCGGCAGCAGCCGCTGGTTCTTCGCGATCTCCGGCGTGATCCTGCTGGTCAGCGCCTTCTCGTTCGCGACCAAGCAGCTCAACTTCGGGATCGACTTCGAGTCGGGGGCGAAGATCGACGTCGCGCTCGGCCCCGACGCGACCGTCGACAGCGTCCGCAACTCGCTCGGCGAGGCCGGCGTCGACGACCCCGACGCGCTCAAGATCCAGCAGGTCGAGAACCCCGATTTCGGCACCAACGTCTTCCAGATCCAGGGCAAGATCAACCCCGACGACGCCTCCTCCGGCGGCGGCAACATCGCCGACGTCCAGAATCAGCTCGGCAGCGACTTCGGCTACCAGAAGAGCGCCCAGGACAGCTTCCAGAGCACGACCGTCGGCCCGACCTTCGGCGAGCAGGTCGCCCGCAGCGCCGCCTACGCGATCATCTTCTCGCTGCTGCTGATCGCCGCCTACGTTGCGTTCCGGTTCGAGGCGAAGTACGCGGTGCCGGTGATGATCGCCGTCGTCCACGACGTGCTGATCACCGCCGGCGTCTACTCGCTGGTCGGCAGGGAGGTCTCGAGCGCGACGATCGCCGCCTTCCTGACGATCCTCGGATACTCGCTCTACGACACCGTGATCGTCTTCGACCGCGTGCGCGAGAACGTGCCGCGGCTGCCGCGGGCGACGTTCGCGCAGATCGCCAACCGCTCGCTCAGCGAGGTGCTGACCCGGTCGCTGATCACCGGCCTGTCGACGGTGTTCCTGATCAGCGTGATCCTCGTCTTCGGCGGCGAGACGCTGCGCGACTTCGCCTTCGCGATGATGGTCGGCGTCCTCTCCGGAACCTACTCGTCGATCCTGATCGCGACGCCGATCCTGATCCACTGGAAGGAGCGCGAGCCCGCCTACCGCGCCCGCGCCCTGCAGCTCGAGGAGACGATGGGCTACGTGCCGGCGTTCCCCGAGGACAACGAGGTCGCGCGGGTCGATGCCGACGGCGACGGTGGCGACGGTGCTGACGGCAGCGCCGACGGCCGCCGCAAGTCGCGTCGGCAGCGGCGGCGCGAGGCACGGCCGGCGACGGAGGATGTGCAGGCGGCGAGCGCGGCGGCCGAGCGCGAGCCGGCGACGGAGCCCGACGAGCAGGCGCCGGCCGATGCCGACGGCGACGGCGCCGAGCCGGAGCCGGTCGCGGCGGCGGCGAGCGAGCGCGAGCGCCGGCTGGCGGCGCGCCGGCAGCGGCAGGCGAAGCGCAAGCACGGGAGGCCGCGCTGATGGCGATCCTCGTCTGGTTCTGCCTCGGCATCGCCGTCTGGCACTTCAGCATCTTCGTCCCCGATCGCTTCCGCTGGGGGATCATCGGCGCGCTGCTCGGCGCCACCGGCGGCGCCGTCCTGACCGGCCTGCTGTTCCAGCTCGCCACCGGCGACGGCCTCGGCACGACCGGCGTCGCCACCGTCCTCGCCGCGCTGCCGGGCTGCCTGCTGGGGATGGCGGCGATGTACGGGCTCGGCATTCGCGACGAGCGCGAGCTGGCGCAGGGCTGAGCCCACGAACAAGCCCCTGGTTGCGGGGTGCGGCGCCGGTTCCATCCCCGGCCGTTGCAACAGTCAGCCGATGAGCGGCACCGCGGCGCGACCCTTCATCGCCGACCCCTACGACTACGGCGCCGCGCGCGGCCTCGTCGACGGCCTCGATCTCGCCGAGCCGGTCGCGATCGCGCTGGTCCGGCGCGGCCACGACACGGTCGAGTCGGCGCGCGAGTTCCTCGCCGCCGCCGAGAGCCACGACCCGAGCCGCTTCGCCGGGATCGACGACGCGGTCACCGCGATCGGCGCCGCGATCGGCGCCGGCGACCGGATCACCGTGCACGGCGACTACGACGTCGACGGGATCTGCGCGACGACGATCCTCGTCGCGGCGCTGCGCCGCGCCGGCGCCGAGTGCGACTGGATCATCCCCGACCGGCTCGGCGACGGCTACGGGCTCAGCGACGCGACCGTGGACGAGCTCGGGCGGCGCCGGACCGGGCTGCTGATCACCGCCGACTGCGGGATCGGGTCGGCGGCGCAGGTCGAGGCGGCGCGGGCGGCCGGGATCGCCGTCGTCGTCACCGACCACCACGAGCCCGGCGAGCGGCTCCCCGACTGCCCGATCGTGCACCCGGTCGTCTGCGGCTATCCGTTCGCCGGGCTCTGCGGCGCCGCGGTCGCGGGCAAGCTGGTCGCCGCGCTGGAGCGCGAGCTCGGCGCCGGCGAGGGCGACCCGGCCGGCCCCGACCTCGACCTGGTGGCGCTGGCGACGATCGCCGACCTGGTGCCGCTGGTCGGCGAGAACCGTTCGCTGGCGCGGCGCGGCCTCGCCGAGCTGCGGCGCGCGCGGCGGCCCGGGGTCCGCGCCCTGATCGCCGCCGCCGGGATCACCGCCGAGCACCTCGACGAGGGCGACATCGCCTTCCGGCTGGCGCCGCGCCTGAACGCCGCCGGGCGCCTGTACCGGGCCGACGCCGGCGTCGAGCTGATGCTGACCGATGACCGCGAGCGCGCCGCGGCGATCGCCGCCGAGCTCGACGCCGCCAACCACGAGCGGCGCGCGACCGAGCGCCAGGTCCGCGACCAGGCGGAGGCGGCCCTGCGGGCGCTTCCCGAAGAGCAGCGCAGCGCGCCGGCGCTCGTCGTCGCCGGCAGCGGCTGGCATCCGGGCGTGGTCGGGATCGTCGCCGCGCGGATCGTCGAGCGGCACCGACGGCCGGCGATCGTGCTCGCGATCGACGAGCGCGGGCGGGCGCGCGGCTCCGGCCGCTCGGTCCCCGGCTTCGACCTGCTCGCGGCGCTCGACGCCTGCGCCGACCACCTCGACCGCTACGGCGGCCACCGGGCGGCGGCCGGCCTCGAGCTCGAAGCGAGCGCGATCGACGGCTTCCGGACGGCGCTGGCGGCGCACGCCCGCGCCGTCGTTCCCGCCGAGGGGCTGAGCGATCCGGAGCGGATCGACGCCGTCGTCGGCGCCGAGGCGCTCGATCTCGGCGTCGCCGAGCAGCTCGAGGCGCTGCGGCCGTTCGGCCGCGGCAACCCCGAGGTCAGCCTGCTCGTCCCGGGCGCCCGGGTCGGCGACGTGCGGGCGATCGGCCGCGAGGGGCGGCACGCCCGCTTCAACCTGATCAGCGGCGGCCTCTCGGCCCGGGCGGTCGCCTTCAACTCCAACGGCGTGCTCGAGCGCGCCGTCCGCGCCCCGCACGACCTCGCGGTGCGGCTCGAGGTCAACCACTGGAACGGCGCCGTCGAGCCCCGCGCGGTGCTGGCGGGCGCCCGCTCGCGGCCCTCCGGCGACGGCGACGGGCACCGCTGCGCGGCCGCCGGCGACGGCTGGTGGCAGCGCTTCGAGCGCGAGCTCGGCCGCGACCTCGACCAGCCGGCCCCGGCCGCGGACGCCGCCGGCGCGCGACGCCCGCTCGACGCCCGGCCCGGCTCGGTCGTCGCCCGGATCGCGGAGCTGCTCTCGAGCGGCGCCCGCGTGCTCGTCGTCGCGGCCGACGGCGGCCGTCGCGCCGCGCTCGCCGCGGCGGTCGATCTCGGCGCCGGCGCCGGCTCCGCGATCGCCTGCCTGCGCTGCCCGCCGGAGGAGCTGGCGGCCCGCGCCGCCGACCCCGACTGCTCGCTGCTGCTCAGCGACTGGGTCGCGCTCACCGCGGCGCCACAGGCGGCGGCGGGCTTCGCGCAGCTCGTCGCGGTCGATCCGCCGCCGACCGCGGCCGCCGCGGCGATCGCCCGCGCCGGCGAGGGCTTCCTGCACGAGGCGTGGGCCTCCGGCGACGACCTCGCCGAGCGCTGCTGGGATGCGGAGTGGTCGCTGCGGGCGCCGCTGGCCGAGATCTACCGGGCGCTGAGCGCCGCCGGGCCGGTCGAGGGCGAGGCGCTGCGCGCGATCCTCGCCGGGCCGGGCCGGTTCGCGCGGACGCCGGAGGCCGCCGCCCGCTGCGCCCGCGTCCTGATCGAGATCGGCGTCGCCGAGTCGGCCGGGAGCGGCTGCGCCCGCTCGGTCGGGGTCGTATCCTCGGAGCGGACCGAGCTCGAGCGGTCGGGCGCCTGGCGCGCCTTCGAGACGACCCACGAGGAGGGACGCAGATTCCTGCAGAGCCGAAGAGCGGAGCGCTGAGCAGCGGCGGCGAGGGCACCGGCAACGGCGCCGCGGCCAAGCCTGCCGTGATCGAGCGGACCGGGCGGGTCGGGGTCGGCGGCGGGGCCTCGAACCGGCCCGCGCCGATCGACGAGATCACCCGCGGCCTGAGCGAGCGCGAGCGCGAGCTGCTCGGCGACCTGCTGGCGGTGATCGCCGAGCACGACCCCGGCGACGGCTCGATCGTCGACCGCGAGCGGGTCGAGCGCGCGTTCGCGTTCGCCTGCGAGCGCCACGCCGACCAGCGCCGCCGCTCCGGCGAGGAGTTCATCAGCCATCCGGTCGAGGTGGCGAAGATCTGCGCCGGGCTGCGGCTCGACACCGAGACGCTGTGCGCGGCGCTGCTGCACGACACCGTCGAGGACACCAGCGCCAGCCTCGAGGACGTCGCCGAGCGCTTCGGCGAGCCGGTCGCCCACCTCGTCGACGGGGTGACGAAGCTGACCGGGATCACGTTCGAGAGCCACGACGAGAACCAGGCCGAGAACTACCGCAAGATGATGGTCGCGATGGCCGCAGACGTGCGGGTCATCCTGATCAAGCTCGCCGACCGGCTGCACAACATGCGCACGCTCGGCGCGATGCCGAAGCAGAAGCAGGTGGCGAAGTCGCGCGAGACGCTCGAGATCTACGCGCCGCTCGCGCACCGGCTCGGGATCCACGCGATCAAGTGGGAGCTCGAGGACCTCGCCTTCGGCGTCCTGCACCCGCGCAAGTACGACGAGATCAAGAAGCTGGTCAACCAGCAGCTCGTCGAGCGCGAGCGCTACGTCGCCGACGCCGGCGAGTTCCTCGACCGCGAGCTCGCCAAGGTCGGGATCGAGGCCGAGATCTCGGGCCGCGCCAAGCACTTCTACTCGATCTACACGAAGATGACCAAGAAGGGGCGCGAGTTCAACGAGATCTACGACCTGACCGCGATGCGGGTGATCGTCGATTCGGTCAAGGACTGCTACGGGGCGGTCGGCGTCGTCCACACGCTGTGGAAGCCGCTGCCGGGACGGTTCAAGGACTTCATCGCGACCCCGAAGCTGAACCTGTACCAGACGCTGCACACGACGGTGATCGGCCCGATGGGCCAGCCGCTCGAGATCCAGATCCGGACGCGGGAGATGCACGAGCTCGCCGAGTACGGGATCGCTGCCCACGTCGTCTACAAGGAGAGCGGCGGCAAGCCGGGCCGCGACGTCGAGCGCGACAAGATGACCTGGCTGCGGCACCTGCTCGACGAGGAGGGGGACTCCGACGCCGAGGACTTCCTCGAGGCGCTCAAGGTCGACCTGTTCGAGGACGAGGTGTTCGTGTTCACGCCCCGGGGCGAGATCAAGAACCTCTCGGCCGGCTCGACCCCGCTCGACTTCGCCTACGCCGTCCACACCGACGTCGGCCACCGCTGCGTCGGCGCCAAGGTCAACGGCAAGATCGTGCCGCTGCACTACGTGCTGCGCAGCGGCGACATCGTCGAGATCCTCACCGGCAAGCGCGAGCGCGGTCCCTCGCGCGACTGGCTCGGCCTCGTGCGGACCTCGCGCGCGCGCAACAAGATCCGCGCCTTCCTCAAGCGCGAGCGCCGCGAGGACGCCGAGCGCGCCGGCCGCGAGGACCTCTCCGAGGCGCTGCGCCGGCGCGGCCTGCCGCCGACCAAGGTGGCGGGCTCGCCGCTGCTCGTCGACGTGATCCGCGAGGCCGGCTTCCGCAAGGCCGACGACTTCTACATCGCGATCGGCCAGGGCAAGATCAGCACCAAGACGGTCGCCAACAAGGTCTTCCAGCGGCTCAAGCAGGGCGAGGCCGTCGCCGGCGACGAGAACGAGTCGCAGCTCGCCGGCGTGCTCGAGGGCCGCGACGAGCGCCAGCGCCGCACCCAGGAGGCGACCGACTTCGGGATCAGCGTCGAGGGCGTCGAGGGCGTGATGATCCGGCTCGCCAAGTGCTGCCGCCCGGTGCCCGGCGACGACATCGTCGGCTACGTCTCGCTCGGCCGCGGCATCACCGTGCACCGCGAGGACTGCAAGAACGTGGTCGCGCTGATGAAGTCGCCGGAGCGCTTCACCCCGGTCTCCTGGGACGGCGACAACCGCACCTCCTACCGGGTCGAGATCGCGGTCGATGCCTATGACCGGACCCGCCTGCTCGAAGACCTCTCGCGGACGATCTCCGAAGCGGGCGTGAACATCCTCGAGGCCCGCTGCTCGACCAAGCACCCGATGGTGCACAACAGCTTCGTCGTCGAGGTCGGCGACACGACCCAGATCAAGGCCTGCATCGGCCGCCTGCGCCAGATCGAGGCCGTCTTCGACGCCTACCGGGTCACCCCGGGCGGCTGACGCGGCGCCCCCGCGCGCCGCACCCCCCACGGATCGGCGTCCACCCGGGCCGGGCGCGGATCGGCGCCGCCCGCGCGGACCGGCGCGACGGCGCGGACCGGCGCGCCGATGCCCGCGCCATCCCGCGCCCGTCCTCGCACGGTGATCGGTGCACCCCACGGGCGCACGATCCAGCGTCCGACACGCGCGCCGACCAACACCCCCCTTTGCGCGCTAACCGGCACGCTCTCGCGCCCGGATCGGCACATTCGCGTCTAGATCCGCGATCCCGGCGACGCGAGGTTCCCCGCATGGAGCGTACGTCTGGAATCACCGCCCCCACGGACCAGCGATCCCCGACGGAGGCGGCGAGTGGGCGGCCGGGGCCGCTCCGGGCGGACGGATCGGGTGAGCTCGCGGGGCGATCCTCGGCGGCGGCGGCGGCGGGCGAGATCGCGCACCGGCAGTTCGGCGCGATCGCGCGGCGGCAGCTGCTCGCGGTCGGAATCGGCCCGACCCGGATCCGGGGCCTGCGGCGGGCGCGCCGGATCTTTCCGCGCTATCCCGGCGTCTACGCCTGGGGCCGCCCCGATCTGCCGGAAAAGGGCCAGCTCGCCGCGGGGCTGCTCTACAGCGGTCTCGGCTCGGCGTTGGGCGGCCTCTCGGCGCTGTGGTGGCGCGGCCTGCTCCACCGCCGTCCCGATCTGATCCACATCGACGCGCCCGGTTACGCCGGCTCGCGTGCGGACCTCGCGATCCGCCATCCGCGCCGGATCGAGCGTTCCCTCCACGACGGGCTGCCGGTCGTGGAGCTCAGCGCGGCCCTGCTCGCCGCCTCCACCGACCTTCGCCACGATTCGCTGCGACTGGTCCTGGCGCGGGCCGAGTACGAGGGGATCCTCTCGCTCTCCTCGCTGCATGCGGCGATCGCCGCCGGCCCTCCCGGCAGCCGCGCCCTTCGCGCCGCGATGGCCGCCCACCTGCCGCAGCTCGCTCGCTGCAGCAACGGCTTCGAGCGCGGCTTCGTCCTCCTCTGCGAGCGCTTCGGCCTCGAGATCCCGGAGCCGAACCTGCGCAACGGACGGTTCGTCCCCGACATGACCTGGGAGCGCCACAGGCTGATCGTCGAGCTCGACGGCAAGCGGGCGCACCGCACCGCGGCCCAACGCCGCCGCGACGCCGCCCGCCAACGCTGGTTCGAGGCCCGCGGCTACACGGTGATCCGCTTCAGCTGGGCGCAGGTGCAGTTCGAGCCGGCGGCGGTCGCGGCAAAGCTGCGCCCCCGCCTGCGGGGCTAGCCGGCCCGGCACCTGCGTCGGGAATCAGTGGTCGGACGGACCACCGATCCCCGACGGAGGTCGCGAGCGAGGCGCGCGTGGAACCGGCGGGCGCGGGAGCGGCGGTGACGGAGCCGGCGGCAGTGGCCGCCGTCGCCCGCCCGGATAGCGGACCCGCCAGGTGCCGCGGGGCCGCGCGTCGGTCAAGTGCCGCCCGCAGCCGCCCGGACGCCACCGCCGCCCACCCCGCACGGCGCGCGCGTCACGCCGCCCGCCGGCCGGTGGCTGGGTAGCCGCCGCCCGCCGGCCGGCGGCTGGGGGCCGCTGGGACGCCGCCGCCCACCGGGGCGGCAGCCCCGCCACGTGCCGCGCCCCGCCGGCCCCGCCACGTGCCGCACGCCGCCTATCGGTCGAGCGCTGCCCGCAGCCGCTGGGCCGCCGCCGCCATCTCGCCATCGCCGTAGCTGTGGCGTGGCCAGAAGAAGCCGCGGAGGCCGTCCTTGCGGACCCGCGGGACGACGTGCAGGTGCAGGTGCGGGACGCTCTGACTGACGACGTTGTTGATCGCCATGAACGTTCCCTCGGCGCCCATCGCCTCGCGTGCCGCCGTCGCCAGCCGGCGACCGTTGAGGAAGAAGTGCTCGACCTGGTCGGCGGGCAGGTCCTCGATCGTCGCGTGGTGCTCGCGGGGGACGAGCAGGACGTGGCCGGGAAACAGCGGCCGGGCGTCGAGGAAGGCGACGGTCGCATCGTCGGCGAGCACGACCTCGGCCTCGGCCTCGCCGGCGACGATCGCGCAGAAGCTGCAGCCGTCGGCCATCCGGTCGCCTCAGGCGATCACCTTGAGCGCGCCGCGCTCGAGCCCGAGGTCGAGCTCGGTGCGGAGCCCGATGTAGTCGCCGTCGACCTGGACCGGGAAGCCGCGCCAGACGCCGCCGGAGTCGCGCGAGCCGGACTCGATCCGGCCGCCGTCGATGCCCTCGAAGTGGTCGATGTGGCGGTGCCCACCGGCGGTCGAGCCCGAGCCGAGGATGCGGGCGGCGATGAACGGGACGTCGCGCTGGCGAGCGCGGCGCAGCACCGCCAGCGAGAGCGAGCCGGAGCCGAGCTCGACGCCGTCGCAGACGTGCAGCTCGCGGCCGCGGAAGTAGCTGTAGGGGCTCGAGTTCTGGCAGATCGCGGTGATTCCCTCGCTGCCGCCGTGCGGCGTCTCGACGCTGAGCCGGACCGGGTTGCCGAGGTACTGCGAGTAGAAGCTCTTGACGGTCGCCCAGGTGTAGTAGTAGGGGCCGAGGCGGTGCTTCATCCGCGGGTGCGAGTCGACCTGGTTGGCGGCGGCGGCGTCGATCCCGGCGCCGCAGGCGAAGACGAAGCGCCGGCCGCCGGCGACGCCGAGGTCGATCGTTCGCGGCTCGAAGCGGTCGGCGCAGCCGAGCAGGTGCTCGGTCGCATCGACGACGTCGTTGGGGATCCCGAGCGTCCGCGCGACGACGTTGGTCGAGCCGCCGGGCAGGACCGAGACCGGGATGTCGGTGCCGGCGAGGCCGTTGGCGATCTCGTTCAGCGTTCCGTCGCCGCCGAAGGCGACGACGATGTCGTAGCCGCCGTCGATCGCCTCGCGGCCGATCTCGGTCGCGTGGTTCTGGGCTTCGGTCGCGACCGCCTCGACCTCGTAGCGCCCCTGGAGCGCGTAGACGACGAGGTTCTTGAGCCGGTCGGAGACCGTCGTCGCGTACGGGTTGACGATGATCAGCATCCGCTTCTTCGCCGGCCGCGAGTCGACCGACTCCGGTTGGGGCCCTGGCGCGGGCGGCGGCTGGGTGGCGGTGCTCACGGGCTTGATCTACCCCACGGCGATCGTCGCGGTTACTGCGGACCGTCCACGGAGGCGGCCGGATGGAACTAGGGAAACGCCCGGTGCATCTCACCGGTGCCGCTCCTATCTTCGCCGCCAGGGCCCCGCGGCAGCGGGGTGGTCTCGACCCGGAGGTACAGATGAATCGCCGTCCCCTCAGCTTCTCGAACCTGGTCTCGGTGCTCGCGCTCTTCGTCGCCCTGGGCGGCGCCGCGCATGCGATCCAGAAGAGCAGCGTCGGCTCCAGGGAGATCGAGGACTC
>CAZCFA010000059.1:0-18057 GCA_964497825.1 uncultured Conexibacter sp.
TGTGAAGGTGGCGGCTCGTATCGAAGACCGCCACTCAGACGAGTGAGCTATCGCTCGTCTGAGTCAGAGACAATGTAGATGCCGATCTCCCTATCGATGGAGAGTTCATCGGGCGACTTCTCGGGTGCAGCCTCCTGAGCGGCCTGAAACTGCGCTTGTTCTGCTTCAAGGACCGCGGGCGTCGATCCGTCTGGACATGCCAGGGGGGATGCGCCTTGCCCCCCGACATACGATTGAGTGAGCGGCTGGCCATCAGGACAGGTGATGACGTCGTCGTTCCGATCAAGGAACCCAACGGTCACCTTCTCGCCCTCGCCGATCACACGGGGATTGCTGACATCTACCCTTACGATCTCGTCCTGCTGGCCGTCGACTGTATTGTCCTGCTGACCGACTGCAATAGCAGTCGGCAGTCCGACCACGATGATTACCCCAGCAGCGGCTAGCAGTCGCTTTGGGTGATGACGAGGTGAGTAGCGATCTAGATTGTCACGCATCGGAAACCACCCTCCCGGGGTCGAAATTTGCGATCGACACTCACTAGCAGTTGCTTCCGGGATTGCCGACCCTGAAATATTCCGCCTGCAGCGACAGGTTCCAACTCGTTCCGTTCTGGCCGATGCAGTCTACTTGGACGTAAAAGTTCGGGAAGTACTGATAATCGCTGAACCAGAGACGACGGTTGTTACGCCGGTTCTTGCCTGATCGGTTGTAGCCGCTCGCCGCGATGTAGTGGTATTGCCCATCGATTGAGCCGTCTCCCCATACCTTCTTGTGCCCAGTCCAAGATGTATGTGTCCAAAGGCAATGCTTACCTGGGGAGCATGTATCGTCGGCGGTAGATCGCGATCGCGCCGGCGATGCCGGGCTCGGTCGCGGCGGCGGCGATCGCCAGGTAGCCGCGGCGGCTCGAGCCGCGGGCGCAGCGCGGTCCGGGTCGACGCCCTCGCGCCTGCCCTATAGCCGCGCCCAAGAGCCGCGCTGGGCGGTTCCACCACCACGGTGGTCAACTCGCCCCGCGCCGAAGCGACGGCCCGGTCGAGCCGAAGCGTCGCCCCGCGCCGAACCGCACCGGCTGAGCAGACGCGGCCGACCGAGCCGCGCCCAAGAGCCGCGCTGGGCGACTTTTCCACCGCCGCGGTGGTCAACTCGCCCCGCGTGGGTGCCGCGCTCGTCGCGGGCGTCGGGCGTTCGCAACCGTGCGCCCCGGTCTACGGGCGCGGGCTGTGAGAATGGCCGATCCTGTGAGAGCGATGACCGCCCAGCAGCCGGCAGCCGCGGCGAGTGACCCGATCGCGGGCTCGCCCGCCTACCCGATCGGCAGCCGCGTCAACGAGTCCGGCCACCTCGAGATCGGCGGCTGCGACGCGGTCGAGCTCGCCCGCGAGTTCGGCACCCCGGCGTACGTCTACGCGCCCGATGACATCCGCGCCCGCGCCCGTGCGTTCACCGGCGCGCTCGCCGCGCGCGAGGCCGACGGCGAGGTTCTGTTCGCTAGCAAGGCGGCGCCGATCACGGCGATCTACGCGCTCGCCCGCGACGAGGGCCTCGGCGTCGACGTCGCCTCCGGCGGCGAGCTGCACGGCGCCCTGCGCGCCGGCTTCGATCCCGAGCGGATCTACCTGCACGGCAACAACAAGTCGCCGGCCGAGCTCGAGCTCGCCTTCGACGCCGGCGTCGGCTTCATCGTCGTCGACTCGCTCGAGGAGATCGCCCGCGCCGATGCGCTGCTCGAGCGTCGCGATCGCGAGCAGCGGGCGCTGATCCGGCTCACGCCCGGGATCAGGCCGTCTACGCACAGCTCGGTGCAGACCGGCCAGCTCGACTCCAAGTTCGGCTTCGGGATCGGCGACGGGCAGGCGCGGCGCGCGGTCGAGGCGATCGGTCGCTGCCGCCGGCTGCGCCTCGCCGGCTTCCACGCCCACATCGGCTCGCAGATCCTCGAGCTCGAGCCCTACGTCCGCGCGATCGAAGCGATGGCCGCGTTCGCGGCGCCGCTCGAGCCGCGGGTCCTCAACGTCGGCGGCGGCCTCGGGATCGCCTACGGCGCCGGCGAGCGGCCACCGGCGATCGACGAGTACGTCGGCGTCAAGGTCGACGCGGTCCGGCGCCTGTTCGGCGCCGGCACGACGCCGCGGATCCTGCTCGAGCCCGGACGCTCGCTGGTCGGCAACGCCGGCGTCACCCTGTATACGGTGGGCACCGTCAAGGAGGTGCCGGGAGTGCGCACCTACGTCGCCGTCGACGGCGGCATGTCAGACAACCTGCGCCCGATGCTCTACGGCTCCCGCTACGAGGCGCTGATCGCCGACCGCGCCGCCGCCCCGGCGGACGGCTCGCCGGTGACGATCGCCGGCAAGCACTGCGAGTCGGGCGACGTGTTGATCGAGGAGGCGCGGCTGCCGGCGCCGCGGGCCGGCGACGTGCTGGTGACGCCGGCGACCGGCGCCTACGGATACGCGATGGCGAACAACTACAACGGCGTGCCGCGGCCGCCGGTGATCTTCTGCGCCGGCGGCGACGCCCGCGTCGTCGTTCGCCGCGAGACCTACGAGGACCTGACCGCGCGGGACGTGAGCGATGGCTGAGGATCCGACCCCGGCGGTGCGGATCGGCCTGCTCGGAAGCGGCACCGTCGGCGGCGCCTTCCGCGAGCTCGTCGGCGACCGCGCCGGGGCGGTCGCGGCGGCGGTCGGCGCGCGGCCGGAGATCAGCGGCGTGCTGCGCCGCAGCGAGGGCGACTTCGACGCGATCCTCGCCGGCTCCGACCTGATCGTCGAGCTGATCGGCGGCACCGAGCCCGCTCGCGAGTACGTGCTCGCGGCGCTGGCCGCGGGAAAGCCGGTGGTCAGCGCCAACAAGCAGCTGATCGCCCAGCACGGCGACGAGCTGTTCGCGGCGGCGCGGGCGGCCGGGGTCGAGCTCCGCTTCGAAGCCGCCGTCGCCGGCGCCGTGCCGGTGATCCGGACCCTCCAGGAGGGGCTCGGGACGATCCCGATCGAGCGCGTCTCGGGGATCGTCAACGGGACGACGAACTTCATCCTCAGCGAGATGGCGAGCAGCGGCGCCTCCTATGAGGAGGTGCTGGCGCGCGCCCAGGAGCTCGGCTACGCGGAGGCCGACCCCAGCGACGACGTCGAGGGCGCCGACGCGGCGGCGAAGATGGCGATCCTCGCGCGGCTCGCGTTCCACACCCCGGTCGCGCTCGGCGACGTCTCCTACGAGGGCATCACCGGGATCCGCCCCGACGACATCGCCTACGCGAAGGAGCTCGGGCTGTCGCTGAAGCTGCTCGGCGTCGCCGAGCGCCGGGGCGACGGGATCAGCGTTCGCGTCTTTCCCTGCTTCCTCTATCGCGGCCACCCGCTGGCGCCGGTCGAGGGTCCGTTCAACGCGGTCACCTTCGAGGCGCCGGCGATCACCGAGATCACGATCTCGGGCCCGGGCGCGGGCGGGATCGAGACCGCCTCGGCGGTGCTCGCCGACGTCGTCTCGATCCTCGGCGGCGAGGCACCGCCGCATCACGCCGAGGAGCGGCTCGAGGTGCTCGGCTACGTCGAGTCCTCGTTCTACCTGCACCTCGAGGTCGCCGACCGGCCGCGGGTGCTGGCCGCGATCGCCGATGTCCTCGGTCGCCACGAGATCTCGGTCAAGAGCGTCGTTCAGCAGGGGGTCGGCAGCGACGCGCGCCTGGCGATGGTCACCCACCGCGCCTCCGAGGCCGCCTTCTACGAGGCGCTCGAGGGGATCTCCGGCCTCGACTTCATGCGGGCGCCGGCGCGGGCGATCCGGGTCGTCGAGGAGGAGTACCGGTGAGGGCGCCCTCCGACCGGGGGCGCGGGACGCGCTCGACGGTTGCGGCGCCGCCACCGGCGGGGGCCGCTCGATGCCGGGGCTGATCGAGCGCTACCGCTCGCACCTGCCGGTCGCCGACGGCGATCCGGTCGTGAGCTTGAACGAGGGCTCGACGCCGCTGGTCGAGGCCCCGGTGATCTCCGAGCGGGTCGGGGCGCGGGTGCTGCTCAAGGTCGAGGGGGCGAACCCGACCGGGTCGTTCAAGGACCGCGGCATGACCGTCGCCGTCTCGCGCGCGGTCGCCGCCGGCGCCGAGGCGGTGATCTGCGCCTCGACCGGCAACACCGCCGCCAGCGCCGCCGCCTACGCGGCGCGGGCCGGGCTGCGCGGGGCGGTGATCGTCCCCGAGGGCAAGATCGCGATCGGCAAGCTCGCCCAGGCGCTGATGCACGGCGCCCGCGTCGTCGCCCTGCGCGGCAACTTCGATGACGCGCTGCGGATCGTCCGCGAGCTCGCCGAGCGGCATCCGATCGAGCTCGTCAACTCGGTCAACCGGTTCCGGATCGAGGGTCAGAAGACGGCCGCGTTCGAGGTCTGCGACGAGCTCGGCGGACCGCCCGACGCGCTCGCGATCCCGGTCGGCAACGCCGGCAACATCACCGCCTGGCGGCGCGGCTTCGACGAGTACGGGGCGCGGCCGCGGCTGTTCGGCTTCCAGGCCGCGGGTGCGGCGCCGCTGGTCCTCGGCCACCCGGTCGAGCGGCCGGAGACCGTCGCCTCGGCGATCCGGATCGGCAACCCGGCCCGCTGGGAGGAGGCGATGGAGGCGGTCACCTCCTCGCGCGGCCGGATCGCCGCGGTCGAGGACGAGCGGATCCTCGACGCCTACCGCCTGCTCGCCGCCGGCGAGGGCGTCTTCTGCGAGCCCGCCTCGGCCGCCTCGGTCGCCGGCCTGCTCGCCCACGGGCTGCCGGTCGAGGAGGGCGAGCCGCCGATCGAGACCGTCGTTTGCGTGCTCACCGGCAACGGCCTCAAGGACCCCGACTCGGCGCTCGCCGAGGCGCCCTCGGTGATCGGCTGCGAGCCCGATCTCGGCGCGGTCGAGCGGGTCGTCTTCGCCGACTGACGGGCGCGATCGGCGCGCTTGCGTCGCGTGAATCGGCACGCTTCCGCAGCGCGATCGGCACCCGGCGTGCGCCACCGGTGACCCGCGGCGCGCGATCTTGGTCGCGTGGATCTCCTCGTCCCGCCGGCCTGCCTGCTGTGCCGCGCCCCGCAGCCGCGAGGCTCGCGCGGCCCCGAGCTCTGCCGGCGCTGCCGCGCCGTGCTCGAGGCGACCCCGGCCGCGGCGCTGGCGGCGGACGCGATCGACGGCGGCCTCGCCGCCCTCCCCTACGGCGGCGTCGGCCGGCGGCTGGTGGCGGCGCTCAAGTTCGGGCGTCTGCGCAGCGCCGCCGAGCTGGCGGCGGCGCTGATCGAGGCGCGGGCGCCGCCGGAGCTTCTGGCCGGCACGCTGGTGCCGGTCCCACCCGCGCCGCTGCGGCTCGCCCATCGCGGGTTCGATCCGGCGTGCGAGATCGCGCTCGCGCTGGCGGCGCGGACCGGCCTGCCGGCGGCGAGCCCGCTGCGCCGCCGCGACCTGCGGCGGCAGCGCGGCGGCGGCCGCGAGCGGCGGATGCGGCGGCCGCCGCGGATCGTTGCCGCCGCGCCCGCGCCCGAGCTGGCGGTCGTCGTCGACGACGTCGTCACCACCGGCGCGACGCTCGATGCCTGCGCCCGGGCGCTGCGCCGGGCGGGCGCGAGCGGGGTGTGGGCGCTGTCGCTGGCCGCCGTCGATCGCACCGTCAGCGGTCGAGATCGGACGGGCTAGCATGAGGATGGTTCAGCGACAGCAGGAGGAGAGACCGTGGAGATCGACGTCGTCGGCCGTGATTACGAGGTGGACGAGGAGACCCGCGAGCGGATCCACAAGCGGTTCGACCGGGTCGGCACCCAGGTCTCCGAGCACGCTCGGCTCGAGGTCGTGCTGCGCGAGGAGGCGAACCCCTCGATCACCGACAAGTACGTCGCCGAGGCGACGCTGCGGCTCAAGGACAAGACCCTGCACGCGAACGAGCGGGCGGCGCGGATGGAGGCCGCGATCAGGGCGCTGTCGCGGAACATCCGCCGGCAGGTCAAGCGCCACCGAGACCTGCGCCGCAAGCGCTCGGCGACGCGCCGCCTCGTCGGCCGCGCCAAGGGACACGAGGCGTAGGCCGCGGACCGTATGACCCGGGGGCTACCCTGGGTCGATGATCAGGGGGAGCGCGAGCCCGGTGACAGAACTCAGGCCTGCGGCCGGCGGCCCGCCACAGCGCGCGCGTGGGCTCGACCCGCCCGCGACCGTGATCGTCGACCGCTCGCTGCGGATCCGGATGGCGTCGGGGACCGGCGCCGCCGAGCTCGTCGGCGCCCCGCTGGGGGCCGCGATCGATGCCGGCGGCGACGGCCTCCGCCTCGAGCAGGCGGTGCGCCGCGCCGCCGCCGGCAGCGGCACGGTGCTGAGCCTGTCGGTCGGCGGCATCCCCCGGTCGGTCGAGTGCGCGCCGCTGTCGGGCGACCTCGTCGCCGGCGAGTCGCTGGTCCTGATCGAGCTCGCCGCGGCGAGCCCGACCGACGCCGAGCTCGCCGCCGCCCGCTCCCGCGCCGATGATCTCGAGGCGCTCGCCGGCGGCGCCCGCCGGCTCGCCCGCAGCCGCGAGCGGGGCGAGACGCGGGCCGCGATCTGCGAGGCGGCGGTCGACGTCGCGGACGCCGATCTCGCCGCGGTCGTCGAGCGCGCCCCCGACCGCGACTCGCTGCTGGTCTCGGCGGTGACGAGCAGCCAGCTCGAGCGGCGCACGATCACAGCCGACCGGGCCCTCCACGCGGCGCGCGCCTTCGCGGCCGGCCGGCCCGAGCGCAACGACGAGTGCGCCGCCGCCGACGAGGCCGCGACGTGGCCGCTGGGGCGGGCCGGGGTGGCGGTGGGGCTCTGGCAGCCGGTGCTGCAGGGCGACGCGGTCGAGGCCGTGATCGCGATCGGCTGGCGCGATCGATCCGCGGCCCGATCGCGGGGCGGTGAAGCGATCGGGCTGCTCGCCGATGAGGCGGCGGTCGCGCTGGAGCGCGTCGCCTCGCTCGAGCGGCTGACCGAGATGGCGCGCACCGACCCGCTCACCGAGCTCTCCAATCGCCGCGCCTGGCAGGACGAGCTGGCGCGGGAGCTGGCGCGCGCCGAGCGCAGCGGGCTGCGGCTCGCGGTCGGCCTGATCGACCTCGATGAGTTCAAGGCCTACAACGACCGCTGGGGCCATGCCGCCGGCGACCGGGTGCTGCTGACCGCGGCGCGGCGCTGGCGGCGCCGGCTGCGGCTGACCGACCTGCTGGCGAGGATCGGCGGCGACGAGTTCGCGATCGCGATGCCGAGCTGCGGGCTCGAGCAGGCGGTCGAGCTCGGCGACCAGCTCCGCGCCGCCCTGCCGGACGGGCTCAGCTGCTCGATCGGCGTCGCCGAGTGGAGCGGCGCCGAGCCCGCCGCCGACCTTCTCGCGCGGGCCGATCAGGCGCTCTACGCCGCCAAGAACTCCGGTCGGAATGGGACTTTCTCGCTGCCCACACCCGCCGGGCCCAGGGCGGGTCGTCCGCTACCCTCGTCCTAGCGCGATGGCGAGAGGACTGATCGACAAGGCCCTGCGGCTCGGTGAGGCGCGCCAGTTCCGCGATTACCAGAAGCGCGTCGCCGAGATCAACCGCTTCGAGCCCGAGATGGAGCTGCTCGAGGACCACGAGATCGGCGCGGAGGCCGACGGGCTGCGCGAGCGGGCCCGCGACGGCGAGCCGCTCGACGAGCTGCTGCCGGAGGCGTTCGCGCTCTGCCGCGAGGCGGCCAAGCGCACCCTCGGCCAGCGCCACTACGACGTCCAGCTGATCGGCGGCATGGTCCTGCACGACGGTGGCATCGCCGAGATGAAGACCGGCGAGGGCAAGACGCTGACCGCGACGCTGGCCGTGTTCCTGAACACGCTCGGCGGCGAGAGCGTCCACGTCGTCACCGTCAACGACTATCTGGCCCGCCGCGACGCCGAGTGGATGAAGCCGATCTACGACGCGCTCGGGGTCACGGTCGGCGTCCTGCAGGACAACGACCTGCCCGACCACGGCGACCGCCGCCACGCCGCCTACGACGCCGACGTCACCTTCGGCACCAACTCCGAGTTCGGCTTCGACTACCTGCGCGACAACATGGCTCCGTCGCTCGAGCGCTGCTTCCAGCGTGGGCATCCGTTCGCGATCGTCGACGAGGTCGACAACATTCTCATCGACGAGGCGCGGACGCCGCTGATCATCTCCGGCGCCCCCGAGGCCGCCGCCGACCTCTACTACACGTTCGCCCGCCTCGCCCGCAGCCTCAAGGGGGTCGAGGCGAAGCCGAAGCTGAAGGCGCTGGGCGAGTCGCGCGACACCTCCGAGGCCGACTACGACTACGAGTACGACGAGAAGCACAAGACGGTGGCGCCGACCGAGCCCGGGGTCGAGAAGGCGGAGAAGTTCCTCGGCGTCGAGAACCTCTACCTGTCCGAGCACGGCACGCTCGTCAACCACCTGATCCAGTCGCTGAAGGCGGAGTCGCTGTACAAGCGCGACAAGGACTACGCGGTCGTCGACGGCGAGGTGATGATCATCGACGAGTTCACCGGCCGCATCCTCGAGGGGCGGCGCTGGTCGGAGGGCCTGCACCAGGCGGTCGAGGCGAAGGAGGGGGTGGCGATCCGCGAGGAGAACCAGACGCTGGCGACGATCACCCTGCAGAACTACTTCCGGCTCTACGACAAGCTCAGCGGCATGACCGGCACCGCGCTGACCGAGGCGACCGAGTTCATGAAGATCTACAAGATCCCGGTGGTCGAGATCCCGACCAACCGGGAGATGATCCGCGACGACGCCAACGACCAGATCTACAAGACCAAGGACGGCAAGTGGAAGGCGGTCGTCAACGAGATCGTCAAGCGCCACGAGACCGGCCAGCCGATCCTGATCGGCACCGTCTCGGTCGAGACCTCGGAGATGCTCTCCCAGCAGTTCAAGAAGCGCGGGATCGAGCACGAGGTGCTGAACGCGAAGCCCGAGTACGCGCAGCGCGAGGGTGAGACGGTCGCCCAGGCGGGCCGGCTCGGCGCGGTCACGATCGCGACCAACATGGCCGGCCGCGGCGTCGACATCAAGCTCGGCGGCGACCCCGAGATGCTCGCCGAGAGCGAGCTGCGCAAGCTCGGCGTCCGCCCCGGCGATGAGAACTACGAGGAGGAGCTGGCGGCGATCATGCCCGGCCTCGAGCAGCGCTGCAAGGCCGAGGGCGACCAGGTGCGCGAGGCCGGCGGCCTGTTCATCTGCGGCACCGAGCGGCACGAGTCGCGGCGGATCGACAACCAGCTCCGCGGCCGCTCCGGGCGCCAGGGCGATCCCGGCGCCTCGCGCTTCTTCCTCTCCGCCCAGGACGACCTCGTGCGGCTGTTCGCCGGCGACCGGATCTACAAGATCCTCGACCGCCTCGGCCCCGTCGACGAGGAGGGCGAGGAGTATCCGCTCGAGGCGAAGATGCTCTCGAAGCAGATCGAGAACGCGCAGAAGAAGGTCGAGGAGCAGAACTACCTGAGCCGCAAGCGCGTGCTCGAGTACGACGACGTGATGAACGAGCAGCGGCGGGTCGTCTACAAGTACCGCCGCGAGGTGCTCGAGGGCCGCGACATGGGCGAGGTCGCGCGCGAGCAGCTCGGCGGCGTGGTCGCCGCCAAGGTCGCCGACTACACCGCATCGGACGTGTTCGAGGAGTGGGACCTGGCCGGGCTCGAGACCCAGCTCAACACGGTCTGGCCGGTCTCGGTCGAGCTCGGCGAGCTCGACCCGCAGACCTCGAGCCGCGAGAGCGTGATCGAGCTGCTGACCGAGGACGCGCTCGCCGCCTACGACGAGCGCGAGGAGGAGTTCGGCGAGGAGCTGATGCGGGCGCTCGAGCGCCACATCCTGCTGCAGATCATCGACACCCGCTGGAAGGAGCACCTGCACGAGATGGACTACCTGCGCGAGGGCATCCACCTCCGCGGGTTCGCCCAGATCGATCCCCTCGTCGCCTACAAGAACGAGGGCTACACGATGTTCCAGTCGCTGATGGAGTCGATCTGGGAGGAGTTCGCGCGGCTGATCTTCCACGTCGACGTCGAGCTCCAGCCGGCCGAGGTCGAGGACGCGTTCGCGCCCGACGACGGCGACTCCAACGGCGAGGTCAGCTTCTCGGGCGGCAGCGAGGACGAGCAGCCGTCGGCGCTGGCCGAGGCCCGCGCCGCGGCGGCCACCGGCGGCGCCGCGACCGCGACCGCGCCGGCCGCGCTCGGCGCCGCCGGCAACGGCGGCGGCACCAACCCGACGACGGTGGTCAAGAGCGAGGACGAGAAGATCGGCCGCAACGACCCCTGCTGGTGCGGGAGCGGGAAGAAGTACAAGAAGTGCCACGGCGCCTGAGGCGGGCCACGAGCGCCCGGTCCGGCGCTGCCGCCGCTGAGGGACGCTGCCGCCGCTGAGCGGTCGCGCGCCGACCGCGGACGGCGCGCTCCGGCGCGCTCGCGGTCGCGGCGGGCTCCGGCGCGCGCGCCCCGGTTGCGGCGGCCTCGGCGCCGGAACCAGCGATTCGAGCGCCGACTCGCGGATTGCGGCAACGTGGTTGCCGGAATCTGCGGCTCGGGCTCCGGCGCCCTCGCCGGCTGCGGCGCGGTCGGCCGGGCACGCCGGTTGCGACGGGGTACGCGGGCTCCGGCGCGCCCCCGGTTGCGGCGCGGTCGGCTGGGCGCGCGGGCTCGCCGGTTGCGGCGGCCGGCGCGGGCTCCGGCGGCGACCCGCTCGCGCTAGCCTCCGGCCCCGATGGCCGAGGCGGTCGACACCGACGCCCGCATCGCGGAGGTCCGCGAGCAGCTCACCCTGCTCCGGGACTACCTTTGACCCGGCCGGGCTGCGGACCGAGCTGAAGCGGCTCGAGGGCGAGATGCAGGCGCCGGGCTTCTGGGACGACCAGGAGACGGCGGCGGGGGTCGCGGCCGAGCACGCGCGCGCGAAGCGCAAGCTCGAGCTCTGGGAGGAGGTCGCCGCCGACGCCGACGACCTCGCCGAGCTCGCCGAGCTGGCGGCCGAGGACGAGGAGATCGCCGCCGAGCTCGGCGGCCAGCTCGGCTCGATCGAGGCGCGGCTGGCCGCGCTCGAGGAGCAGCGCCTGTTCTCGGGCGAGCACGACTCCGGCGACGCCGTCGTCACCGTGCGCTCGGGCGCCGGCGGCACCGACTCCCAGGACTGGGCCGAGATGCTGTTGCGGATGTATCTGCGCTGGGCCGAGGCGCGCGGCTTCGCGGTCGAGATCAAGGAGGCCTCCGAGGGCGAGGAGGCGGGGCTGAAGTCGGCGACGTTCCTCGCCCGCGGCGAGAACGCCTACGGGCTGTTCGCGGCCGAGCGCGGCGTCCATCGCCTCGTCCGGATCTCGCCGTTCGACTCGCAGTCGCGGCGCCACACGGCCTTCGCCCAGCTCGACGTCGCGCCGCTCGTCGCCGACGACGTCGAGATCGACCTCGACGAGGGCGACATCCGCGTCGACACCTACCGGGCATCGGGCGCCGGCGGCCAGCACGTCAACAAGACCGACTCGGCGGTGCGGCTCACCCACGAGCCGACCGGGATCGTCGTCCAGTGCCAGAACGAGCGCTCGCAGACCCAGAACAAGGCGACCGCGATGCAGATGCTGCGCGCCCGGCTGCTCGCCGAGGAGGAGCGCAGGCGGGCCGAGGAGCTGGCGGCCGAGCGCGGCGAGCAGAAGTCGGTCGAGTGGGGATCGCAGATCCGCAGCTACACGCTGCACCCGACGACGCGGGTCAAGGACCACCGCACCGGCCACGAGGTCGGCGACGCGCAGCGCGTCCTCGACGGCGATCTCGACGGCTTCATCCGCGAGTACCTGCTGCAGAGCGCCGCGGGCGCCGCATGAGCGCCGCCGGCTGGCGCGATCTCGTCCGGCGGGCGCTGGCCGAGGACATCGGCGCGGGTGACATCACCAGCGAGGCCACGGTGCCGGCCGCCGCCCAGGCGCGGGCGGTGATCGTCCAGAAGCAGCCGGGGGTGATCTTCGGGCTCGGCGTCGCCGCCGAGGTCCTGCACCAGGCCGGCGCCGGCGAGCTCGACCGGCTCGTACCCGAGGGCGAGCCCAGCGCCGACGTCCCGCGCGAGATCGCGATGGTCGCCGGGCCGGCACGGGCGCTGCTGGCGGGCGAGCGGGTCGCGCTCAACCTGCTCGGCCGGCTCTCGGGGATCGCGACGCTGACCGCCCGCTACGTCGCCGCCGCGGCCGTGGCCGGCGGGCATGCGGTCGTCCTCGACACCCGCAAGACGACGCCGGGGCTGCGCGAGCTCGAGAAGGCGGCGGTCCGCGCCGGCGGCGGTCGCAACCACCGCCGCGGCCTCGACGACGCGATCCTGATCAAGGAGAACCACATCGCGCTCGCGGGCGGCGGGCTCGCGGAGGCGGTCGCCCGCGCTCGCGGCGCGTATCCGGACGTCGCGATCGAGGTCGAGTGCCGCGACCGCGACGAGGTGGCAGCCGGGCTCGAGTCGGGGGCGGACCGGCTGCTGCTCGACAACATGGGACCGGACGAGCTCGGCGCCTGCGTGGCCGCCCGCGATCGGCACGAGCGGCAGGCGGGCAGGCGAGCCGAGCTCGAGGCATCCGGCGGCGTCGACCTGGAGACGATCGGCGCGATCGCGGCCAGCGGCGTCGATTTCGTCTCGGTCGGGGCGCTGACCCACTCGGCCCCGACGCTCGACATCTCGATGCTGCTCGAGCCCACCTGAGGCGCGCGACCGTCGATCGCTGCGGCGGCCGCCGCCGTGGCGGGGCCGCGGCTTCGGGTAGCGGCTGACCTCGAGGCCGCCGCCGCGGCGGACGTGGTAGCGGTCGCCGGGGCCCGCCTCGCGCTGCTTCGGGCCGACGATCATCACCAGGTTGACGAAGACCGGCCGCGGGGCGCTGCGCGAGAGGCGAAGGACGCCGACCTTGCGGGTCGTGCAGGCGTCGCGGTCGGCGGTGCAGTTGAAGCCGTTCGCCTCGCTGATCTCGCCCTCGCCGCCGAGCCGGCGCGCCAGCGGCCCGGGCTCGGTCCCGTTCCGGCGGTCGGCGAGGATCAGCTGCGCGGAGGTGCGGACCGAGTAGGGGAGCCGGGAGCGGTCGGTGACGGCCAGCGCCTCGACGGCGAGCTGCTGGCCCGCCTCGAGGTTGCGCAGCCGCTGCGAGTAGACGACGTGGCGCTCCAGGTCGAGCGGCAGCTCGGGCGTCACGCGGGCCCGGCTGCGGCGCGGCCGCGGGTAGTCGCCGTCGCCCGGGTGCAGCAGCACCGCGTTGATCCGCCCCCGGTCCTGGGGGATCGAGCCGTCGGGCTTGTTGCCGCCGACGATCAGCACGTCCCGCCTGCCGGCGTGCGGGTTGCTGGCGCCGATCACGAGGTTGACGAAGCAGCGGTCGGGCGCGCAGGGCAGCCGGCGCGGGTCGTGGACGCGGACCCCGGCGCCGGTGAAGACGAGCACGCAGTGATGCTCGCGCGGCTGCCGCTGCCGGCAGACGGCGCGCCTGCTGGCGCTGACCGGCAGGCCGCGCGCCGAGCGCGCCGAGCGCGCCAGCACCAGCCGTGCCGTGAGCAGCGGGTCGTAGCGGTACGGCGGCCCGATGCAGCGCTCGACCCGCCGGTCGCAGTTCAGCGTCACCTGGACCTCGGCCGAGAGCTCGAGCCGGTCGCCCTGGCGCAGCCGCGGCAGCCGCTTCGGCCCGAGCGACATCACGACCCGCTTCGCGGCGCCGGCGCGCCTCGTGATCGGCAGCCGCTCGAACCGCTCCGAGTAGTTGCCGCTGGTCGCGACCCGGACGACGTCGCGCTGCTCGCCGCCGGGCCTCGCCGCCGCCGCCGCGGCGGCGAGCAGGACGAGGGCGGCGGCGATCGCGATCGGTCGGCGCATCGGCGCGACAGGCTCGCAGATCCTCCGCCGCCGCCGGCGGCGGCGCCTGCTGGCGCCGCTACTTGAGCAGCCGCGAGAGCCGCCGGTCGGCGAGGACGCGGCCGCCGGTCTGCTCGCGCGGGCAGTAGCAGGTGACCCGCTCGGCGTAGTGGATCGCGGCGATCGTCTCGCCGCAGCGCGGGCAGGGCTCGCCCTCGCGCCGATGGACCTGCAGCGGCATCGGCATCTTGTCGGGGACCGTCGCGCCGATCACCCGCTCGTAGTGGTTGATCGCGCGATCGAGGACCGCCAGCGCCCCGTGCAGGGCGGCGATCTCCCCATCGCTGAGGTCAGCCGACTTCTTGAACGGGGACAGCCGCGCCTCCCAGAGGATCTCGTCGACCCAGGAGCGCCCGATGCCGGCGATCGCGCGCTGGTTGCGCAGCAGCGAGTGCACGTGGCCGCCGCCCTCGAGCAGCTCCGCGAGCTCGTCGACCGACGGCGCCGGCCACGCCTCCGGTCCGAGCGTCGCGACGACCTCCTCGCCGGCGACGTCGCCGCCGTCGAGCAGCTTCGCCCAGGCCCGCTGCTTGGTGCCGAACTCGCGCAGCCGCAGCTCGCGGCCGTCGCCGAGCCGGATCAGCAGCCGCGAGCGCCGATCGCGCAGCGAGGCCCTCTCGTCGAAGAGCTGCAGCCGCCCCGCCGACATCAGGTGCGCGAGCAGCGCCAGCCGCCCATCGGCCGGGCCGAACTCGATCACGGGCATCTTGCCGATCCTGCGCACCGCCGCGACCTCGAGCCCGACCAGCGACTCGAGCGGCGGCGCGACGCTCTTCAGCGCCACGACCCCGGGGGCGAGCACCGATTCGACCTCGGCTCCCGCGAGCGCGGTTCCGAGCCGCCGCACCGTGATCTCGACCTCGGGAAGCTCCGGCACGGGAGCAGCGTAGTTCAGCGGCAAGGCCGTCCCCGGCCGGGTTGCGGCGCTCGCCGCGGCCACCGCTCGCGCGTCCGGCGGCGTCACGGCGCTAGACTCGGTGCAGTCATTCGCCCGTCCGTTGACCGGCTGGCGAACATCAAGGAACACGTCGCCCGCCAGGGGCGGTCAGGAGGTACCGATGCAGGAGCTTCCAACGACGCAGGCACCGCTCGTCGGTGGCCGGCAGCTCAGCCCCGAGCAGATCGCCGCGATGTCGGCCGAGGTGCGCGAGCTCGCCAAGCAGCGCGACGCCGTGATCCTCGCCCACAACTACCAGCTGCCCGAGCTGCAGGACCTCGCCGACTTCGTCGGCGACTCGCTCGGCCTCTCGCGCGCCGCCGCCGCCACCGACTCGTCGGTGATCGCCTTCTGCGGCGTCCATTTCATGGCCGAGACCGCGTCGGTGCTCTCGCCCGAGAAGACCGTGCTGATCCCCGACCCCGGCGCCGGCTGCTCGCTCGCCGACTCGATCACGGCGCCGCAGCTGCAGGCCTGGAAGGACGAGCACCCGGGCGCGCTGGTCGTCATGTACGTCAACACCTCGGCCGAGGTCAAGGCGCTGACCGATTACTGCTGCACCTCCTCGAACGCCGTCGCCGTCGTCGAGCACATCTGGGACGAGCACGGTCCCGAGACCGAGATCCTGTTCGGCCCCGATATGTGGCTCGGCGCGTTCGTCGAGCGCGAGGCCGGGCTGCGCGACGATCCCGAGCGCCGCGCCCGGTTCCACGTCTGGGACGGCGAGTGCCACGTCCACGCCGGGATCCGGCCCGACGACATCACCGAGATGCGGGCCGAGCATCCCGAGGCCGAGTTCCTGATCCATCCCGAGTGCGGCTGCTCGACCCAGGCGATGGAGTACGTCGCCTCCGGCGACATCGCCGGCGAGGGCGTCCACATGCTCTCGACCTCGGGGATGATCAACCACGTCGGTCAGCAGCCGAGCGGCTCCTACATTGTCGCGACCGAGACCGGGATGCTCTACCCGCTCGAGCAGGCGGCGCCGGAGGCGGACCTGATCGCCGCCAACCGGATGGCGTTCTGCAAGTACATGAAGATGATCACGCTGCCGAAGCTGCGCGACTGCCTGCGCGACATGACCGGCGAGGTCAGGGTGCCGCCGGAGATCGCCGAGCGGGCGCGGGTCCCGATCGAGCGCATGGTCGCGATCGGCTAGGTGTCAGCCCGTGATCGTTAGGGCGACGCGGTGCATGCCGACGTCGCAACGGGGTTCGGGCACCGGCTCCCCCTCGTCGCGCAGCAACCGGAGGTAAGGCTCGAGTCCTTGTTGCACCTGCGTCTCGATCTCCGCACCTGCGGATCGTGGCGAGGGTGCTGATCGGGACATCCCTGCTCCGATGGCCGCCTGAGGGCACCGCTATGTGGGGCCGCCTGAGGGCACCGCTATGTGGCGTCCGTCAGGGTGTGTCGAGATGACATGCCCGGCTGCCGAGCCCGCCGCCGGCCATTCCGGCGTCCCGATACTTCTTCGCCACAGCCCGTGAACCGCTTTGCTCTCCTTCTCGCCCCCCTTGCGCTGGCCGCGGTGCTGCTCGCGTCGGGCTCCGACGCCGCCCCGGCGAAGCCCCGGGGCAAGGGCCTTCACCTCGTCACCGTCGCGCGGTTCAACCAGCCGACGTTCGTCGCCGCGCCGCGCAACGGCGGCGAGCTCGCCTACGTGACCGAGCGCGCCGGCAGGATCAGGCTGCTGCGCGGCAACGAGCGGCTCGGCACCTTCCTCGATCTGCGCCGCTGGGTCGGCTGCTGCAAGGTCGAGACCGGGCTGTTCTCGATCGCCTTCGCGCCCGACTACGCCCGCAGCGGCCGCTTCTACGTCTACTTCACCAATCGCGACGACGACATCGAGGTCGATCAGTTCCGGCGCTCGCGACGCAACCGCCTGCGGGCGCGGCGCTCCTCGCGGCGCCGGATCATCACGATCGACCAGCGCGGCGAGGTCAACCACAACGGCGGCCAGCTCGCCTTCGGGCCCGACGGGCTGCTGTACCTGGCGACCGGCGACGGCGGCAACTTCGAGCACCCGAGCCGGGCCGCGCAGCGCAAGCGGTCGCTGCTCGGCAAGCTGCTGCGGATCGACCCGCGGGCCGGGAAGCACCGCCGGGCCTACGCGATCCCGCCCTCGAACCCCTACGCGAAGCGCGCCGGCCGCGGCGAGATCTACGCGCGCGGGCTCCGCAACCCGTTCCGGTTCTCGTTCGACCGCGGCCGGATACTGATCGGCGACGTCGGCCAGGACAGCCGCGAGGAGGTCGACATCGAGCCGCTGCGCAAGGCGCGCGGCGCCAACTTCGGCTGGAGCATCTACGAGGGCACGAAGCGGTTTCGCAACGGCCGGCTGAAGCACCACGACGAGCCCGCCTTCCAGTACCGGCACCGGGGCGGCGCCTGCGCGATCGTCGGCGGCTACGTGATGCGCGACCCGCGGCTGCGGCGGCTGCGCGGCCGCTACGTCTACGGCGACTACTGCTCGGGGAAGATCCGCTCGCTGCGACCGACCCGCCGCGGTGCCCGCGGCGACCGCCCGCTCGGCGT
Source organism: uncultured Conexibacter sp. (assembly GCA_964497825.1). Taxonomy (GTDB): domain Bacteria; phylum Actinomycetota; class Thermoleophilia; order Solirubrobacterales; family 70-9; genus RHKX01. The sequence continues at coordinate 17,363 of CAZCFA010000059.1, forward strand.
CGGCCGGCACCCCGGGATCGTCAGCTTCGGCACCGACGCGCGCCGGCGCCTCTACGTCGTCGCGCTCGAGGACGGCCGGGTGATGCGGCTCGTCGGCTGACCCGGGGGCCGCCGCATCCACTTGTTAGCGTTGCGGGCGTGGAGCTGGTCGGCAGGCTGATCCTCGGCGGGGTGCTGCTCGTCGCGGTCGCCGCAAAGCTCGCGCGCCCGCGCCAGGCCGCCGCGGCGATGGCCGGTCACGGCTTCCGGACGCCCCGCTCGCGCCGGCTCGCGCTCGCCCTTGTGGTCGGCGCCGAGGCGGCGCTGGCCGTCGGCGTCGCGCTCGGCAGCGACGATGCCGCCTACGCCGCCGCGGCGCTGCTGACGATGCTCGCGCTGACGCTCGGCGGCGAGCTGCTGCGCGGCCGGGTCGGCGAGCCCTGCGGCTGCTTCGGCGCCGCCGGCAGGGTCGGCCGGCCGGCGATCGGCCGCAACCTGCTGCTCGCGACCGCGTTCGCGGCGCTGCCCGCGAGCGAGGGCCGGCCGGCGCTCGCCCTCGGCGCCGGGCTGCTCGCCGGCGCCGCGCTGGCGCTGCCGGCGCTCGCTCGCGCGGCGGCGCCGATGCGGTCGGCTCCCCCGGTGGCGACCGCGGCGCGCAGGCCGGGCGCGACGCCGTCGTAGGCGTCGGCGGGGCGGCCGCCGGCGCGGATGCCGCT
>CAZCFA010000060.1:0-18016 GCA_964497825.1 uncultured Conexibacter sp.
GCCGCCGCGACCTCGTCGTCGATGCGCTGCGCGAGATCGGCGTCGACGTCGAATCGCCGCGGGGGACGATCTACGTCTGGGCGCCCGTCCCCGAGGGCCACAGCTCGACCTCGTTCTGCGAGCACGTGCTCGAGCAGGCGGCGGTGGTGATCTCGCCGGGCTCGATGTACGGGCCCAGCGGCGAGGGCTTCTTCCGGATCTCGCTGACGACGCCCGACGAGCGCCTGTCCGAGGCGGTCGAACGGATGCGCGAGCACCTGCGCTGAGCCGATGCCGGGGGAGGTGCCAGCGGTCCGCTACGTGAGCGTCGGCGGCACCCGGATCGCCTACAGCCACGTCGGCACCTCGGAGCTCGACCTCTGCGTGATCCTGCCGACGCTGGGCACGATCGAGCTGCTCGGCGAGCCGCCGGCGCGCGATCTGATCGCCGGCCTGGCGAAGTTCTCGCGCGTGATCTCGTTCGATCGCCGCGGATCGGGGATCTCCGATCCGGTCGAGGAGCCGGTGACGCTCGAGCAGCAGATGGACGATGTCACCGCGGTGCTCGACGCCTCCGGGTCGACCCGGGCCGTGCTCAGCTCCGAGGCCGAGGGCGCGATGCTCGCCGTGCTCTACGCGGCGACCCACCCCGAACGCGTCAGCCACCTGCTCCTGATGCATCCGTTCGCCCGGCTGACGAACGCCGGCGGGTACGACTGGACCTGGCCCTCGGCCGAGGTCCGCGACCGTGAGCTCGTCGAGCCCACCATCGCCCGCTGGGGCAGCGGCGAGAACGCGGCGCGGATCGCGCCGGTGCTCGCCGCCCGGGATCCGAGCTTCGCCCGCTGGTGGGGACGCTGGGAGCGGATCGGCGCGTCGCCGGGCACCGCCGAGCGGCAGATGCGCCTGATCGGGCGTATCGACGTGCGCGAGATCCTGCCGCGGGTGCAGACGCCGACGCTGGTCACCGACCGGCCCGACGCGCCGGCGGTGGACTCGCGCCACGCCCGCTACGTCGCCGAGCGGATTCCCGATGCGCGGCTGGTCGAGCTGCCGGGTCGCGACGCGATCTCCTTCGGCGACGGGATCGACGCGTTCATCGAGGCGATCCGCGAGTTCACGCTGGGCGCGACGCGGGAGGCGGCGCTCGATTCGCAACGCGCGCTCGCCACCGTCCTGTTCACCGACATCGTCGGCTCGACCACCCGCGCGGCCGAGCTCGGCGACCGGCGCTGGCGCGAGACGCTCGAGCGCCACGACCGGCTCACCCGCGAGCTCGTCGCCCGCTTCGGCGGCCGCGCGATCAAGTCGACCGGCGACGGCTTCCTCGCGACCTTCGACGGCCCGGCGCGAGCCGTCCGCTGCGCCTCGGCCCTGACCACCGAGGTCGGCGAGCTCGGGATCGAGCTGCGGGCGGGGCTGCACGTCGGCGAGGTCGAGCTGATCGGCGCCGACGTCGGCGGCATGGCGGTCCACATCGGCGCCCGGATCGGGGCGCTCGGCGGCCCCGGCGAGGTCTTCGTCTCCTCGACCGTCCGCGATCTCGTCGTCGGCTCGGGAATCGAGTTCGACGATCGCGGCGAGCGCGAGCTCAAGGGCGTGCCGGGCTCGTGGCGGGTCTTCGCGGTCGCCGGCGTCGACGGCCGCACCTAGACTGGGGATCGAATGAGCGCCGAGACCCGCACCAGCGGCGACGCGGTCGGGCTCCGCAACCCGCGGGCCCGCCAGCGCGCGCTCGCGATCGGCGTCCTCAGCGGCCGTCCCGGCGACGATCCGGAGCTGACCGAGCTCGGCGAGCTGCTGCGCACGGCCGGCGTCGCCACCGTCGGAGCGTTCGTCCAGCAGCGACCCGAGCCCGACCCCGACCGCTACCTCGGCCGCGGCAAGCTCGCCGAGCTCGAGGCTGAGATCGTGCGCTGTGACGCCAACCTCGTCGTCTGCGACGACGAGCTGGCGCCGCGCCAGGAGCGCAACCTCGAGGCGGCGCTCGGCGTCCCGGTGCTCGATCGTACCGCGGTGATCCTCGACATCTTCGCCGATCACGCGCACAGCGCCGAGGGCAAGCTCCAGGTCGAGCTCGCCCAGCTCGAGTACAACCTGGCGCGGATGCGGGGGCTGTGGACCCACCTCGAGCGGCTCGGCGCCGGGATCGGCACGCGGGGGCCGGGCGAGTCGCAGATCGAGACCGACCGGCGGATCGCGCGCGACCGGATCGCGGCGCTGAAGCGCGAGCTGCGGGTCGTCGCCCGCAGCCGCGAGACGATGCGCAAGGAGCGGCGCCGCTCGGCGCTGCCGACGGTGGCGCTGGCCGGCTACACGAACGCCGGCAAGTCGACGCTGCTGAACGCGATCACCGGCGCCGGCTCCGGCGTCGGCGACCGCCTGTTCCACACGCTCGATCCGACCACGCGCGCGTTCGAGCACGGCGGTCGCCGCTACCTGCTGACCGACACCGTCGGCTTCATCCGCAAGCTGCCGCACCAGCTCGTCGACGCGTTCAAGGCGACGCTCGAGGAGACGGCGCTGGCCGACCTCATCCTGCACGTCGTCGACGCCTCCGAGCCGGAGCCGGCGCGGGCGGTCGCGATCGCCGCCGTCGATGAGGTGCTGGCCGAGATCGGCGCCGACGAGGCGCCGCGGCTGATCGTCTTCAACAAGATCGACCTGCTCGACGAGGCCGGCCGGCGCCGGCTTCTGGTCGGCCGCCGCGGCGCGGTCGGGGTCTCGGCGGCCAGCGGCGAGGGGCTCGAGCAGCTGCTCGACGCGGTCGAGGAGGCGTTCGCGGCGACGCTGCAGCCGATGGAGCTGCTGATCCCCTACGAGCGCGGCGCGAGCCTGAGCGAGCTGCACGCGGTCGCCGGCGACCTCGAGCGCGAGGACGGCCCCGACGGCGTCCGCGTCCGCGCCCGGGTCCCGCGCGCCCTCGCTCACCGCTTCCAGCCCTACGCGACCAGCGGCGGCGCCTGATGAAGCTGAGGGTCCGCCGCCTGCTCGACGGCGCCGAGCTGCCGGCCCGCGCCCACGACGACGACGCCGGCCTCGACCTCTGCGCGGCCGAGCCGGCCGTGATCGGGCCCGGCGAGCGCGCCGCGATCGGAACCGGGATCGCGGTCGCGATCCCGCCCGGCCACGCCGGCCTCGTCCTGCCGCGCTCGGGGCTGGCGCTGCGCCACGGGATCGCGCTCGTCAACGCGCCCGGGCTGATCGACCCCGGCTACCGCGGCGAGGTCAGGGTGCTGCTGCTCAACAGCGACCGCGAGCACCGCTTCGAGGTCGCGGCCGGCGACCGGATCGCGCAGCTCGTCGTGGTCGCGCTCGCGGCCGCCGAGCCGGTCGAGGTCGCCGACCTCGGCGCCAGCGTTCGCGGCGAGGGTGGCTTCGGCTCGACCGGACGGGCCGCGCGCGCGGCGGCGGCGGAGGGCTGAGCGATGGCCGAGCGCAACGTCCTCGGTGAGCCGCTGGAGCCCTGCGGCACCGATCCGCTCACCGGCTTCTACCGCGACGGCTGCTGTCGCAGCGGCGCCGAGGACGTCGGCAGCCACACGATCTGCGCCGTCGTCAGCGCCGAGTTCCTCGACCATCAGCGGCGGATCGGCAACGACCTGACGACCCCGGTGCCGGGCTACGGCTTCCCCGGGCTCGAGCCCGGCGACCGCTGGTGCGTCACGGCCGTCAACTGGCTGCGCGCCTACGACGACGGCGCCGCCGCCTGGGTGGTGCTCGCCGCGACCGCCGAGCGCGCGCTCGAGGTCGTCCCGCTCGCGGCGCTGCGCGAACACGCCGTCGACGTCCCGGCCGACCCGGGCGGGCTGAGCTGACCTCTTGCGCGCGGCGACCGGGCCCTCGCAGCGCCGGTTCGATCGCGAGTGCGCGCGCGGGCCCGCGGCCTCCGGCACCGGTTCGGGGTCGGGCACCGGCGGCGAACGCGCCCGCAGTCCGCCCGGACGTCGGGCTCAGGCTTCGGCGGCGCCGGGGCCGGCGGCCTCGGCGATGTGAAACAGGCCATCGCCCTGGTTGATCAGCGGGCTGCGGTTGATCCCGATCAGCAGGCCCTCGACCGGGGCGCGGACCGCGAGGTTGCGGCGACCGTAGATGTCGGAGAAGTTGCCGAGCACCTGGCGGCGTTCGACGTGCTCGCCGAGCTCGGCCTCGAGCCGCAGCAGGCCGCCGCGGGCGGCACGGACCCAGCGCGTCTGGCGGCTGACGAAGGTCGGCTTCGACTCGCCCGGAGCGCCGTCGACGACGCCGCGGTGGGCGAGCACGCGGCGGACGCCGTCGGCGGCGGCATCGATCGCGTAGGGGTCGAAGCGGTTCGACTCGCCGCCCTCGAACAGCAGCATCGCGACCCCCTGCTGGGTCGCCGCCTCGCGCAGCGAGCCGTCGCGGGCGCGGGCGTGGATCGCGGCCGGAGCGTCGAACGCCAGCGCCGCGGCGCGCGTCGGAGGATCGTCGAGATCGGCCCGGATCTGGGGCAGGTTGCTGCGCCGGTCCGAGCCGCAATGGAGGTCGATCGCGAGATCGCAGCGGCTGATGATCTCGGTCATCAGCAGGTGGGCGAGGCGCGCGGCGAGCGACCCGCGCGGCGAGCCCGGGAACGATCGGTTGAGGTCGCGGCCGTCCGGCAGCTGGCGGCTGCCGGCCATGAAGCCGAGCTCGTTGACGACCGGGACCGCGATCACGGTCCCGGCGATGTCGCCGGGCCGCAGCTCCATCAGCAGCCGCCGGATCACCTCGACGCCGTTGACCTCGTCGCCGTGGATCGCCGCCGTCACGCAGACGCTCGGGCCGCCGCGGCGGCCGTTGAGGACGACCGCCGGGATCGAGATCCAGGGCCCGGTGGCGAGCCGCTCGACGCGGATCTCGACGTCCTCGCGCTCGCCCGGGGCGACGACCGTGCCGCCGATCTCGATCGGCCTGCCCGCTGCGCTCTCGCCGGCCGCGGCCATCGCTAGGCGCCGCCGCGCGGGCTGCGCCGGCGTCGCGGCTTCGGGGCGGTCTTGGTCTCGAGGAAGCGGATGATCTCGGCGGCGACGTCGACGCCGGTGGCGAGCTCGATCCCCTCGAGCCCGGGCGAGCTGTTGACCTCGAGCACGACCGGGCCGTGGTTCGATCGCATCATGTCGACGCCGGCGACCGCGAGGCCGACCCGGGAGGCGGCACGGCGGGCGGTCGCGCGCTCCTGGGGGGTCAGCTTGACCGCCGCGGCGCTGCCGCCGCGATGGATGTTGGAGCGGAACTCGCCCTTCGCCGCGGTCCTGATCATCGCGGCGACGACGCGGCGGCCGACGACGAAGGCGCGGATGTCGGTGCCGCGCGACTCCTTGATGAACTCCTGGACGAGGATGTTGGCGTCGAGCTCGCGGAAGGCGCCGATCACCGACTCCGCCGCCTTCCGGGTCTCGGCGAGCACGACTCCCTTGCCCTGGGTGCCCTCGAGCAGCTTGACGACGACCGGGGCGCCGCCGACCGAGTCGATGATCCCGGCGATGTCGTCGGAGTCGTGGGCGAAGCCGGTGACCGGCATCCCGACCCCGGCCTGGGCGAGGAACTGGAGCTGGCGCAGCTTGTCGTGGGCGCGGGTGATGCCGAGCGAGCCGTTGGCGCTGAAGACGCCGATCGCCTCGAACTGGCGGACGACCGAGGCGCCGTAGAAGGCGTGGCTGGCGCCGATCCGCGGGATCACGGCGTCGAAGCCGGTCACCGGCTCGCCGCGGAGCAGGACCTGGGGCCGTTGCGAGGTCAGGTCCATGTAGCAGCGCAGGTAGTTGATCACCTGCATCTCGTGACCGCGCTGCCGCCCGGCCTCGACCAGCCGCCGCGTCGAGTACAGCGACGGGCGCCTGCTGAGGACCGCGAACCTCACCGGCCGAACCGCTCCCTGCGCGCCCGGCGCCGGACCCGCTTCGATGCCCGGCCCCGGAACGAGCGCCCCGGATCGACGACGTAGCGGCCGCGCAGCGCGGCGCGCCCGAGCAGCATCCTGAACCCCATCGCGTCGCGGCGGGTCAGGGTCAGCTCGATCGCGATCGGCTCGTCGTCGATCACGACCTCGGTCGCGACGACGTAGCGCAGCTCGCTCTGGCCGTTGGAGGCGGTGACCGTGCGGCGGTCGACCAGCGGCGCCTCGGCGCTGACCGTGCGGCGCTCGTCGCGCTGGACCGGGTGGTACTTGAAGCCGACCGCGGCGGCGCCGCCGCGCTCCTCGATGTCGAAGGCATGCAGGGTCGAGGTGCGGGCGCCGGTATCGACCTTCGCCTTGACCGCGGCGCCGCCGAGGCCGGGCAGCTCGACCCACTCGCGCCAGCCGATCACCGCGGGCTCCGCCGCCACGGTCATCCCCTCGCGGCCGCCGCCACCGCGGCCGCGTGGACGGCGTCCTCGATCTCGTCGTCGAGCGGCTCGAGCTCGGGCCGCGCCCCGGTCGAGCGCTCGACGCCGCGGGCGATCAGCTCGTCGGCGAGCCAGGCGTTCTTCGGCAGCAGCGGGCCGTGCAGATAGGTGCCGATCAGGTTGCCGCGCAGGACCCCCTCGCCGCCGTCGCGGCCGTTGTTGCCGTGGCCGTGCAGCACCCTGCCGAGCGGCTCGGCGCCGCTGCCGAGGTAGGTGCGGCCGCCGTGGTTCTCGAACCCCGCCAGAAGCCGCGGCCCGCCGCCGAGGTCGACCTCGATCGAGACGTTGCCGATCAGCCGCTCGCCGCGCTCGCGGACGGTCTCCAGGTTGGCGAGCCCGAGCCCCTCGATCCGGCGCTCACCGGCGAGCTCGTAGTGGCTGCCGAGCAGCTGGTAGCCGCCGCAGACGGCGAGCAGCGTCGCGCCCTCGCCGAGCGCGGCGGCGATCGCGTCGCGCTTGGTGCGCCGCATGTCCTCGGCGACGGCGAGCTGATCGCGGTCCTGGCCGCCGCCGATGTAGAGCAGGTCGTGGCGGTCGGGGTCGAAGCCCTCGCCGGGCCCGGCGGCGGCGTAGCTGAATCCGATCCCGCGCCAGGCGCAGCGGCGGCGCAGGAAGGTCACGTTTCCGCGATCGGCGTAGATGTTCATCTGCTCCGGGTAGAGCGCGAGCAGGCGCAGCTCAGCCATCGCCGCTCCCGCGGTCGGGCTCGGCGACGAGCAGCAGCGAGCCGACGTGCTCGCTGGTCGCCGCGATCGGCGCGCTCGAGCGCAGCACGAGGCCGGCGGCGCCGAGCTCGCGCTCGAGCAGCGGCGCCGGCAGCCGGTCGAGCGCGGTGCTGACCCGCTCCTCGCTCAGCGTCCCGTCCGGCGCGACGAGCTGCCGCAGCCGGACGAGCTCGACCGCGCCCTGCCCGACGCGGACCGCGAGCGGCAGGCTGGAGTGGATCCAGCCGCCGGCCTCGCGGACATCGGGCAGCGGCTCCGGCGTTCCCGAGGGCGGCAGCGGCTCGCGCAGGACCGCGAGCGCCAGCGCGCCGTCCGCTCGCAGGCAGCGCCCGATCGCCGCGAAGGCCCGGCCGCGGCCACCGGCGCCGCCGAGCAGGTGGACGAGCTGCATCGGCGCGATCGCGAGCGGAAAGCGGCGGCCGCCGAGGTCGAGGTTGCGGACGTCGGCCCGGATCGCCTCGATCGCGAGCGAGCGCGCCGCCGCCCGCGCCCGCAACGCCGCGAGCAGCTCCGCGTCGGCGTCGACCGCGACGACCTCGTGCCCGCGGGCGGCGAGGTGCAGGGCGACGCGGCCGCTGCCGGCGCCGAGATCGAGGACGGGGCCGCCGCGCTCGCGCGCGAGCCGCTCCCAGGCCGGCAGGTCGGCCGCGTAGCCACCGCACTCGGCGTCGTGCCAGACGACGCCGGCGACAGGGCAGGCGACGCTCATCGCCAGAACTCCGAGGCGAGGCCGCGGCGCGCGAGCAGCGTCCGCAGCTCGATCAGCGCGGTGTAGGTGGGCAGCGCGAACAGGCGCCCGCGCGCGGTCCCGAGCGCCGCGTCGAGCGACGGCCCGATCCCCTCGACGATCGTGATCCGTCCCCGCTCGCAGCCCGCGTACTTGAGCCGCAGCGCGATCTCCGCCGCCCTCGTGCCGGTGCAGGTGACGTGGCCGGCGATGCCGGCGAGCAGCTCGAAGTCCGCGTCCCAGATCCAGGAGACGTCGCGGCCGTCGGCGATCCGGTCGTTGAGCGCGATCCAGAGATCGAGCGGCTCGCCGGTGCGGTCGGACTCCTCGCGCAGGGTCCGCAGCACCTCGTTCGTCCCGACCGGGTTCTTGACCAGCAGGATCGAGAGGGTGCGGCCGTCGATCGCGATCCTCTCGACCCGTCCGAACGCCGCCTCGACCGAGCCCAGCGCGGTGCCGATCAGGTCGAGGTCGATGCCGAGCTCGCCGGCGGCGGCGATCGCGGCGAGCGCGTTGTAGACGTTGTAGAGGCCGGGCAGCGGCAGCGCCAGCTCGAGCTCGCCGGCCGGCGTCCGGACCCGGAACGAGCTGCCCTCGATCCCGTGCAGCTCGATCGCCGTCGCGCGCACGTCGGGCGCCGGCCGGCCGGCGCCGCAGCGCGCGCAGCGGTAGTGGCCGAGGTGGCCGACGAACGCGCGCTCGTAGCGGTAGGGCGAGCCGCAGCGGCGGCAGTGCTTGGCGTCGAAGGCGTGCTGAAGCTCGGGCAGCGCCTGGGACTCGTCCTCGATCCCGAAGAACGTGGTGCGCTCGCGGCGCCGCTGCTCGCGGTCGCGGCCGAGGTCGGCGATCAGCGGGTCGTCGGCGTTGAGGACGAGGCCGATCGCGCCCGACCGCGCTTCGATCAGCTCGGCCCAGCCGTCGGCGATCCGCTCGAGCTCGCCGTAGCGGTCGAGCTGGTCGCGGAACAGGTTGCCGAGCACCAGCAGGGTGGGGGAGAGCTGGCCGGCGACCCGGGGCAGCCAGGCCTCGTCGACCTCGAACAGGCCCTCGCTGCCGTCGCGCTCGAGCAGCGCCGTCGCCACCCCCCAGGCCATGTTCGAGCCGGCCCGGTTGTGAACCGGATCGCGGCCGGCGGCGCGCAGCACGGCCGCCAGCATCCCCGCAGTCGTCGTCTTGCCGTTGGTGGCGCTGATCACCGTTCGCGGGCCGCTCAGCCGGGCGCTGAGGCGGCCGATCGCGTCGGGGGCGGTTCGCAGCAGCATCCGTCCCGGCAGCGTCGTGCCGCCGCCGCGGCCGCTGCGGCGGCTGAGCCCGCCGACGGCGCGCGCGGCCCAGACCTTCGCCCCGAAGACCGGGGAGCCGACGCTCATCGCCCGGGCTCGGCTGCCGGCGCGATCAGCTCGAGCGCGCTCGGCAGCAGCCGCACGGTGGCGGGCAGATCGGTCAGGCGGTCGCCGTCCGCGTAGACCGCGAACGGCCGGTCCGCCCGCACCTCGACGCGGGCGCCGCGGGCGGTGCTCACCTCGGGGTTGTCGATGTGCTCGCCCTTGAACAGCTTCGGGAGGTTGGCCAGAAAGCGCCACTTGCCGACGGCGGCGATCGTCACCAGGTCGAGCAGGCCGTCGTCGAGCTCGGCGTCGGGAGCGACGAACATGCCGCCGCCGTAGGCCTTCGAGTTGGCGACGATCACCGAGTAGCCGCGGAACCGGCGCCGCTCGCCGTCGACCGTCACCGTGAACTCCGCCGGGCGCCACTGCCAGAGCGCCTTCAGCGCCGCGTAGGCGTAGACGAGCGAGCCGCGGACGACCCTGGCCTCGTTCGCGATCCGGTTCGCATCGGAGTCGAACCCGCAGGAGGCGATGCAGAGGAAGCGGCGCCCGTTGGCCTCGCCGACGTCGATCCGTCGCCGGTGTCCCGCCGCCAGCACGGCGACCGCCGCCGCCGGCTCGACCGGGATCCCGACGACCCGCGCGAGGTCGTTGCCGCGGCCGCCCGGCAGCACCCCGAGCGGACTCGCGCCCTCGGCGAGGGCGCCGCCGACCTGGCCGATCAGGCCGTCGCCGCTGCAGACGACCGGGATCTCACCGGCCGCCGCGGCCGCCACCGCCTCGGCGCAGCCGTGCTCGATCCCGGTCGTCTCGACGAGCCGGTACTCGAGCCCGCGCCGCCGCATCTCGCGCTCGTACTCGGGCAGGCGCTTGACGGCGCGCCCGGAGCCCGCCGAGGGGTTGACGAGCAGCAGGTAGCGCTCGGCCGCCATCAGCGGCCCTTCCTGGCGACGAAGTAGGAGCCGCGGCCGACCCGATCGGCCTTGACCGTGACCATGCCGTTGCGCTCGAAGCCGCGCCGCAGCACCGCGTCGGGGGTGAAGAACGGCGTCCGGTCGCCGGAGCTGGCGGCGACGATCGCGTGGCCGCCGTGCCGGAGGACGCGGGCGATCTCGGCGAAGAACGGCGGCATGTTGATCTGGGTGACGAGGTCGAAGTGGCCGTCGTCGTAGGGCAGCGCGGCGGCATCGGCGACGCGGAAGGCGACGCGGCCCTCGGGGTCGAGGCCGACCTTCGCCTTCGCCTGGCGGATCATCTGATCGGAGATGTCGACGCCGCGAACCGACGCCTGCGGGAACTCGCGGGCGAGGAACAGCGCCGCCACCCCGGTTCCGGTGCCGATGTCGAGCGCGCGCTCGGGCCGGCGGTCGATCTTGGTCACCGCGACCGCGAGCGCGGCCAGGTGCTCGGCGCCGGGAGCGCCGGTGCGTTCGTCCCAGCCGCTCGCGAGGCCGTCGAAGTAGCCCGCCGTCGCCCGCCGCAGCAGCGGCCACAGCCACGGCGCCCGCGCCACCGACGCGCTCAGCGCGCGGCCGATCAACCGCACGCGGGTCGGCGGCCCGTCGCCTCGGTCGGGTTCGGGTTCGCTCACGGGCGCCATGATCGCAACCCGTTAGGCTGGCGCGCGATCCGGGCGTCCGCCGCCGGCTCACCCGGACCCGCGATGAGGCGCGCCAGCACGCACGACGAACCCGGATCGGCCAGCCCGCTGCGCCTGGCTGCGGTCGCGGCGGCGGCGCTGCTGCTCGCGCTCCCGGCCGGCTGCGGCAACGGCGGTGATGATGGCACCGGCGAGCGCACCGCGGCCGACGACGCCGCGGCGATCGACTGCAAGCAGGTGCCGCACGAAGGCGGCCGGGAGCCGTGCCCGACCGAGCTCGTGACCGATCCCGCCGACGTCGAGGTCAAGACGAGCGAGGGCAGCTTCACGATCGCGCTCGACGTCGCTGCCTCGCCGGCGACCACGACCTCGTTCCGCGAGCTCGCCGAGCACGGCTTCTACGACGGGCTCACGTTCAGCCGCGTCGTCCCCGGCTTCGTGATCCAGGGCGGCGATCCGCTCGCCGGCGACCCGCGCCTGGCCGGCACCGGCGGGCCCGGCTACTACGTCGACGAGCCGGTCCCCGACGGCACCACCTACAAGCGCGGGACCGTGGCGATGGCGAAGACGGCCGAGCAGCCCGCCGGCCGCTCCGGCAGCCAGTTCTTCGTCGTCTCCGGCCCCGACGCCCAGCTGCCGCCCGACTACGCCTACGTCGGGCGGGTGACGAAGGGGCTCGGTACCGTCGCCGCGATCGAGGCGCTCGGGGTCGGCGACGGCCCGCCGCGGCGGCGGGTCACGATCGAGTCGATGTCGGTCGAGGGGCCCTCGTGAGGCGCCTTGCGGCGTTGCTGGCGCTGCTCGCGCTGCTCGCGGCGGGATGCGGCGGCGGCGGTGGCGGCGAGACCGCCACCAGCTCGTCGGGAGACTGCGCCGACGTCGCCGCGCCGGGAGCGCAGCAGCGCAAGGCGAAGCGGCCGACCGCCGCCGCTCCGACCGCGACGGGGGCGGTCTTCGAGACCAACTGCGGCAGCTTCACGATCAGCTTCGACGAGCGCAACCCGAAGACGGCGGCGAGCTTTCAGAGCCTCGTCGCGCAGGGCTTCTACGACGGGCTGACGATCCACCGCGTCGTCAGCGACATCCTGATCCAGGGCGGCGACCCCGAGGGCGACGGCAAGGGCGGGCCCGGCTACACGATCGACGAGAAGCCGCCGCCGGGGCTCGCCTACACCGAGGGGACGGTGGCGATGGCGAAGACCGACGCCGAGCCTCCGGGTCGCTCCGGCAGCCAGTTCTTCATCGCCGTCGCCCCCGACCTCGGGCTCACCCCCGACTACGCGCTGGTCGGCCGGGTGAGCGCCGGCTTCGACGTGGTCCGGGCGATCTCCGAGCTCGCCGCCGACGGCGAGGACGGGCCGCCGGAGACGCCCGTGGTGATCGAGCGGGCGACGCTGGTCGGGGGCTGAGCGCCGATCGCGGGCGAGCTCGAGATCGACGCCGGCGACGGCACGATCCTGCGTGGAACCGGCGACGGCGACGGTCCGCCGGTGCTGCTCGCGCACGGGCTCAGCGCCCACCGCGAGCTCGTGATCCACGGGTCGCGGGCGCTGGCCCGCGCCGGCCACGAGGTGATCCGCTACGACGCCCGCGCCCACGGCGAGAGCGATGCCGGCGCCGCCGGGTCGCGCAACTACGAGCGGCTCGCCGACGACCTCGAGGCGGTCCTCGCGCGCACCGCCGCCGGCGGCCCGCGCCCGCTGCTCGCCGGCCACTCGATGGGCGCGCACACGCTGATCACGGCGGCGCTGCGCGCCCCGGAGCGCTACGCCGGGCTCGTGGTCATCGGCCCCGCGACCGTCGGCGGACCGCCGCCGGAGGGCTCGCTGGCGGGCTGGGACGCGCTCGCCGACGGCCTCGAGCGCGACGGCATCGACGGCTTCATCGCCGCCTACTCGTTCGGGCTCGACCCCGAATGGAGCGCGACGCTGATCCGGATCGCCCGCGACCGGCTCGCCGTGCACCGCGACCTCGACGCCCTCGCCGCCGCCCTGCGCGAGGTACCGCGCTCGATCCCCTTCGACGGCCTCGGCGAGCTCGAGGGGCTCGACCTGCCGGCGCTGGTCGTCGCCAGCGGCGACGAGGCCGATCCGAGCCATCCCTACGCGGTCGCGGACGCGTTCGCCGCGACGCTGCCCCGGGCGCGGCTGATCAGCGAGGAGCCCGGCCAGAGCCCGCTCGCCTGGCAGGGCGGCCGCCTCGCGCGCGAGATCGCCGCGTTCGCGGCGACCGACGAGGTGCGCGAGCGGCGCGCCTAGCCGGTCGCGGCCCGCGCCGCTCGGCGGCAGGCGCCGGCCCCTATCCTTGCGGCGGTGAGCGACGAGCACGGCAGCCCCGTCCACTACACGGCGATCGCGCCCGGGACCCCGGTCTACGCGAGCGACGGCAGCGCCGTCGGCGCGGTTCGCCAGGTCGCCGACAACTACCGCGAGCACATCCTCGACGGCTTCGTGATCGAGGACCGCGAGGGCGTCGTCCGCTTCGTCGACGCGCCCGAGGTCGCCCGCACCTTCGAGCGCGGCGTCACGCTGACGATCGACGCCGCCGCGGTCGCCGAGCTCGGGCCGCCCGACGCCGGCGCCGGCGCGTTCAGCGCCAACCTCAGCCGCGGCCGGCTCTCGCGGCTGTTCGGCCGCGCCTGGAAGCGCCGCTAGCGGCCGCGGCTCAGTACTCGACGACGACCTGACCTTCGGCGGCGGGCTGGCTGGAGCCGCCGCCGAGGTCGAAGAACAGCACCGAGGCGACGAGCGCGCCGATCGGCTGCACGACGGTCGAGACGAGGATCGAGAGGGCGATCAGGATGCCGGTGCTGAGCGAGGCGCCGATCGCGAGGACGATGAACGAGATCACGATCGTGATCACGAAGACGACGAGGATCGTCAGGAACACGTTCATCCGCTCGCCGCGGGTGAGCTCGCTGCTGCGGCCGAAGGCGCTGATCCCGTTCTCGTTCTCGAGCACGATCGCGGGCGAGGTCACGGCCCAGATCGTCATCAGGATCAGGCCCGGGACGATCAGCAGGATCAGGCCGATCGCGATCGCGATCCCGCGCAAGAAGCCGTTGACGATCAGCGGCACGATGAACGGCGAGGCGGAGGAGAGCAGCTCGCCGACCGAGAAGTCGCGGCGGCCGTCGCGAACGTCCTCGACCAGCTTGACGACGAAGCCGGTGTAGAGCGAGGCGGCGATCAGCGAGACGACGGTGCCGAGCAGCTGCAGGATGAAGCCGTCGGTCAGCAGGCCCTGGATCAGGCCCGAGATCAGGAAGACGATGAACGCCGTGATCAGCAGCGGCGCCGCGTTGGCGGCATAGATCGAGAAGGTCTCGCTGATCACCCGGCCGACGTCGATCGGGCGCTTGCCGGCCGCCGCTGCGGGCGGCGGCGGGGGAGGCGGCGGTGTGGCGGCTTCCATCGGGCGCAATGGTTATCAGCTTCAGCGGCGGAGCGGAAGCGCGATGGACGAATCGGCTTGCCCCCCGGCGGCGACCAGACGGGTCGCGGTCGCCTTCCAGCTCGCCTCGACGCGGCTCCCGGCGGCGAGCCCGAGCCGGGCGACCGAGGCCGAGGTGACCTCGGCGACGGCGGGCTGGGGCAGGGCGAGGGCGACGCGGGCCCGGTTGCCGAACTCGCTGATCGCGGTGACCTCGGCGGCGAGCCGGTTGAGGGCGGAGTCCTCGCCGCCGCCGCCGGGCGCGTGCAGCTCGATCTCCCAGGGGAAGACGCTGGCGGCGACGGGGCCGGCGGCGGCGTCGGTGCTGAGCACGGTGCCGCCGCCGGCGAGGGCGACGCTGGTCAGCCCGCCGCGGGCGGGGGAGGCGACGCCGCGAAGGACGATCGCGCCGGCGAGGTCGGCGACGAAGGCCGAGGCGGGACGGCCCGCGAGCTCGGCCGCGGTCCCCTGCTGGACGATCTCGCCGCCGTCGAGGACGGCGATCCGGTCGGCGAGGCGCGCCGCTTCGCCGAAGTCGTGGGTGACGATCACGACCGGGCGCCGGGAGCCGGCGAGCGCCGTGGCGAGCGTCGCCGAGGCGAGCGCGCGCGTGGCCGCGTCGAGCGCCGCGAGCGGCTCGTCGAGCAGCAGCAGCGCCGGCTCGCTGGCCAGCGCCCGCGCCAGCGCGACCCGCTGGCGCTCGCCGCCCGAGAGCTCGGCCGGGCGGGCGCCGGCGCGCTCGGCCAGGCCGAGCTCGGCGAGCCGCTCGTGGGCCCGGCGGCGGCGCTCGGCCCGCCCGGCGCCGGCGATCCCGTAGGCGACGTTGCGCCAGGCCGGCATCTGCGGGAACAGCGCGTAGTCCTGGAAGACGAGGCCGGCGCGGCGGCGCTCGGCCGGCAGCTCGAATCCGCGCTCGGCGTCGAACCAGCGCGCCCCGGCGACCGTGATCAAGCCGCGATCGGGCCGCAGCAGGCCGGCGAGCGCGCGCAGCAGCGTCGTCTTGCCGGCGCCGGAGGGGCCGACCAGGGCGAGCGCCTCGCCGGGGCCGACCGCGATCGCCGCCCGCAGCCGGAACGACCCGCGCGCCAGCTCGACCTCAGCGCGCAGCACGGGCCACCTCGGGGCTGCCGCCGAGCAGCTTGACGCCGAGCAGGAGCGCGGCCGAGAAGGCGACGAGGACGCCGGAGAGCGCCAGCGAGGCGTCGAAGTCGGTCGCGAGGAAGCGGAAGATCGCCAGCGGCGCGGTCTGGGTCCGGCCCTCGAGCGAGCCGGCGAACAGCAGCGTCGCCCCGAACTCGCCGAGCGCCCGGCCCCAGGCGAGGGCCAGGCCGGAGGCGAGGCCGGCGCGGGCCCCGGGGACCGCGATCCGCAGGAACGTGCGGGCGTCGCCGGCGCCGAGCGTCCGCGAGGCATCGAGCAGGTCGGGGTCGACGGCCTCGAAGGCGGCGATCGCGGCGCGGACGTAGAACGGGGCGGAGACGAAGGCCATCGCGACGACGACGCCGGCGGTCTGCAGCACGAGCTCGATCCCGGCGTCCTCGATCGCGCCGCCGAGCAGCCCGGCGGGGCCGAAGGCGGCGAGCAGCGCGATGCCGGCGGCGGCGGGGGGGAGCACCAGCGGCAGCTCGATCAGCGTGACGACGCCGGCGCGGCCGCGGAAGCTGCGGCGGGCGAGCAGGTAGGCGGCGGGGGTGCCGATCGCGACGATCAGGCCGATCGCCACAAGCGACGTCCGCAGGCTCAGCGAAAGCGCCTCGAGCGAGCCCTCGCGGCCGAGGCTCTCGTAGAGCCGGCCGGGGCCGGCCTCGGCGAAGATCGCGACGATCGGGACCGCGAGGAAGCCGAGCAGCAGCGCCAGGGCGACGATCGAGGCGAGCCTGAACGCGGTCACGGCTCAGCCGTCCGGGGCGGGACCGAAGCCGGAGGCGAGCAGGATCCGCTGGCAGCGGCCGTCGATCGCATCGGCGACGAACCGGCGCGCGAGCGCCGGCTGCGGCGCGGCGCTCGCGACGGCGATGCCGTAGGCGACGTCGGGGCGGACCGACCGCGGCAGCGCGACCGCGGTGATCGCGCCGTTGGCGGCGGCGACGTCGCTGCGGTAGATGAAGCCGGCGTCGACCGCGCCCTGGGCGATCTTGGCGGCGATCCCGGAGACGTCGGGCTCGGAGCTTGCGACGTTGTCGAGGATCGCCCGCGAGGCGGCGGCGCCGAGCCCGTCGAGCAGCTCGCGCGTGTAGGCGCCGACCGGGACCTCCGGGTCGCCGATCGCGATCGTCGTGCCGGGCCGCTCGAGGTCGGCGACGTCGTCGATGCCGGAGCCGGCGGGAACGCCGACCACGAGCTCGTTGGTGGCGAACGCCCGGGGCCGCTCGAGCAGGCCCTCGCGGGCGAGGTCGTCGGGGAGGCCGGTGTCGGCAGCGGCGTAGACGTCGGGCACGACGCCCTGGCGGATCTGCGCGGCGAGATCGTCGGAGCCGGCGAACGAGAGCCTGACGTCGGCGCCCGCGAACCGCTCGCCGCAGCGCTCGAACGCGGTCGTCAGCGAGGCGGCGGCGAAGACGACGAGCTCGGGCTCGTCGCCGGACGCTCGCCCCGCATCGCCGCCGCAGCCGGCCAGAAGCGAGGCGGCGACGAGGGCGAGGGCGGCGCAGGCTGGTGGATTCCTAAGCAATGCCTATGCATCTAAGCACGACCACCGCGATCGCGGGGGCGGGTAGGATCGCGGCATGTCGGTTGCCAAGATCAACGCGATCACCGTGCCGCGCGAGCGGTTCGAGGAGTTCGAGCAGCGGTTCGCGAACCGCGCCGGTCAGGTCGAGAAGGCCGCCGGCTTCGAGTCGTTCCAGCTGCTGCGACCCGACGACGACCGCGACGTCTGCCTGGTGATCACCACCTGGCGCTCGGAGGAGGACTTCCAGAGCTGGGTCCGCAGCCCCGATTTCGCCGCCGGTCACGCCGCGCAGCGCGAGCGCGGGCCGGTCGGCACCGGCAGCGAGATCTGGTCGTTCGAGGTGCTGCAGAGCATCTGACGGCGCGGCGGGACGGCGGCGTGGCGAGGGAGTACGAGGGCGCCTCGGAGGCCGAGCGGCGCGAGCTCGATCGCGTCGGCGCCTTCAGCGACGGCGTCTTCGCGATCGCGATCACCCTGCTCGTGCTGACGATCGAGGTTCCGGCCGGCGATGACCTCGGCGCCGGGCTGCGCAACCTCGACGGCGACCTGATCGCCTACTTCATCGGCTTCGCCGTGATCGGCAAGTTCTGGTACGAGCACCACAAGCTGTTCTCGGCGATCGTCCGCTCCGACGCGCGGCTGATCGTCGTCAACCTCGTGCTGCTCAGCCTGATCGCGCTGATGCCGTTCACGACCGAGCTGCTGGGCTCGTTCAGCGAGCCGCTCGCGGTCAGCATCTACGCGCTCAACGTCGCCGCCGCGGCGGCGGCGAGCGGCTGCACCGAGCTCGTCTGCCACAGCGGCGGCCTGGCGCCACCGGGGGCGCTCAGCGAGCGGTCGGCGCTGGTCCGCGCCAACGGCTGGGTGGTGGCGATATTCCTGCTCTCGATCCCGGTCGCCTACCTGATCGATCCAGCGGCCGGACAGCTGTTCTGGCTGCTGCTGCTGCTCGCCCCGTGGCTGGAGCGGATCGGCGCCGAGCGGCGGTGATCGCCGGTGGCGAGCGGGATCGGCCCCGCCGGGGGCGGCCGGACAGCTCTTCTGGCTGCTGCTGCTACTGGCCCGTGGCTGGAGCGGGTCGGCGCCGAAGCGGGGGTGATTGCCCGCCGGGAGCGGGTCGGCGCCGAAGCGGGGGTGATTGCCCGCCGGGAGCGGGTCGGCGCC
>CAZCFA010000061.1:0-17830 GCA_964497825.1 uncultured Conexibacter sp.
GGCTGCACCGTTGATCTCGACCGACAGAGCGCGGAGATCGTTCTCGAGAGCTTGAAGGCGTCGGCATATCGGTCCCAGTGGAGATCGCTTGTAGCCGACCTCGCTTCGGCCGAGGGAGACCTTGACCTGGCCGGGTTCCTCGACCGCTATGACCATCGACTTGAGAGCGTCTACAAGGGAAACCGCAGCTGGACCCAGTTGCAGCGCGAGGCCGCCAAAGATCTGCCCGATCCATCCGATGTCGAGCTCGAGGCTCGTGCGTTGCGTGGCGTTGGCCGCCTCATGCACGTGGACGACCCCGAGCGCGTGGCGCTGTATCGAGCGTGGCTCGAGCAGGACCATCCGCCGGCGCTGGACGATCTCAACGACCGCGAGGCGCGGCTCGCGACGATGCTCGCCTGGGGCCTGGGGTCGGGCACATCGAGGGCGGCTACCGTCGACGCATTCTTCGGTGCGTTGTGGAAAGAGGGGGCGGTTCGTTCCGAGCTAAGAGAGTTGCTAGGCGTGCTCGACGAGCGCTCGACGACGCACGGTGCACCTTCAGGCCTCGATCCCGAGATTCCGCTGACACCTCACGCTCGCTATTCGCGCCAGGAGGTTGTTGCGGCGCTCGGATTCGGGTCCGGGGTGAAGCCGAAGGTCACCCAGGGAGGGATTCTCTGGGTTCCCGACGCGCGATGCGATGTCTTCTTCGTCGACCTTCGCAAGGCTGAGCGCGATTACTCCCCGACCACGATGTACCGCGACTACGCGATCAGTCGCGACCTTTTCCACTGGGAGTCGCAGTCACGGCAGACGCCTGAGCAACCAACCGTGAAGCGCTACATCAACCACGCGAGCGGCGGAACCAACGTCCTTCTCTTTGTGCGCGAGCAGCGACGCGACGAGCTTGGCACGGCTCCCTTCTTCTTCCTCGGGCCGGTCACCTACGTCGACCACGAGGGCGAGCGCCCTGTCGCGTTCACCTGGCGGCTGCGCTCGCCGATGCCCGAGGAGTTGTTCGAGGTCGCGCGATCGGTCGCGGCCGCCTAGTGATCACCCATCGGATGCAGGAAGGCTTGACTCGCCCGCCGCCTCGCCTCACGGAGCGCGACGAAATGTCTGCCGGAGCTTTCGAACCCCGCCATAGCCGCTGCTTCGCCTGAGCCCGCGCCGGCCGGGCGCGGCTCCGGACCGTGGTGGCCGCTCGCGCCGTCATTCCATCGCGGATTGCATCGCCTGGGGCGATGCGATCCGCAGCAGAGTGGTGGCGCGAGCAGCTGGCCATCCTCACCGGACACCGGGCGACCGGGCGACTCGATCCGGATGGCGTCGCCCGGCGCAACGCACTTCGCGGCGGCGGCCCCGGGGGCGCGGCGCGGCGGCGCGTGCTGCTCAGCTCACGCTCGCCGCCCGCAGGGCCCCGTCAGCCGCGCGTCGAGCCGCTCGTGCTCCGCGCCGCAACCCAGAAGACGAGCCCGGCGTCCAACCGACCCCGCGCTCAGCCGCCGGCCTTGCGGTCCTTTGCCGCGCGGATGGCCTGCATATAGAGCAGCGGCTCGCGCTGATCGACGTCGAGCCGGTTCAGCTCGCGGGTGACGGCGTCAGGCACCCACCGCGCTCGCCACCGGCGCGGAGCCGCCCTCGGGCTAGCGGATCGATTCGCCGGCGCCGGGGCCTGCCGCGGACCGCTACCTCCGAGCGCCACGAGCACCCGCCGCCGCCGGCGCGAGAAGCCGCCCGGGGCGGTCACCGCACGCGGGCGTGGGTTCCCGCCGCCGTCGCTACCGGGCGGAGGGGTCGCCGATCGGCGCCTGCTCGGGCGGCCCGCCGCGCGCCCGCGCCGCCAGGCCCTCGAGCCAGCGCTGGTGCTGGGTGAGCAGCCGCCGCCGCAGCAGTCCGCGGCCGATCGACGGCAGCAGCCCGGCCTGGGTCTCCTCGGTGATGACGTGGCAGCCGCCGTCGGTGGGGGTCAGCAGCCAGGAGTGATAGCCGCGCGAGGCCATCGCGGCGCCGCCCCAGCCGAGCTCGTGCGGCGCCACGCAGACGTCGACGGTCGTCTCGACCGGCCGCCAGAGCGTGTTCGAGGTGCGCCAGCGGAACCGGGTGCCGGCCGCCAGCCGGGCGGGATCGGGCCCGCTGAGGATCTCGACGTCGCGCGAGTTCGAGTACCAGCGCGGCCACAGCGGCGCCGCGACCAGCCACCCCCAGACGACCTCGGGCGCGGCCTCGATCCGAAGCTCGTTGAGCGCGTAGATCGGCGCCTCCCGCGGGGTCCGGTCGGCGGGCCAGTGGCTCCAGCGGGGCTCGGCCTCAGCCATCGTCGACGCTCACCCCCTCGATCGACTCGACGAGGCCGGGTCCGAAGACCTCAGCCGGGGTGCGGAAGCCGGGCTGCGCCTCGGCCGGCGCCCGCCGCGCGCACTCGACGGCGCTCAGCGCCGTGAACAGGTAGGCGTCGGGACCGTGCAGGCGGGCCTCGGCGCTGTTGCCCTCGGCGTCGCTGACCCGGCCCCAGACCCGCGACCAGCCGCGCTCGATCTGCTCCTCGGTCGGCCCCGCCGGCAGCCGCCCGATCGCCGCGCGCAGCAGCGCCTGGCCGGGCCGCGAGCCGAGCGCCCAGCCGACGTAGCGGGTCGCCGCCATCAGCGCGCCGAGCGGGCCGGGGGGGACGATGTAGGTCTCGATCTCGCCGATCCCGGTCGATTGAAAGGCGGTGCACTGATCGCCACGCCAGGGGTTGGTCAGCGCCCGCACCGGCCCGTCGCCGAAGTCGACCTCGATCCGCCGCGCCGCGGGCCGGACCGCGACGTAGCGGCCGCCGCGGCGCTCGACGCCGGCCTGGTGGATCCCCAGCAGCACCGTGGTGGCGGTGCCGCGCGAGACCTCGCCCTCGGTCTGGAAGGCGAGCTCGAGCCGGGTCGCCGCCGGCAGCCGGCGCTTGAGGCGCACCGCGACGCAGTCGGTCGGCACGATCCCGAAGCCGACCCCCGGCATCAGCATCACGCCGGCGCCCGCGGCGGCCGGGCCGCGCTCGCGGACGGTCTCGTACTCGGCGACCTCGCCGGCGATGTCGAGGTAGTGGGTCGCTGTCCGCACGCAGGCGTCGGCCAGCGCGCCGGCGGTGCCCGCGAACGGCCCGGCGCAGTTGACGAGCACCGGCTCCGGCCCGAGCGCCGCGTCGGTCGCGGCGCGATCGCCGAGGTCGAAGCTGACCGTGCGCAGGCCGCCGAGCTCGTTCGCGCGCCGCTCGAGCGGCTCGGCGCGGCGCCCGGCCAGCACCGGCTCGAGCCCGGCCGCGACCGCCCGCGCCGCGACCAGCCCGCCCGCGTAGCCACCGGCCCCGTAGATCAGCACAGCGCGTAGGCCTCCGGATCGACCGCCGCCGTCCGCCGCCGGTACTCGTAGGTGAACCCGGGCCAGTTGGTCGGATCGCGCCCCTGCTCGTCGAGGTACCAGCTCGAGCAGCCGCCGGTCGCCCAGACGGTCTTGCGCTGGCGGCGGCGAAGCTCGGCCAGGAAGCGGTCGTGGGCATCGGCGCGGACCTCGATCGAGCGCGCCCCGTTGTCGCGCAGCGCCCGGGCGGCGGCGCCGACGTGGCGCGCCTGGCTCTCGAGCATGTAGATCGCCGAGCCCGAGCCGCCGAACGTGTTCGGCCCGTACATCAGGAAGAAGTTTGGAAAGCCCGGCACCGCGAGCCCGTGCCAGGCGTGCGGGAGCCCGTTCCAGGCCTGCTGAAGCGAGGTCCCGTCGCGGCCGCGGACCTCCATCGGGGCGACGAACTCGCGCGCGTTGAAGCCGGTGCCGAAGATGATCACGTCGAGCTCGCGGCGCTCGCCGCCGTCGAGCTCGATGCCGCCCTCGTAGGCGCGGGCGAGCGGTTCGGTGACGACGTCGACGTTGGCGCGGGCCAGCGCCGGGTACCAGTCGCTGGTCAGCAGGATCCGCTTGCAGCCGATCCGGTAGTGCGGCGTCAGCCGGGCGCGCAGCTCGGGGTCGCGAACCTGGTGGCGAAGCTGGGCCCGCGAGATCGCGGCCAGCGGCGCCAGCAGCGCCCCGGGGCCGACGAAGCCGGCGATCCCGGCCTCCATCAGCGCCCACCAGCCGAACCGCTCGGCGAGCTGGGCGGCGCCGAAGCGCGTGAACAGGCGCCGGCCGAGCGCCCCGTAGCGGCGGTCGGGCTTGGGCAGGATCCAGGGTGGGGTGCGCTGGAAGACCGTCAGCTCGGCGACCTCGGGGGCGATCGCCGGGACGAGCTGAATCGCGCTGGCACCGGTCCCGACGACGCCGACGCGCTTGCCGGCGAGATCGACGTCGTGGCGCCAGCGCGAGGAGTGGAAGGCGGGGCCGGCGAAGTCGTCGAGGC
The DNA here is from genome assembly GCA_964497825.1 of uncultured Conexibacter sp. Classification (GTDB taxonomy): domain Bacteria; phylum Actinomycetota; class Thermoleophilia; order Solirubrobacterales; family 70-9; genus RHKX01. The sequence goes on from CAZCFA010000061.1 coordinate 4,346, forward strand.
CGTCGAGCGGTGGGATCGCGGGCCGCTGCAGCTGTCCGCAGGCGGCGACGAGCAGCTCGGCTTCGAGCCGCTCGCCGCCGGCCTCGATCCGCCAGCGGCAGGCCGTCGGGTCCCAGGCGGCCGCCTCGACGTTGACGCCGCACTGCACCCGGTCGAGGATCCCGTGGCGTCGCGCGGTCCGCTCGAGGTAGGACCGGATCTCGGGCTGGACGGCGAAGCGCCGGCTCCAGCGCGGGTTGCGGGCGAACGAGAACGAGTAGAGGTGGCTGGGCACGTCGCAGGCGGCGCCCGGGTAGGTGTTGAAGTTCCAGACCCCGCCGACGCGCGCGCCGCGCTCGAGCACGACGATGTCCTCGACGCCGCTGCGGCGCAGCTCGATCGCCGCGGCGATGCCGCCGAAGCCGGCGCCGACGACGGCCGCGGAGCCGATCACCGCTGCGCTCCGAGGCCGGTGACCAGCACCCGGACGGCGTCGGCGAGCCGCCGCCGGAACTGCTCGGGGGTGGCGCTCGAGGGATCCTCGCCCTTGGCGCCGTGGGCGGAGTCGAAGAGCACCGTGGCGATGCGCGGCGCGCTCAGCGCCGCGCGCCCGAGGTCGACCTCGCCGCGGCCGGCGGCCTCGCGCAGCATCCGCGCCAGCAGCCGCTCGGAACGCTCCTGCGAGGCGCGGGCGATGTCGCCGCAGAGGCGATCGTGGCGGTCGTAGAGCTCGGCCGCGTGCGGGGAGGCGGAGGTGAGCTCGACGAAGCGCAGAAAGCGCGCCTCGAGCACCGCGACGAGGCGCTCCTCGAACGGGCGCTCGAGGTCAGCGGCGGCGGCGGCCATCGCCGCCAGGTGCTGCTCGTGAAGGCGCTCGACGAGGCCGCGGAACAGCTCCGACTTGGCGCCCCAGTGAGCGTAGAGCGTCGCCCGCGAGACGCCGGCGCGCCGGGCCACGCTCTCCATCGACGATCGCCGGAAGCCGAACGAGGCGAACTCCTCGAGCGCGGCGTCGAGCAGCGTCGCGGCGGTCGTCTCGGCGCGGGTCGGGGAGGGGGAGGCGGCGCTCATCGCGAACGCGATCAACCTAGACGATCTTGACAGATCATGCAACCAATGTTTAGTCTGTCGTCGCTATCGCGGGCCCCCCGACCGATCGGAGTTGACGATGCTTGACCAAGCCGGCGCGGTGCTGATCACCGGGTGCTCCTCGGGGATCGGACGGGAGACGGCCCGCCACCTCGCCGCGCGCGGCCACCACGTGTTCGCCACCGCGCGCAAGCCCGAGACGCTGGCCGACCTCGCCGCCGCGGGCTGCGAGACGCTCGCCTGCGACGTCACCGACGAGGACTCGATGCGGGCCTGCGTCGAGGCCGTTGCGGCGTCCGGTCCGATCGGCGCGCTCGTCAACAACGCCGGCTACAGCCAGTCGGGCGCGGTCGAGACGGTGCCGGTCGAGAGCATCAGGCGCCAGTTCGAGACCAACGTCTTCGGCCTCGTGCGGATGTGCCAGCTGGTGCTGCCGGGGATGCGCGAGGCCGGGCGCGGGCGGATCGTCAACGTGAGCTCGATGGGCGGCAGGTTCACGTTTCCGGGCGGCGGCGTCTACCACGCCACCAAGCACGCGGTCGAGGCGCTCTCGGATGCGTTGCGGTTCGAGGTCGCCGGCTTCGGCATCGACGTCGTCGTGATCGAGCCGGGGCTGATCAAGACCGGCTTCGCCGACGCCGCGCTGGGCTCGATCGCGGAGATCGACCCGGGCGACGCCGGTCCCTACGCCGAGTTCAACGCCGCGGTCGGCAGGGCGACGGCCGAGGTCTACGAGGGACCGCTCGCGCGGCTCGGCGGCGGCCCGGAGGCGGTCGCGGTCAAGATCGAGCGCGCGATCACGGCCCGGCGGCCGAAGCCGCGCTACAAGGTGACCGCTTCGGCCCCGTTGATCATGGCCCAGCGGCGGCTGCTGAGCGACCGGATGTGGGACCGGTTCCTCGGCACCCAGTTCCCGCGACCGGGGGCCGGCGGCGGCTGAGCGCGCGGCGACCCGGGAGCCGGATCGACCGCGCCCGGGCCCGGCGGGGCCGATCATCTCGGGCCCACCGGCGCCGACGGCGGGCGCGCCCGGGCTCCGCGGGCCGCGCTCAGACGCAGATGACGATCTTGCCGCGGGGGTGCCCCTCGCCCTGGTGGCGGAGCGCGTCCGCCGCCTCGCCGAGCTCGTAGCGCCGGTCGATCACCGGCGCCAGCTTGCCGGCCTCGACCAACTCGCGGAGCGCGATCAGGTCGTCCCTGGTGTGCTTGACGATCAACGTCCGCATCCGCTGGCGCACGAACGGCGCGCCGGCGAGCAGCCGCAGCTGCCGCCCGAGCCCGAACCAGCGCCCGATCTCGCGGACCCCGACCAGCACGTAGGTCCCGCGCGGCGCGACCGCCCGGCGGCAGTCCGCCAGCGAGCGGTTGCCGACGAGGTCGATCAGCACGTCGTAGCGCCGCTCGCCGGCGGCGAAGTCCTGGCGCTCGTAGTCGATCACCTCGTCGGCGCCGATCTCGCGGACCATCTCGACGCTGCCCGCGCTGCAGACGCCGGTGACGTGCGCCCCGAGCGCCTTGGCGATCTGGACCGCGAAGCTGCCGACGCCGCCCGAGGCGCCGTTGACCAGCACCCGCTGCCCGGCCGCCACCTCGCCCCGGTCGCGAACCGCGTCGAGCGCCGTGAAGGCGGAGTCGCCGACGGCCGCCGCCCCCTCGAAGTCGAGCGCCGCGGGCTTCTCGATCAGGTTGTCGGCCGGGACGGCGGCGTACTCGGCGAACGCGCCCTGGCACCAGCCGAAGACCTCGTCGCCGGGACGCAGCCCGGCCACGTCACCGCCGGCCGCCTCGACCCGGCCGGCGATGTCGATTCCCGGGACCCGGCGCCGTGGCCCGCGCAGCCCGAACATCAAGCGCATCAGGTAGGGCACGCCGCGCAGCAGGTGCCAGTCGCCGCTGTTGACGCCGGCGGCATGCACGCGCACCAGCACCTCGCCCGCGTCGGGCTCCGGCGTCGCGAGCTCGGCGAGCGCCAGCACCTCGGGCGTGCCGTAGCGGCGCTGGACGATCGCCTTCATCGCGCTCGCCCGCGGGCGGGGGGGAGTGGTTCGGGGAGCCCGGCCCTAGGCCGCGGCACCGTCCGCCGATCGCCGCGCCGCGTCGTCTGCGGCGCCACGAAGCATCGTGATCCCCAGCCAGGCGACGATGAGCCCGACGCCGAACGGATTTCCGAGCGCACGGCTCAGGGCCGCAGGCGGAACGGCGGGTAGCGGTCGGTGACGAGGATGAAGGTGTAGCCCACGACCCGGTTGTGCCAGCGGATCACACCCTCGATGTAGTCGAAGAGGCCGCGCGGGTAACGGCCGGTGAACAGGATCGCGAACCAGGCGAAGATCGCGGCGAAGATCGCGCCGATCCAGAGGAAGAACAGGACCACGTAGTGGGGGATCGCGAGCAGCCACTTGACCAGCGGCAGCCAGCGGTTGAGGTCGCGCTCGACCTCGGGGTGGGCGAAGTCGAGGTGGACCGACTGGTGCTCGTCGGTCGAGGGGTAGTGGTCGTCCATCAGCGCCGCGTAGACGCCGACCCGGTTGGTGAACCGCAGCAGCTCCAGGTTCCAGTCGAACCACCAGCGCGGGTACTTCTGACGGAAGAGGATCATCAACAGCGGCGGCAGGAACAGCAGGCCGGTGCCGCCGATCGCGATCGTGGTCGTCTCGGCGCCCGCCTCCCAGCTGCCCGTATAGCCGCCGATCGTGCCGATCACGATCGCGATCGGGATCACGGTGAAGATCCGGAAGGCCGTACTGAGCCGGTCGAGCGGCCTGTCCGGGTACTCGACCGAGAAGGTGACGGGGTGGGCGTCGTTCATCCTGCGCTCCTCTCGCTGACGCCTGAGCGGCGATCATCCCAGATACCCCCGCCGCGGGCAGCGACGCCGGTCCCGCCGCGCTCGCGATCCGCGCCGGGGCTGTGCGCAGCGCCGCTCAGCCGGCCGGCGGGCCCTCGTTCGCCTGGCGGCAGACCCAGCCGTTCGGCATCCGGCCGGTCGCGATCAGCTCGGCCAGCTCGGCGTTCTCGGACGAGCTCAGGGTCTCGTCGGCGGCGGCGTAGAAGATCGGCTCCTCCTTGCCGTTGTGGGCGGCGAGCACGATCAGCAGCTCGCGGCAGGCCTGGGGCAGGTAGTCGCCGTCCGCGGCGCCGAGCCGCGCCTCGATCGCGTCGAGCCGGCGCCAGATCTCGCCGTGCTCGCGCAGCATCACCATCGTCGGGATCCGCAGATCCGGCTCCATCGGCGGGAACAGGAACTCCTCCTCGAGGTAGATGTGGCGGCGCAGCGCGTCGATCGCCCGCTGCAGCGATTGCGCCCGCTCGCGCTCGCCGAGCTGCTCGGATCCGAAGCCCTCGATTCCCTCGTCGATCTCGTGGTGCTCGCGCTCCAGCGCGGCGCCGAGGGTTCCGGGCTCCAGGCTCATCACTCGGTTTCAGTCTATCCGCGGATCCCGGGCGCTCAGCGGTCGCGCCCGTCCCGCCGGCGTCGGCCGCTCAGTACTCGTAGAAGCCGCGACCGCTCTTGCGGCCGAGCCGGTTCGCCGCCAGCATCCGCTTCAGCAGCGGCGGCGGCGCGTACTCGTCGCGCTTGAACTCGTCGAACAGGCTGGTGCCGACCGCGTACATGACGTCGAGGCCGATCATGTCGCAGAGCGTCAGCGGCCCCATCGGGTGGCCGCAGCCGAGCCGCATGCCGGCATCGATGTCCTCGCGGCTGGCGAAGCCCTCCTCGAGCATCCGCACCGCCGCCATCAGGTACGGCACCAGCAGCATGTTGACGACGAACCCGGAGCGGTCCTTGGTCCGGATCGGCTGCTTGCCGAGCTGCTCGGCGAGCGCGAACGCGCGCGCCTCGGTTGCCTCCGAGGTGTCGAGGGCGACGACGACCTCGACCAGCTTCATCACCGGCACCGGGCTGAAGAAGTGCAGCCCGCAGACGCGGCCGGGGTGCTCGATCGACCCGGCGAGCTCGGCGATCGGGATCGACGAGGTGTTCGAGGCGATCAGCACCTCCGCGCCGACCCGGTCGGAGATCGCGGCGAAGACCTCGCGCTTCAGCTCCGCCACCTCCGGCACCGCCTCGATCACGACCTCGGCGCCGTCGATCGCGTCGACGCCGGTCGCGAAGCCGATCCGCTCGAGCACGGCGCCGGCGTCGTCGAGCTTGCCGCCCGCGACCGCCTTCGCCAGCGAGGACTCGATCCGGCCGCGCGAGCGATCGAGCGCCTCCTCGTCGACGTCGACGAGCGCCACCTCGATTCCGGCCGCGGCCGCCGACTCGGCGATCCCGGCGCCCATGAAGCCGCCGCCGACGACGCCGATCCGGCTCACTTCCGTGGCTGCGGATGAAGCGGCGCTCATAGCGTCGCCGCAACCTATCGACCGCCGCCGCCGGGCGCGGCCGCGGAGACGCCCGGGGCGAGACCTCAGCCGGAGAAGCCGCTGATCGCGTCGCCGATCAGCTTCGCGCCGATCACGAGCAGGAGGACGGCCATGATCGCCGCGTTGTGCGCGCTCATCGACGACCGCAGCCGGTCGCGGATCGCCCGCGAGCGCTCGCCGCCCGCGAGGTAGAGGGCGACCGGGAGCCCGGGGCCGATCGTTGCGACCGCGACGAAGACGGCGAGCGCGCCGACCTGGGCCCCGGTCGAGGCGCCGGTCTCGGCGATCGTCGCGGCGGCGGCGACGGTGAGCAGCAGGTTCTTCGGGTTGACGGCCGAGAGCAGCGCCCCGAGGCCGGCGGCGCGGCCGGCGGTGAGCTCGTCGGCCCGCTCCATCCAGGCGGGCAGCTCGGGATCGCCGCCGGGCCGTGGCCGCCGGCGCCACTGCCTGACCGCGAGCAGGATCGCGACCAGCCCGAGCGCGAGCTTGAGCACATCGACCCACTCCGCGGGCGCCCCGCCGTCGCCGGCACCGGCGCCGCCCGAGGCAACCAGCACGATCGCGCCGACGACGGCCAGGCCCACGACCCAGCCGACGATGAAGGCCGGGCCGTTCGGTCGCGCCCGCGGCGTCGCCAGCATCACGACGACGCCGATGATCGGGATCGGGCTGACCGCGACGGCGACGGCGAGCGCCAGCTCCTGGCCGATGGCTTCGCCCACGGCGCCGATCATCGCACCGGCGGACGACGGCGTCGCCTACGATCAGCCGATGGCCGAGCAGCGGACGCCGCAAGCGAGCCTGGCGCGGGTCGCGGCGGAGCTGCTCGGCGGCCGCGATGAGCTCGCCGACGAGCTCGTCGGCGCGATCCATCGCCGCGTCCCCGAGTACGCGCGGTTCGACGGCGCCGAGCTCTGGGAGGCGGTGCGCGACTCCTGCCTCGCCAACCTCGACACGGGGCTGGCGGCGATCGGGGACGACCGGCGCGTGCCCGAGCGGGTCCCCGACGACGCCCGTGAGCTGGCGCTCCTCACGGCCCGCCTCGGGCTGCCGCTCGGCGCCCTGCTGCGCACCTACCGGATCGGCCACGCGGTCGTCTGGGAGCGGATGTTCGAGCTGCTCGAGGCCGAACCGATCGCGGCGCCGGCGCGCCGCGAGGCGATCGCGACGGCCTCGGCCTACCTGTTCGACCACGTCGATCGGGTCTCGGCGATGATCACCGAGGAGTACACGGCCGAGCGCGACCGGCTGCTGCGCTCGCGCGAGCAGCGCCGCACGCAGCTGATCCGCGACGTCCTCGACGGCGCCGACCCCGATCCGGCGGCGGCGGCCGGGACGCTCGACTACGACCTCCGCCTCAACCACCTGGCGCTGGTCGTCTCCGCCCCCGACGCCGAGGCGGTCGTGCGCTCGCTCGCCCGCGAGCTCGACGCGCCGCACCGGCTCGTCGTCGTGCTGACCGGCGACGTCGCCTGGGGCTGGCTCGGCCGGACCCGCGAGTTCGAGCTGCCCGAGCGGCTGCCCGCGGTCGCCGAGGCGCGGATCTCGTTCGGCGAGCCCGCCGCCGGCGTCACCGGCTTCCGCACCTCGCACCGGCAGGCGCGCGATGCCCACCGGGTCGCGCTGCGGACCGGCGCGCGCGCCCAGCCGGTCCGCTACGACGAGGTCGCGCTCGAGAGCCTCGCCGCCGCCGACGACGAGCGCGCGGCGCTGTTCGTCGCCCGCGAGCTGCGCGGGATCGACGGCGACGACGCCCGCTCGCGGCGGCTGCGGACGACGCTGCGCGCCTACTTCGCGGCCGGCCAGAACGCCTCCTCGGCGGCGGCGATGCTCGGCGTCCACGAGCACACCGTCGCCTACCGGCTGCGCACGATCGAGGCCGCGCTCGGCCGTCCGGTCACCGCCCGCCGGGCCGAGCTCGAGACGGCGCTGCGGCTGCTCGAGCTGGGCTGAGTCCGGCGCCGGTGGCCGCCGCCCTCCGGCGTTTGTTCGTTTCGCACAAAACCGCTGCCGGCGCTAGGCGCAATCGCCGAGGAAGCGGTGCGATTCAGCCAGCTAGCTTGCCCGGCATGGAGGTGATGAACGGTGGCTGAGGGGGCTGCACACGATCCGCGGGTGCTCGCGATCGACGCCGGCGGGACGATGACCGACACGATCATCGTCGACGGCGCCGGCGCCTTCGTCGTCGGCAAGGCGCAGACGACGCCGGAGGACGAGTCGGCGGGCTTCATGAGCTCGGCCGAAGACGCGCTCGAGCAGTGGTCGAGCACGCCCGATGCGACCTTCCCGCTGCTCGCCTCGGGAATCTTCAGCGGCACCGCGATGCTGAACCGGCTGCTCTCGCGCCAGGGGCGCGCGATCGGCGCGATCGTCAGCGCCGGCCAGGAGGACTACCTGCGGATCGAGCGCGGCATCCAGACCTACCTCGGCTACTCCTACTCCGACCGCCTCCACCTCGCCACCCACCACCACAACCCGCCGCTGGTCCCGCGCGACCGCGTGCACGGGGTCCGCGGGCGGATCGACGTCTTCGGCGCCGAGGTGCTGCCGCTGCGCGAGCAGGACGTGCGCGAGGCGGCGGCGGCGCTGCTCGACGCCGGCGTCGACGGGATCTGCGTCTCGCTGCTGTTCAGCTACCGCAACCCCGAGCACGAGGTCCGGGTCGCCGGCATCATCGAGGAGGTCAAGGCCGAGCGCGGCGTCAACGGCGAGCTGCCGGTCTATCTGGCCTCCGAGCTGTACCCGATGCGGCGCGACCTGCCGCGGCTCAACTCGACCCTGATCGAGGCCTACGCGGCGGAGCCGAGCCGCGACACGCTGCGCGCGGTCCGCGAGCGGACCAAGGACAACGGCGCCGGCTTCGAGCTGCGGGTGATGGCCTCGCACGGCGGCACGATCTCGATCGAGGCGAAGGAGCTGGCGCGGACGCTGGTCTCGGGGCCGATCGGCGGCGTCGTCGGCGGCCGCGCGCTGGCCGAGCGGCTTGAGCTGCCGAACGTGCTCTGCACCGACATCGGCGGCACCTCGTTCGACATCGCCCTGCTCACCGACGGCCGCACCGAGATCACCCAGACCCCCGACATCGCCCGGTTCATGCTGGCGATGCCGCTGGTCAAGATCGACTCGATCGGCGCCGGCACGGGATCGTTCGTGCGCGTCAACCCGAACTCGAACCGGCCCGAGCTCGGACCCGACTCGGCCGGCTCGCGGATCGGCGTCTGCTGGCCCGAGGGCGGCCTCGACACCGTCTCGGTCACCGACCTCAACGTCGTGCTCGGCCGGATCAACCCCGACTACTTCCTCGGCGGCGACATCCAGCTCGACCCCGAGCTCGCCCGGGCCGAGGTCGAGCGCCAGGTCGCGAAGCCGCTCGGGCTGCCGGTCGCCGACGCCGCGGCCGGGGTCGTGTCGCTGTTCGAGCAGACGCTGCGCAACGAGGCGGTCGGCCGGATCCTCGGCAAGGGCTACTCGCCGGCCGACTACGCGCTGCTCTGCTACGGCGGCGGCGGCCCGCTGCACGTCGGCGGCTACACCGACGAGATCCCCTACCGCGACGTCCTGATCCCCGCCTGGGCGGCGGGCTTCTCCGCCTACGGCTGCGCCTGCGCGCCGTTCGAGTACCGCTACGACCAGACGATCGATCTGCCGATCGGCGCCGCTGGGCTCGGCGCCGACGACGCGACCAAGGCCGGGATCGGGACGATGGTCACCGGCGCCTGGCAGGGGCTCGAGGAGAAGGTCGCCGCCGAGTTCGCGAAGTCGGGCGTCGAGCGCGAGCGGATCCGGTTCCAGCACACGGTGCGGATGCAGTACTACGGCCAGCTCAACGACATCGAGATCGACTCGCCGCACCCGGCGCTCGAGAGCGCCGCCCACCTCGACGCGCTGATCGACACCTTCGAGGACGCCTACGGCAAGGTCTTCGCGCGCTCGGCCCGCTCGCCCGAGCTCGGCTACCTGATCACGCACGCGATCGTCACCGGCGCGGTCCCGGTCGAGACGCCGGCGCTGCCCGACATCGAGCCGGTCGCCGGCACGCCGCCGGAGAAGGACCGCCGCCCGGTCCACTGGGGCGAGGGCTTCACCGAGACGCCGATCCACGAGCTGGCCGAGGTCGAGCCCGGCCACGCGATCGCCGGGCCGGCGATCGTCGAGTCGGTGGCGACGACGCTGGCGGTGCCGCCGGGCAGGACCGCCCGGCTCGACCGCCACCAGATCTTCCACATGTCGATCAGCGAGGAGGCGTAGGCATGGCGATCATCGAAGCGACGAGGGAGCTCGAGCCCGAAGGGCCCGCGATCGGCTGGGACGGCCGCACGCTGGCGCAGATGCTGGCCGACAGCGAGCGGCTGTTCGCCGAGACCGGCTCCTACGCGGGGCTCGCCGGCGAGCTCGAGCTTAAGGCGGGCGATCCGATCGGCTACGAGAAGCTGTTCGCGCGGCTGCGCGGCGGCCTCGTCTCGGCCCGCGAGACCGCGCTCAACATCTCCGCCTCGCCGATCGTCCGCGAGCTCGGCGAGCTCTGCTTCGCGCTCTACACCCCCGAGGGCGACTCGATCGCGCTCTCGACCGGGATCATCGTCCACGTCCACACGATGTCGGACGCGATCAAGTACATGGTCCGCTCCGGATACGAGTCGAACCCGGGGATCAACCCCGGCGACATCTTCGCCAACAACGACCCGGTGATCGGCGACGTCCACAACGCCGACGTGCAGACGTTCGTGCCGATCTTCGACCACTCCGACCCCGAGCGGCCGGAGTTGATCGCCTGGGCCGGCGGCGTCACCCACGTCCTCGACATCGGCGCCTCGACCCCGGGCGGCGTCCCGGTCGGGCCGACCAACCGGCTCGACGACGGCATCGACCTGCCCTGCATGAAGATCGGCGAGCGCGACGAGCTCGCGCAGTGGCACCTGACCCGCTGCGCGAAGCAGACGCGGGCGCCGATGTACTACCTGCTCGACGAGCGCACCCGGCTCGCCGGCTGCCACATGATCCGCGACGCGGTCGAGCGGATCGTGCTCGAGGAGGGCGTCGATCGGTTCAAGCGGTTCAGCCGCGAGGTGATCGAGGACGGGCGGCGCTCGTTCAAGTCGCGGATCGCGGAGATGACCGTGCCCGGTCGCTATCGCTCGGCCGCCAACTTCGACGTCACCTTCGCCGACAAGGAGACGATGCCGGCCCGGGCACGCCGCGACTTCGTCATGCACGCGCCGTTCGAGGTCCGGATCGGCGGCGACGGCGACTACGCGCTCGACCTCGAGGGCTCCTCGGCCTGGGGCTGGCACTCGATGAACTGCACCCCGTCGGGGATGCAGGGCGCGATCTGGGTGATGTTCACGCAGACCCTGATCTGCAACGACAAGGTCAACGACGGCGCCTACCTGGCGATCGACACCAACTTCCCCGAGGGCACGATCGCCAACCTCGGCGACGCCGACGGCTCGACCGGGATCGCCTGGGCGTTCCTGCAGCCGGCCTTCCTCGGCTTCGCGCGAACGCTCGCCCGCGGCCTGCAGGCGCGCGGCTTCATCGAGGAGGTGATGGCGCCCTACTCGGTCAGCGGCAACGTGATCCAGGGCGGCGGCATCGACCAGTACGGCAACTCGTCGGCGATCATGAACTTCGAGATCGCGGCGCAGGGGATGGGCGCCAAGTACGTGCTCGACGGCACCGACACCTGCGCGGCGATGTTCAACCCCGAGGGCGACGCCGGCGACGTCGAGATGTGGGAGCTGATCAGCCCGATGATCTACCTGTCGCGGCGGATCAAGGCGAACTCCGGCGGCGCCGGCCGCCACCGCGGCGGCTCCAGCTTCGAGTCGCTGCTGATGATCTCGAAGACGCCGTTCTGGGAGCTGCAGAACATCGGCGGCACGCGGATGCTCAACGCCGGCATCTTCGGCGGCTACCCGGGCTCGGCCGGCTACGTCCACAACATCAAGGGCAACGACCTGCGCGAGCGCGCCGCCCGCGGCGAGGCCTACCCGGTCGCCGACGGCAGCTTCGACGACCCGGCGCTGCTGGCGATCGCGGGCGAGCGCACCCACAAGCAGGACAACATGACGACGCTCGAGCCGTTCGCCGACGGCGACCTCTACCTGTCGGTGATGAAGGGCGCGCCGGGGCTCGGCGACGCGCTCCTGCGGCCGCCCGCCGCGGTCGCCCGCGACGTCGCCGAGGGCCACCTGCTGCCGCGGTTCGCGGACTCGATCTACGGCGTCGCCCTCGGCGCGGACGGCACGGCCGACGAGCAGGCGAGCGCCGCGCGGCGCGAGCGGTTCCGGGCCGAGCGCCTGCGCCGGGCGCTGCCGGCGCGCGACTGGTGGGCGACCCAGCGCCGGCGGATCATCGCCGGCGAGCTGATCGAGCCGGTCCGGGTCGCGCTCGCCGAGTCGATGAAGCTGTCGGCGCGCTGGGCGGCGGAGTACCGCGGCTTCTGGGACCTCGACCCCGAGTTCGAGGTCGAGGCGCCGACGCCGACGGTCGCGGTCGAGCGGGCGCCGGCGGGCAAGATCACGCCCGAGCAGTCGGCCGACGAGTTCCTCGCCGGCTCGCGGGTCGAGCCGGTCGAGCGACCCCGCGCCGCCGGCAAGGCGCTCGAGCGCGAGACGCTCGAGGCGCTGCTCGACGAGAAGCTCTCGCGGCGCGAGGTCCGCGCGATCCAGTCCGGGTACAAGGACGCCGACCGGTTCGAGAAGTGGCTCGAGATCCTCCAGTCCCGCGTCCCCTACTCGGAGCCGATCGTGCTGCCGCTGGGCGAGGGCCTGAACGTCGTCCGCGGCGGCGACGGCGAGCTCGTGATCCGCTGCGACTGCGGCCACGACCTCTGCCGCCACGACCGCAACTGGAAGATGGAGGCGGCGATCTTCGTCCGCGACGACGCCGACAAGATGGGCGAGATCCTGCCCGGCTTCGCCGGCGGCGACCCCGACTGGACCGAGGTCCGCGAGTTCTACTGCCCCGCGTGCGCGCGGCTGCTCGAGTGCGACGCGACCTGCCCCGGCTATCCGGTCGTCCACGACTTCCTGCCCGACGTCGAGGGCTTCTACCGGGGCTGGCTCGGCCGCGAGCTGCCCTAACGGCCCGCAGCGGCCTCGCGGCGCGCGCCGCGGCCGCCCTTACGCGCGCCGCCGCGAGCCGCGATGATCCGCTCGTCGTGCGCCTGCGTAGACCGGGGCAGATGAGACGGATGCGCCATCTCGCGGCCCTCGCCGACGAGGAGCTGATGGGGCTCGTGCGCGAGCGCGAGCAGCGCGCCTTCGAGGTCGTCTACGACCGCCACGGCGCCGCCGCCTACTCGCTCGCCTACCGGATCCTCGGCGAGCAGCGCGCCGCCGAGGACGCGACCCAGGAGGCGTTCCTGTCGATCTGGCGGACCGGCGCCCGCTACGACCCGCTGCGCGGCAGCGTCCGCAACTGGATCTTCGGCATCGTCCGCAACCGCGCGATCGACGCGATCCGCAGCGCCTCGGCGAAGCGGCGGCCGAAGCTGGTCCTCGACGACGGCGAGCTGCTCGCCGAGCGCCCCGCGGCGGAGCAGACCGAGGCCGAGGCGATCCGCCGCGAGACCGCCGGCGAGCTCAGGGATCAGCTCGCCGAGCTCCCCGAGGAGCAGTCGCGGGTGATCGAGCTCGCCTACTTCGGCGGCTTCTCGCACTCCGAGATCGCGACGATGCTGCAGCTGCCGATCGGCACGGTCAAGGGCCGGATGCGGCTCGGGCTCGAGAAGATCCGGACCGGCCTCGCCGAGGAGACGCTGTGAGCGCCGGCGATCATCGCCGCTGGGAGGAGGATCTGGCCGCCTACGCGCTCGGCGCCCTCGACGAAGCCGAGCGCGAGGCGGTCGCGGCGCACATCGCCGGCTGCGTTCGCTGCCAGGGCGATCTGCGCTGGATCGGCGCCGCGGTCGAGCTGCTGCCGGCGACGGTCGAGCAGCGGCAGCCGCCGGCGCGGCTGCGCCGGCGGCTGCTGGCCGCGGTCGGCGAGGAGGCCGGCGCCGGCCCGGCGGCGGCGCCGGCCCGGCGGCGGCTGCTCGCCCTC
>CAZCFA010000062.1:0-17766 GCA_964497825.1 uncultured Conexibacter sp.
CGTGACGTCGCCGCGCCGCCGCCGGCGCGCCCGGTCCGGCGGTGGGCCGGGCCGCGGATCGCGCGGCGCTCAGGCGGCCGCGCTCTGCGACCAGGTGCCGTATAGCCGCGCGTAGGGACCGCCGGTCGCGAGCAGCTCCTCGTGGCTGCCGCTCTCGGCGATCTCGCCGTGCTCGAGGACGACGATCCGGGACGCGCGCCGGATCGTCGAGAGGCGATGGGCGATGACGATCGCGGTCCGGCCCGCGAGCAGCCGCTCGAGGCCGCGCTCGATCAGCCGCTCGGTGCGAACGTCGACGTTCGAGGTCGCCTCGTCGAGGATCAGGATCCGCGGCTCGGCCAGCAGCGCCCGCGCGAAGGCGACCATCTGGCGCTGGCCGGCCGACAGCTGTGAGCCGCGCTCGCCGACCTCCGTCTCGAGCCCGGCCGGCAGCGCATCGACCATCGCCGCGCCGCCGACCGCGTCGAGCGCGGCGCCGATCTGCTCGGCCGAGGCGCCCGGGTGGCCGAAGGCGACGTTGTCGGCGATCGTGCCGCTGAACAGGAACCCCTCCTGGGGGACGATGCCGAGCCGGCTGCGCAGCGCCGAGGAGTCGAGCTCGCGGACGTCGGTCCCGTCGACGAGGATCCGCCCGCGCTGGGCGTCGTAGAAGCGGGCGATCAGCTTCGCCAGCGTCGACTTGCCGGCCCCGGTCTCGCCGACCAGCGCGATCGTCTGGCCGGGCATCACGTGCAGGTCGATCGCGCGCAGCGCCCACTCCTCGGCGTCCTCGGCGGGGCCGTCGCCGTTCGCTGTCGCGGGCTCGGCCCCGGCGCCGGTCCGCCGCCCGCGGCGATCGTCCTCGGCGTAGGAGAACCAGACGCCGTCGAGCTCGATCTCGCCGTCGATCTCGCCCGGGTCGATCGCCCCGGGCCGATCGACGGTGTCGGGCTCGGTGTCGAGCAGGTCGAAGATCTTGTCGAGCGCCGCCATCCCCTGCTGGTAGGTCGTGTAGAGCTGGCTGATCTGCTGGATCGGGTCGAAGAACTGCTGCAGGTAGCCGACGAACGCGATCAGGACGCCGATCTCGATGTTGCCGTCGAGGACCTGGTAGCCGCCGAAGATCAGGATCGCCGCGGTGCCGATCGCCGACAGCAGCTCGACCGCGGGGAAGTAGGCGGCGTTGAGGTGGACGGTGCGCATGTTGACCGCCCGGTTCTCCTCGTTGAGCAGCGCCATCTCGCCGATGTGGCGGTCCTCCTGGCCGAACGAGCGGACGACGCGGACCCCGCTCAGCGACTCCTGCAGGTAGGCGGTTATCTCGGCGATCTTCTCGCGGGTCAGCCGGTAGGCGCTGGCGCTGGCGATCCGGAAGACGATGCTGCCGATCGCGAGCGCCGGGAAGGTGGCGAAGGTGACCAGCGCCAGCAGCGGGTCGATCGCGAGCAGGATGACGACGACCCCGAGCAGCGTCAGCGTCGCCGAGAACATCGTCACGATGCCGTCGGTGACGAGGTTGTCGAGCGCCTGCACGTCGTTGGTCATCCGCGAGATCAGCACGCCGGGGCGGTTGCGGGTGTAGAAGCCGATCGACATCGCCTGCAGGTGCGAGTAGATGCGCTCGCGCAGGTCCTGCAGCGCCCGCTGGCCGACCCAGCCGACGAGGTAGGTCTGCGCGTAGGTGGCGGCCCAGTTGATCGCCGCCGCGGCGAGGAAGGCGAGCACGATCAGGGTCAGGGCGTCGGTGTCGCCGGGGGTGATCCCCCTGTCGACCGCGAGGCCGGCGAGGTAGGGGGGAGCGAGCGCGGTCGCGGTCGCGATCAGCAGCGCGACCAGCATCAGCGCGACCCGGCCGCGGTAGGGGCGGAGCAGGCCGAACAGCCAGCGGACCTTGCGGCCGCGGTCGTCGGCGCCGCGAAGCAGGCCCCAGACCGCCTTCACCATCGCCCAGAAGTCGCCGATGCCGGGCCGGTCGC
The DNA here is from genome assembly GCA_964497825.1 of uncultured Conexibacter sp. GTDB lineage: Bacteria > Actinomycetota > Thermoleophilia > Solirubrobacterales > 70-9 > RHKX01. The sequence continues at coordinate 1,956 of CAZCFA010000062.1, forward strand.
TCACAGCCGCGCCACCTCCTCGCGTTGCTCGAGGTCGCGCTGCAGGAAGGTCCGGTCCTCGAGCCCGTAGTCGGCGATCTCGCGGTAGAGGGGGCAGCGTTCGAGCAGCTCGGCGTGGCCGCCGCGGTCGACGATCCGGCCCCCGTCGAGGACGACGACCTCGTCGGCGAGCGAGATCGTCGATAGCCGGTGGGCGACGATGAACGTCGTGCGGCCGGCGAGCGCGGCGTCGAGGCCGCGCCTGATCTCGGCCTCGGTGCGCGCGTCGACCGAGGAGGTGGCGTCGTCGAGGATCAGGATCCGCGGGTCGGCGAGCAGCGCGCGGGCGATGGCGATCCGCTGGCGCTGGCCGCCGGAGAGGGTCAGGCCGCGCTCGCCGACGACCGTCTCGTAGCCGTCGGGGAGGCGGGCGATGAAGCCCGCCGCCTGGGCCCGCTCGGCGGCGAGCTCGACCTCCGCGCGCGAGGCGTCGGGGCGCGCGTAGGCGATGTTCTCGGCGATCGTCGCGCTGAACAGGAACGGGTCGTCGGCGACGAAGGCGATCTCCGAGCGCAGCGAGCGCAGCTCGACGTCGCGCAGGTCGGCGCCGTCGATCGAGACCGCCCCGCGTGAGGGGTCGTAGAGCCGCGCCAGCAGCGCGACCAGGCTCGTCTTGCCGGAGCCGGTCGGGCCGACCAGGGCGACCACGGTTCCCGCCTCGACCTCGAGCTCGATCTCGCTCAGCGCCTCGTCGGGGCCGCCGTAGTCGAGCGCGACCCGGTCGAGGCGGACCCACCCGCGGCCGGCCGGGAGCGGAACGGCATCGGCGGCGGACTCGATCTCGGGGTGGCGGTCGAGGATCTCGAACAGGCGGTTGCCGGAGGCGACCGCGCGCTGCGTCATCCCCAGCGCGGTGCCGAGCATCCGCATCGGCCCGCTCAGCATCGCCAGGTAGATGTAGAAGGCGGAGAAGTCGCCGAGCGTGATCGTGCCGTCGATCACCTGGTGGCCGCCGACGAGCAGCACGACGGCGAGCCCGAGGCTCGGCAGGAACGCGATCAACGGGCTGTAGAAGGCGCGGATCCGGGTCGAGAAGACGTTCTGGTCGAAGACGCGCGAGACCGCGCGGCGGAAGCGTTCGAGCATGTGCCGCTCGCGCGCGAACGCCTTGACGACGCGGACGCCCGAGACCGACTCCTCGGCCTCGACGGTGAGCTCGGCGATCCGCTGCTGGACCTCCTGCAGGGCCGGGCGCGAGTGGCGGTTGAAGCGGGCCGCGGCCAGCACCACGAACGGCACCGGCAGCAGCGCCAGCAGCGCCAGCAGCGGCTGCAGGTAGAACATCACGATCGCGGCGAGCAGCAGCGTCAGCGCGCTCTGGGTGATGAAGATCAGCCCGTAGCCGAGGAAGAAGCGGATCGACTGCAGATCGACGGTCGCGCGCGACATCAGCTGGCCGGTCTGCTGCGCGTCGAAGAAGCCGAGCTCGAGCGACTGCAGGTGCTCGTAGATGCGCGATCGCAGGTCGTACTCGACCGCCAGCGAGACCCTGCCGGCGATGATCCGGCGGGCGGCGGTCAGCACCAGCCGCAACAGGCCGGCGGCGACGATCGACAGCGCCAGCGGCACCAGGTGCGAGCGATCGCCGTCCTGGATCGCATCGATCACGTCGCCGACGAGCCACGGGATCAGGATCGTGAAGCCCATCGCCATCGAGGCGAGCACGATCGAGAGGACGTTCTGGCGGCGGTAGGGCCGCAGGAACGTGAGCAGGCGCCTGAAGGTGGTCAACGCGCCTCACTATACAAACTGAAGTATTGAGGATGCCTAGACTCGGTCTCCGTGGGCTCGCCGCCGCAAGCGCGCTTCGGCCTCTGCGGAAGCTGCCGCCACCAGCGGCTCGTCGCCAACACGCGGGGGTCGTGCTTCTCGCTCTGCGAGCGCTCGCGCACCGACCCCGCCTTCGCCCGCTACCCGCGGACGCCGGTGCTCGAGTGCGACGGCTGGCAGCGCTCGCGGCCGCCCGAGGCGCCGGACGCGCCGAACCGCGGCCATGGCCCGATGAAGTGAGCGCGTCCGGCGCGCGTCCGGCGCTCAGGCCTCGGGAGCGGGCGGCTCGGGCGCGGTCCGCAGCGCGCCGGCGCTGGCGATCACGACGAGCGCGATCGCCAGCAGCTCGCGGCCGGCGAGGACCTGGCCGAGCGCGATCGTCCCGATCAGCGCCGCGACCGCCGGCTCGACGCTCATCAGCACGCCGAAGACGTTGGCCGGCAGCCGCCGCAGCGCCTGCAGCTCGAGCACGTAGGGGATCGCCGAGCTCAGCATCGCCACCGCGAACCCGGTCGCCAGCAGCTCCGGCTCGAGCAGGTCCGAGCCCGCCGCACCGATTCCCAGCGGCAGCAGCAGGGTGGCGGCGATCACCATCGCGACCGAGAGGCCGCTGAGGCCGGCCGGGCCGCGGCCGACGCGGGCCGAGAGCAGGATGTAGCAGGCCCACATCGCCGCTGCGCCGAGCGCGAAGGCGACCCCGACCGGGTCGAGGCCGTCGCCGAGGTCGGGGGCGAAGAGGACGATCCCCAGCGCCGCCAGCAGCGCCCACAGCAGATCGGAGCGGCTGCGCGAGCCGACCAGGGCGACGGTCAGCGGGCCGACGAACTCGAGCGTCACCGCGATCCCCAGCGGCAGCCGCTCGAGCGCCTCGTAGAAGCAGAGGTTCATCAGCGCCAGCACGACCCCGAAGGCGGCGATCCGGAGCCCCGCGCCGCGGCCGATCGAGCGCCGCGGAGGCCGCCAGATCGCGATCAGGACGAGCGCCGCGAACAGCGTCCGCAGCAGCACCGCGCCCGCCGGGCCGAGCTCGGCGAAGACCGTCGTGACGAGCGCCGAGCCGCTCTGGACCGAGACGATCCCGCAGAGGACCATCGCGACGGCCGGCGCCCGCTGGTCGGCGGCGCCCGCGTCGCTGCTTCGCTGCGGCGTCGGCATCGGCGCATGATCGTGGAGCGCGATTCGGCGCGGGTGCGCCGGGTAGCGTCCGGGCATGACCGATCGCGGCGCGGGCGCCGGCAGCGGCGACGAGCAGGATGAGGGCGAGGGCGGCGACGGCGATCGCGGCGATCGGACCGGGGCCTGGCCGACCCTGAAGCGGACCGCGCTCGAGTTCCAGCGCGACGGGATGACCGACTGGGCCGCGGCGCTCACCTACTACGGGTTGCTGTCGCTGTTCCCGGCGCTGATCGCGCTCGTCTCGATCGTCGGGCTCGTGGCCGACCCGGTGAAGACGACCGACTCGCTGACCGACATCGTCACCGAGATCGGGCCCGAGACCGCCGCCGACACCTTCCGCGGCCCGATCGAGTCGATCACCTCGAACCAGTCCGCCGCCGGCGTCCTGCTGGTCGTCGGCATCCTCGTCGCCCTGTGGTCGGCGTCGGGCTACATCGGCGCGTTCATGCGCGCCGCGAACGTGATCTGGGAGCAGCGCGAGGGGCGCCCGTTCCTGAAGCTGCGCCCGCTGCAGCTCGCGGTGACGCTGGCGATGGTGCTGATGCTGGCGCTGGTCGCGATCGCGCTGGTGCTGACCGGTCCGGTGGTCCGCGCCGTCGGCGACGCGATCGGCGTCGGCGCGACCGCGACGAAGGTCTGGGACATCGCCAAGTGGCCGCTGCTGGTGATGGTGCTGCTGCTGATGATCGGCGTCCTCTACCACGCCGCCCCGAACGTGAGGATGCCGGGCTTCAGGTGGATCACGGCGGGAAGCGTCGTCGCGCTCGTAACCTGGGTGCTCGCCTCGGCCCTGTTCGCCTTCTACGTCGCCAACTTCGGCTCCTACGACAAGACCTACGGCACGCTCGGCGGCGTCGTATCGCTGCTGGTCTGGTTCTGGATCAGCAACTTGGCGCTGCTGTTCGGGTTGGAGCTGAATGCGGAGCGCGAACGGAGCCGTCAGCTCGACGCCGGCGTCGCCGGCGCCGGCGAGCGGATCCAGCTGCCGCCCCGCGAGCCCCCCGAACCGAAGCAGACGGCCTGAGTCCCGCGCTATCGTCTGGCGCCGACCGATCCGCCGTCGAGAGGAGAACCGAAGTTGAGCAAGCGTCTAGTGACCCTGGTGGCCGCGATCGCGGCGGCGATGGCGATCCCGGCCAGCGGCGCGGCCGCGAAGGACTACGCGAGCACCTCGCTCAACATCATCCCCTCGGGCCAGTACGGGGACGTCCCGGTGCCGACGCCGGGCGGCGACAAGCTCCCCGCCGACCAGCAGGCGCGGATGTACGACGGGCTGACGCCGCTGTTCGACAACATCACCACCGCCGACCTGACCAAGTACTTCAAGTCGCAGGCGCTGAACAGCCTCGGCACCGACGGGCCCGGGACCGAGGAGGTCGTGCCCGACCATCCCGAGATCCAGATCATCCGCGATCGCTACGACGTTCCCCACGTCACCGCGCAGACCCACGAGGGGGGCGTCTTCGCGGCCGGCTGGATCGCCGCCGAGGACCGCGGCCTGCTGCTCAGCCAGGCGCGCTACAACTCGCGCGTCGCCGCGATCAGCGCCCCCGGCCTGAGCGCGCTGGGGCTGATCACCCAGCTGCAGAACTTCAAACCGAGCGAGCAGACCGAGGCTGAGATCGCCAAGCAGACGAAGCAGCTGAAGCGGGCCGGCAAGGAGGGCAGGGCGGTCCTCGCCGACATCGACACCTTCATCGAGGGCATCAACTACTACTTCTCGCTGCACAGCCCGGCGACGGCGCCGTTCACGCGCAACGACATCTATGCGCTGAACGCGCTCAAGGGCCAGTTCGTCGGCGAGGGCGGCGGCGATGAGGCGCGCCGCACCCAGTTCCTCGCCGGCCTCCAGGACCGGCTCGGCGACCGCAAGGCGATGAGCGTCTTCAACGACCTGCGCCAGTTCAAGAACAACGGCGTGCCGACGACGGTCGACGGCCGCTTCCACTACGGCCGGATCCCGCGCCATGCGCGCGGCAACGTGATCATCGACCACGGCAGCTACAAGGAGACTCCGGCGGTGCAGGACCAGGCGCTCGCGAACGAGCTCGCGCCGCAGCCGGTCCAGGCCTCGAACACGCTGATGATCACCAAGCAGCAGTCGACCAACGGGCGGCCGCTGATGGTCGGCGGCCCGCAGATCGGCTACTTCTACCCGGGCCTCACCTACGAGATCGACATGAACGCCCCGGGCCTGGTCTGGCGCGGCGCCACCTCGGCTCCGTTCCCCGGCTACATGCTGATCGGGCGCGGCCGTGACTTCGCGACGACGCTGACCTCCGCCTCGGGCGACATCATCGACCAGTACGCGGAGAAGCTCTGCGGCGGCAGCGACACCAAGTACCGCTACAAGGGCAAGTGCCGCGAGATGGGCAGCTTCGACGCCGGCACGCTGAACGGCGATCCGGTCAGCTTCCGGACGACGGTGCACGGCCCGGTCAGCGGCTACGCGACCGTCCACGGCAAGAAGGTCGCGATCTCCTCGAAGCGCTCCAGCTACGGCCGCGACGCGCTCGACCTGCTCTACAACCGGCGGCTGTCGAACGGCGCGGTGCGCGATCCGAAGTCGTTCTTCCGGGCCGCGTCGAAGACCCCGCAGACGTTCAACTCGTTCTACATCGACGACAAGCACGTCGCCGAGTACACGGCCGGCAGGCTGCCGCTGCGCGCCCGCAACGTCGATCCGGGGATGCTGACCAACGGCAACGGCCGCTGGGAGTGGCGCGGGTTCCTGAGCAAGAAGAAGCACCCGCAGGGCGTCGATCCCCGGGACGGGACGATGACCAACTGGAACCAGGTGACCGCGCTCGGCTTCGGCTCCGCCGACGACCAGTGGGGCCGGGCGGGCTCGGCCGAGCGCGTCGATCTGCTGAACAAGAACCTGGCGCGGCTCGCCAACGGCAAGGGCAAGTGGTCGCTGGCGACCGTGACCGCGGCGATGAACGCGGCGGCGACCCAGGACGTCCGCGCGATCGACACCGTGCCGCTGCTCAAGCGCGTGCTCAAGGGCTCGAAGGCGCCCAGCGATCGCGCCCAGCAGATGCTCGACCTGCTGGTCTCCTGGCGCAACAACGGCGGCAACCGCCTCGACCTCGACAACGACGGCAAGATCGACAACCCCGGCGCCGCGATCATGGACGGCTCCTGGACGAACATCGCCAACGCGTTCATGAAGCCGCGGCTGGGAAGCCAGCTCGACGAGCTCAACACGCTGTTCTCGCGCTTCGACCTGCCGCCGGGCGGCCAGTACTCGGGCTGGTACCAGTACTTCGACCGCGACATCAGCGCGCTGCTCGGCCGCAAGGTGCCGACGCCGCTGCACAACGCCTACTGCGGCAAGGGCCGGCTCAAGGCCTGCCAGCGGGCGCTGTGGGAGGCGATCGAGCGCTCGGGCGACGAGATCGCCGCCGCCCAGGGGACCGAGGACCCGGCCGCCTGGCGCTCCGACGCGACCCGCGAGCAGATCGAGTTCTCGCCGATCAACCTGCTGACGATGCGCTACACGAACCGTCCGACCGGGATCCAGCAGGTGATCTCGTTCGACGGCCACCGCCCGCGCAACAAGAAGAAGTAGCGACGGTCCCGGTAGGTTCCGGGCGATGAGAGCAATCCAGATCGCCGAGCTCGGCGGCCCCGACGCGCTGCGCGAGGTCGATCTGCCCGAGCCCGAGGCCGCGCACATGCTGACCCCCGGCGAGGGGGTGCTGATCGACGTCGCCGCCGCCGGCGTCTCGTTCCCGGAGGTGCTGCAGACGCGCGGCCAGTACCAGTTCAAGCCGCCGCTGCCGTTCGTGCCCGGCGGCGAGGTCGCCGGCACCGTCCGCTCGGCGCCGCCGGGCTCGGGGCTGAGCGCCGGCGACCGGGTCGCCGCGACCTGCATGCTCGGCGGCTGGGCCGAGGTCGCGGTCGCGCCCGCCTTCCTCTCGTTCAAGCTGCCCGACGAGCTCGACTTCGCCCAGGGCTCCGGGCTCGTCCTCAACTACCACACCGCCTACTTCTCGCTCGTCACCCGCGGCCGCCTCACCGCCGGCGAGACCGTGCTCGTGCACGGCGCCGCCGGCGGCGTCGGCACGGCGACGATCCAGGTCGCCAAGGGGCTCGGCGCGCGCGTGCTCGGCGTCGTCTCCAGCGACGAGAAGGAGGCGGTCGCCCGCGAGGCGGGCGCCGACGAGGTCGTCCGCTCCGGCGGCGAGTGGAGGGACGAGGTCAGGGAGCTGAGCGGCGGCGGCGTCGACATCGTCATCGACCCCGTCGGCGGCGACCGTTTCACCGATTCGATCCGCGCCCTCGCCGAGGGCGGCCGGGTCGTCGTCGTCGGCTTCACCGCGGGCTCGATCCCCGAGGTCAGGGTCAACCGCCTGCTGCTCAACAACGTCGAGATCGTCGGCGCCGGCTGGGGCGCCTACGTGATCGGCAAGCCCGACGTCAACCGCGAGATCGGCGCCGAGATCGAGCGCCTGGTCGCGAGCGGCCACGTGCGGCCGATCGTCGGCGCGCGGTTCCCGCTCGAGGGCGCGGCCGAGGCGCTGCGCCTGCTCGACGGGCGCGGAGCGACCGGCAAGGTGGTGCTCGAGCTGCGGTGAGCGCACCCGGCGCCAAGCTGTTCCCGATCACCGCCGCCGCGCGTGGCTCGGCGCCGCAGCGGGGTCGCTAGCCGCGGGCCTCGGCCGCGACCTCGGGCCCGGCCTCATCGGGATCGGGGCCGGGGCGCAGCGGCGGGCCCGCGACCGCGCAGTCGTAGCTCGGCCGCTCGGGCTCGGGCGGGCCCGATTCCAGCACCTCGGCGTCGATCATCAGCCAGGCGATCAGCCCGCCCGCGGCGGCCAGCGCGGCGCTCGCGACCATCGCGATCCGGAAGCCGTCGGTCATCGCCGCCGGGTCGTAGAAGAGGTCGCCGGTGAGCCCGGCGATCGTCGGCAGCGCCGCCACCGCGAACAGGCCGGCGACGCGCGCGACGGCGTTGTTGATGCCGGACGCGATCCCCGTGTGGCGGTCGTCGGCGGCGGCGAGCACGGTCGCGGTGACCGGCGCGACGACCAGCGTCAAGCCGATCCCGAACACGACCACGGCCGGCAGCACGCTGGTCAGGTAGGCGTCGCCCGGGCTGATCGTGACCATCAGCAGCATCCCGAGCGCGAACACGACCGGTCCGAGGGTGAGCGGGATCCGGGCGCCGATCCGCTGCGCGAGCGCGCCCGAGCGGGCCGAGAACGCGAGCATGATCAGCGTCACCGGCAGCGTCGCGGCGCCGGCGGCCAGCGGGCTGTAGCCGAGCGCGATCTGCAGGAAGGCGACCAGCAGGAAGAGGACGCCGCTGAGCGCCGCGTAGACGGCGAAGGTGACGAGGTTCGCGGCCGTGAACTGCTTCGAGGCGAACATCCGCAGCGGCATCATCGGGTTCGGGCTGCGGCGCTCGACCGCGATGAACGCCGCGATCGCCGCGAGGCCGGCGATCGCGCCGATCAGGACCGCGGCGGAGGCGCCGTCGTCGGGGGCCTGGATCAGCGCGTAGCTGGTGCCGCCGAGCCCGAGCGCCGCCAGCAGCGCCCCGGGCACGTCGAGCCGCCCGGCGGCGTCGACGTCGCGCGTCTCCGGCACGTGCCGGCTCGCCATCACGAACACGAAGGCGCCGATCGGCACGTTGATCAGGAAGATCAGCCGCCACGAGGCCGCCTCGACCAGCCAGCCGCCGAGCAGCGGCCCGACCGCGGTCGCGACCCCGGTCAGCCCTGACCAGGCGCCGATCGCCCGCGCCCGGTCGCCGCGCCGGAAGCTCGACTCGATCATCGCCAGGCTGCCCGGGGTCAGCAGCGCGCCGCCGACCCCCTGCAGCAGCCGGGCCGCGATCAGCGTCTCCGACGTCGGCGCGAGCGCGCAGAGCAACGAGGCGGCCGAGAACCAGGCGACGCCGAAGGCGAAGATCCGCCGCCGTCCGTGGCGGTCGCCGAGCGAGCCGCCGAGCAGGATCAGCGACGCCAGCGTCAGCAGGTAGCCGTTGAGGATCCACTGCAGCGAGCTCGTCCCCGCATCGAGCCCCTCGCCGATCGTCGGCAGCGCCACGTTGACGACGGTGCCGTCGAGGAACGCGATCCCGGAGCCGAGCACGGCGACGGCCAGCACCCAGCGGCCGGCGCCGCTCTCGAACGCGATCGTCCCGGCCGCATCCGCTCGCTCCTCCGTTGCCGCCATCGCCGCCGACGCTAGCGGGCCGGTGCGCGCGGTGAGGCCGGACGGCCGGCGGCTGCGGCGCCGCATCGCTCGCCTTCCCTACCCTGCGCGGGGTGAGGGCGAGGAGCGCAGGCGGCCTGCTGCTGATCGCGCCGCTGCTCTGCGCGCTGCTGCTCGCCGTCCTGCCCGCGCCCGCAGCCGCGGCGGCGCAGCCGCACAAGCGCGGCGAGCCGGCCGGGCCGCTGGCCGCCGCCGGCCACTGGTTCACCGACGCCAGGGGCCGCGTCGTCGTCCTGCACGGGGTCAACATGGTCGCCAAGCGCCCCCCGTACCAGCCGGCGGCGCTCGGGTTCGGCCCCGACGACGCCGCCTTCCTCGCCCGCAACGGCTTCAACACGGTCCGCCTGGGGATGATCTACGCGGGCGTCGAGCCGCGGCCCGGCGCCTACGACGGCGGCTACATCAGGCGCTCGCGGCGGACCGAGCGCCGGCTCGCCGAGCGCGGCATCTTCACGCTGGTCGATTTCCACCAGGACCTCTACAACGAGCGCTACGGCGGCGAGGGCTGGCCGGACTGGGCGACGATCGACGACGGGCTCGCGGCCGAGCCTTTGCCCGGGTTTCCGTTCACCTACGTCTCGAGCCCCGGCCTGAACCGCGCCTTTCACAACTTCTGGGCCAACCACGCGGGACCCGGCGGGGTCGGGCTGCAGGACCGCTACGCGGCCGCCTGGGCGCGCGTCGCGCGGGCCTTCCGGCGCGAGGACGGCGTGCTCGGCTACGACCTGATGAACGAGCCCTGGCCCGGCTCGGCCTTCACGACCTGCCTCAGCACAGCCGGCTGCCCCGACTTCGACCGCAGGCTGCTCGCGCCGATGTCGCGGCGGGCGATCACGGCGATCAGGGCGGTCGAGTCGCGCCACGTCGTCTTCCACGAGCCCCACGTGCTGTTCAACTTCGGCGCCGAGACGGGCCTGCCCGACCTCGGCCGGAACCTCGGCTTCTCCTTCCACGACTACTGCCTGGCCGGGTTGATCGCGGGCGCGCCGCCGAGCTGTGAGCAGGGCGAGGCGCTGCCGTTCGCCAACGCCGACGCCTACTCCGAGCGGACCGGCGACGCGCCGATCCTCTCCGAGTTCGGCGCGACGCGGGACCTGGCCACGCTGGAGCGGATCACGCGCTACGCGGATCAGCACATGGTCTCCTGGCAGGAGTGGCACTACTGCGGCTGCGACGACCCGACCACCTCGGGCCCCGGCGACGTGCAGGCGCTGGTCAGGGACCCGGCGCGGCCGCCGCGCGGGGCCAACGTCTTCGGCGACAAGCTCGCGGCGCTGGCGCGCCCCTACCCGCAGGCCGTCGCCGGGACGCCGCGATCGTGGTCGTTCGATCCCGCCGGCGGCCGCTTCGAGCTGCACTTCAGCAAGGCGCGCGCGGCGGGGCGCGGGCGCTTCCGCCACGGCACCTCGCTGGTCTTCCTGCCGCCGATCCAGTACCCGCGCGGCTACCGCGTCGACGTCACCGGGGCGAAGGTCGTCAGCGGGCGCGACTCGAAGCGGCTGCTGCTGCGCTCGCGCGGTCGGTCGGGCCGGGTCGAGCTCACGGTGACGCCACGCTGAGCGCGGCGCGACCGGACGCCCCGATTCCGTCTCGCAATAGGCTGCGCCGACGCGTGAGCGAGCTCGAGGACAAGGTGGTGCTGATCACCGGCGGCGCCGGCGGGCTCGGCTCGGCGACCGCGCGCGCGGTCGCCGCCGCCGGGGCGCGGGTGATGGTCGCCGACGTCGATGCCGAGGGCGGCGCCGCGGTCGCGGCCGAGGTCGACGGCGCGTTCGTCCGCTGCGACGTCTCCAGCCCGGAGCAGAACCGGGCGATGTTCGATGCGACCGTCGAGCTGTTCGGCGGTCTCGACCACGTCCACCTCAACGCCGGCGTCGCCAGCGGCATCGGCGTCGGCGACGACTTCGACGTCGACGCCTACCGGCGGGTGATGGGGATCAACCTCGACGGCGTCGTCTTCGGCGCTCACGAGGCGATCCGGGTGCTGGGCGAGCAGGGCGGCGGGTCGATCGTGGCGACGGCCTCGCTCGCCGGCCTGACCGCGGTTCCCTACGACCCGCTGTACGCGGCCAACAAGCACGCCGTCGTCGGCCTCGTGCGCTCGCTCGGCCCGGGCCTCGCGCCGGAGGGGATCCGCGTCAACGCGATCTGCCCGGGCTTCGCCGAGTCGGGGATCATCGCCCCGATCCGCGCGGCGCTGGTCGAGAGCGGCCTGCCGATCATCCCGGCCGAGCGCGTCGCCGACGGCGTTGTCGCGCTGTTCGCGGGCGAGGTCAGCGGCGAGTGCTGGTTCGTGCAGCCGGGCTGGGAGCCGCAGCAGTTCCGGTTCCGCAACATCCCCGGTCCCCGCGCCGGGTAGGCGGGTGGGCTTCGAGCGCTACGTCGCCCTCGGCGACTCGACCACCGAGGGGCTCGAGGATCGCTATCCGGACGGCTCCTATCGCGGCTGGGCCGACCGGCTCGCGGCGATCCTCGCCGCCGCCGACCCCGGCCTGCGCTACGCGAACCTCGCGATCCGCGGCCGCAAGCTGGGCCAGATCCGGGCCGAGCAGCTCGGGCCGGCGCTGGCGCTCGAGCCCGACCTCGCGACCGTGCTCGGCGGCCTCAACGACATCCTCCGGCCGTCGGTCGACCTCGACGCGGTCGGCGCCGAGCTCGACGCGATCGTCGGCTCGCTCCGCGGCACCGGGGCGGCGGTCCTCCTCATGACCTACCCCGACCCGACCGCGGTGATCACGCTCGCCTCGGGGCCGATCCGCGAACGCGTCGGCGCCTTCAACGGGATCGTCCGCCGCGTCGCCGCCGAGCGCGGCGCCGTGCTCGCCGACCTCGACCGCGACGGGGCCGCGAACCCGCGCTACTGGTCGGCGGACCGGCTCCACGCCAACGCCCGCGGCCACGAGCGGATCGCCGCCGCGGCAGCGGTCGCGCTCGGCGCCGATCCCGGTCCCGGCTGGGACGCCGAGCTGCCGCCGCCGGCGCCCGTCCCGGCGCCGCTGCGGCTCGCCCGCGACGCCGCCTGGGCCGGGCGCCACCTGACGCCATGGCTCGTGCGCCGGATCCGCGGCCGCTCGTCGGGCGACGGCCGCGCGCCGAAGCGGCCCCGGCTCGAGCCGGTCGCGGCGCCCCCCGCCGGCAGCCGGTCCGCTGGCGCGGAATAGGGTTCGCCACCCGTCCCCCGTAGGAGAGCGAGCCCGAGATGTCCGATCGCAACCGCAAGTTCCTGATCGCCCGGCGGCCCAGCGGCCGCGTCGACGAGACCACGTTCGACCTCGTCGGCGAGGACCTGCCCGAGATCGGCGACGGCGAGGCGCTGATCCGGGTCGAGTGGATCTCGATCGATCCGACCAACCGCGCCTGGCTCAACGACACCCCGACCTACCTTCCCGTCGTCCCGGTCGGCGACGTCGTCCGCGCCGCCGGCCTCGGTCGATGCGTCGCCTCGCGCCACCCCGGCTACGAGCAGGGCAAGCTCTACCAGGGGCTGACGGGCTGGCAGCAGTACGTCGTCGCCTCCGACGCCGCGCCGTTGATCCCGGTCGCCGAGCGGCCCGGCGTCGAGTCGCCGAGCGCCTACCTCGGCGTGCTCGGGATGACCGGGCTGACCGCCTGGGTCGGGATGCGGCAGATCGGCAAGCCGAAGCAGGGGGAGACCGTGATCGTCTCGGCCGCCGCCGGCGCCGTCGGCTCGGTCGCCGGCCAGCTCGCCAAGGCCGACGGCGCCCGCGTCGTCGGCATCGCCGGCGGCGCCGAGAAGTGCGCGCTGATCACCGGCGAGCTCGGCTTCGACGCCGCCGTCGACCACCGGGCCGGCGACTGGCGCGAGCAGCTCGCGGCGGCGACCCCCGACGGCATCGACGTCGACTTCGAGAACGTCGGCGGCGAGATCATGGAGGCGATCTTCGCGCGGATCAACCTGCGCGCCCGGATCGCGCTCTGCGGCCTGATCTCGGCCTACAACGAGGACGAGCCGCCGCCCGGCCCGCGCAGCTTCGGCAACCTGCTGATCCAGCGGGCGACGCTGCGGGGCTTCATCGTCCTCGACCACTTCGGCCACGCGGCCGAGGCGGGGGCCGAGATCGGCGCCCTGATCGACGGCGGCGAGATCAAGCCGCTGGAGACCGTGGTCGAGGGCTTCGAGCGGCTGCCGGACGCGCTCAACATGCTGTTCGACGGCAAGAACACGGGCAAGCTCGTGGTCAAGGTCGTATGAGGCGGCCGGGCCCGGGCCTCTGACCGGAATCGGTGGTCGCCGCGACCACCGATTCCAGACGGAGCGCTGGATCGGCGTCGCGCGCAGGCGCGGCGGCGGCGCCGTCGAAGTGGGGGCGGTGGCCGCCCGCGTCTACGTGATCGAGCTGACCGCGGCCGCCGGCCGGCGGCGCGACCCGCGGATCCCCTGGGTCTACGTCGGCTCGAGCGCCCGCGAGCCGGAGATCCGCTTCGCCCAGCATCGCCGCGGCTACCGCTCGGCGCGGCTGGTCAAGCGCTTCGCCCGGCGCCTGCGGCCCGACCTGTTCGAGGACCTGCCGGCGTTCGGAGGCTCGCGCAGCGCCCAGGCGGCCGAGGTCGAGCGCGCCCGCGAACTCGCCGCCGCCGGCTTCGTCGCCCACTGCGACGGCACGTCCTACGGGCGCGGGTCGGGGTCCTGGCGGGAGTGGGACGACGAGCGCCTCGAGCTCGTCGGCGGCCGCGCCGACGCCGCCGCGGCCGAGCTGCTCGAGTCCGCCTTCACGACCCCGGACGAGCACGACTGCGCCCGGCTGCTGCACGGCGAGCGCGGGTTCTGGACCGGCGAATACATCGACCGCGCCGACCCGCCGCCGGCCTACGGCCTGCTCTCTCACGTCCGCCTCGACGCGCTCGAGCGCCGGGTCAGCGCCCTGCGGGCGCGGCGGACGATCGCGTCGGCGAGCAGCTCCGGGGCCTCGGGCGCCTGCTCGAAGTAGAGGTTGGGCTCGATCGCCTCGAGCTCGAGCAGCAGCGGCGAGCCGTCGGGTCCGGGCAGCATGTCGACCCGGGCGTAGAGCGGCGTCACGTCGAACCGGCGCCGGACCTCGCCGAGGATCCGCTCGGCGAGATCGATCTCGGCCGCGCTCGCCGCCGCCGCGAGCACGAGGTTGGGGTCGTACATGCGCTCGGCGACCCCGAGCGTGTCGGCGCGGACCGGCGCCACCTCGTCGGGACCGAGGATCGCCCCCTTGCGCAGCACGTGGCTGACCTCGCCGTCGATCATCACCACCGCCGTCTCGCCGTGGCTCTCGACCGCGGCCAGGTAGGGCTGGACCATCGCGGTCTTGCCGGCGGCGCCGATCGCCGCGATCAGCTCCCGCGCCGCGCCGGCGGCGCCGGGGCCGAAGCGGCCGGTGAGCCTGCCACCGGCGGAGATCGTCGGCTTGACCACCTGCTCGGAGTCGATCGGCGGCGGCTCGTCGCCGGGCTCGACGAAGCTCGTCGGCACCACCGGCAGCCCCTCCTCGAGCAGGTCGTCGAGGTAGCGCTTGTCGCTGTTCCAGCGCAGCAGCTCGGGGTCGTTCTCGACCGGCGCGGTGAGGCCGTCGAGCCAGCCGATGAACTCGTCGTGGCGCAGCGAGTAGTCCCAGACGGTGCGGGCGACGATCAGGTCGTTCTCGTTCCAGGGAAAGGCGGCGTCGTCCCAGGGCTGCCAGGTGGTGACGACGCCGCGCGCGCGGAGGCTCGCGAGCAGCGCCTCGTCGTCGCGGAACTCGGCGACGGCGCCGCGAAAGCCGGCGATCGCGACCCGTGGGTGGGCCGCGCTCATCGGCGCTCGATCACCGGGTTCGCGGCGGCGCGCATGACCGCGAGAGGCTATCCGCCGCGACGCCGCCCGGCGACCGCCGGCGCGCCGCCGCCGGGACCCGGTCGCCACGCTTGCGATGATCCGCGGCCGATGGAACCGGATCCGAGCCCGCCGGGGCGCTGAGTTGCCGCCGAGCTATCGCGATCGCCTGCGCGCCGAGGGGCTCGCGCTCGCGGCCAGCGCCGCGCTGGCGGCGCTGGTCCTGCTCGTCGCCGCCTCCGGTGCCCGCGGCGGCCTCGGGCGGACGCTGATCGTGGCCGCGGTCGCGCTGCTGCTGGTCGCCTGGCTCGGCCCGCGCTCGGCCCACCTCGCGCTCGGCCGCGCCACCCAGCTGTTCACCCCCGACCTCGGCGGCGGCGAGCCGCGGGCCCTGTGGCAGCTTCCGTTGCTGGTCGCGGTCGCGACGGCGGTCGTCGCCCGGCTCGCCGGCGCCGAGAACGGCCTGCGGCTCGACCTCGTCCTGCTCCTGATCGGGCTCGGGCAGGCGTTCGTGCTGGAGCGCATCGTCGCCGTCAACGAGGGCCAGACGCGGCGCCGCTACTTTCGCGTCGAGGGCAGCAGGATGCTCGGCGCGACCCGGATCGGCTACGTCCAGCGGCGCCGGCGCTGAGTAGCGCGGCGACGGCGATGATGGCGGCGACCCGGCGAACGGCGACGATCCTGGCGGTCCTCGCCGCCGCGGCGCTGGCCGGCTGCGGCGGCGGCGCCGGCCCGGCCACCGGCGGCGGCGCCGGCCGGACCACCGGCGGCGGCCCCGCGGCAACCGCCGACGGCTTC